>NZ_JAAIYB010000346.1 GCF_010894475.1 Myxococcus vastator
GGGCTGGCGGCCGGGGTGGATGGCTACATCACCAAGGGCGACCTGGTGCGCCAGGACCTGGTGGACGTGGTGCGGCGCCTGCTGGGCTGACAGGCCCCTGCATGGGAGCGACTCCGTCGGCGCCTCGGCGGGAGCGCGTGTCCCTCCTGCCAGGTGGGCCCCGGGTGTTCCTCAGTACCCGCGGTACTTCCGGCCCGCCTGCTGGCGCAGCGCCATGGCCTCGGCCAGCTCGCGGCGGTCCTCGGGCAGGTAGTGCTGGGGAATCAGCTGTTGGTGCACGAGCTTGCCCAGCGGCGTCAGGCTGAAGGTGCCGAGCAGCCGGTGCTCCTCGCCCAGCCCCAGCTCCGTCCACCGCGCCAGCAATTGACGGTGATGCGCCATCGTCTGGGCGCCGTACTTCTTCGCGCGCGAGCGCACCCGGGTGAAGGGGCTGTAGAGGAGGTCGAACGTCACGTCCCGCGTCGCCCGCTGCGCGTCGTCGAGCGTCCGCCAGTACGCGATGCCCAGCCCGCCCTTCTCCACCGCGGTGCAGTAGTCATTCACGTCGCGGTGGTTGAGGAACGTGGCCCGGTCTCCAATGGAGAAGCTGGAGTTGCCGAGCCCGTGGTACAGCACCTCGCCGTACGCGGGGTTGACGCGCACGCGCGCCAGCTCGAGCAGCTCGCGCCGCACGTGCCGGGGCGAGCGGTAGAAGCGCGCCCCCAGCTCCTTCCAGCCGAGCCGGGTGAACAGCGCCCGCGCCTGCGCATCACTGTGCGCCGTCCGCGCCCACGAGGGCACCGCGCCGGGCTTGCCGTACGTCCCGCTGCGCGGGTCATCGTGATACGGGTAGATGAAGACGCTGTCCACCGCGCCGCTCGTGGCCAGCCGCTCCAGTTCGGCGAGCGTCTTCCGCCACGACTCGGGCGTCTGCCGCTCCAGGCCCGTCATGATGTCGACGTTGACGAACTCGAACCCCACGCGCCGGGCGCGCTCAATCGCCTCGAAGGCGATGCGCAGCTCCTCCTTCTGGTGGTGGAAGGCGTACAGCTCCGGGTCCAGCGTCTGCACGCCCAGGTTGATGCGGCGGAAGCCCGCCCGCACCAGCGCGTGGAGCTTCTCCTCGGAGGCCGTCACCGGCTTCGCCTCCACGGTGCTCATCGACGTCATGGGCGGGCCGAAGTGGAACAGCAGCCGCTCCAGGAACCGCTCCAGCAGGTGCAAGGGCAAGGCGGTGGGCGTGCCGCCGCCCAGGAAGTACAGCGCGCGCTTGAGGCCCGGCGTCAGCTCCCGGACGCGGCGCATCTCCAGCGCCAGCGCGTTCACGTATCGCGACATCAAGTCTTCGGTGTGCTTCGTCAGCAGCTCGTAGTGGAAGCAGTACCGGCAGCGGTACTGGCAGAAGCCGAAGTGGAAGTAGTACCCACCCGCGGAGAACGGGCCCACCGCGTCGCGCAGGTACTCCGCGTCCGTGGGCGCGCGTTGGTAGCCGGGGCGCTTCTCCAACTGCACGGCGGGAGGGTATGTGAGCTGGTAGTCGTGCAGCTCCGGCCGGGGCCGCAGCAGCGGCTCCTGGGCCCAGAGCCGCTCCAGCCGGGCGCCGAGCTCCGGCTCGGTGGCGGTGTCCACCTCCAGCGCCTCGCTGAACCGGGAGACCTTCTTCAGCACCATGGGAAACGTCGCCCTTTCGCCAGCTCGTCAACGGCGCACTGCATGGAGGTCCGCACGCGCGCGTCCACCGCGTCCACGTCCCCGTCGTCCGGGGAGAGGGGCGGCAGCACCCGCACGCTGATTCTCGCTGGCAGCGGCACGTAGCCCGGCAGCGGCCCCAGCCACAGCCCCCAGGGGAGGCTCAGGGACAGGGGGAACGTCTTCAGCCGGAAGCGCCGGTCGAACCCCAGCCGCCTCGCCAGCGAGGCCCCGTCCCAGAGGACGACGAGCGCCTCGTGCCCGCCCACGCAGACCACGGGGACAATGGGCACCCCGGCCTCGCGCGCCAGCGCCACGTAGCCCTTGCGGCCCGCGAAGACGACCTCGTTCCTGCGCGAGAAGCTCCGGCACGCGTCGTAATCTCCGCCCGGATACACCTGCACGGCGTAGCCTTGGCGGAGCGCCTCCCGCGCGAGCTCCGTCCGGGCCCTCACCGCGCCCAGCTTCGCCAGCGAGCGCGCGAGCGGACGCGGGTACACGTCGAACATGGCGTCATGGGCCAGCGTCACCAGCGGAGGCTGGCGGCCGGACGTGTGGTACGTGCCCAGCCACACCAGCGTGTCTGGAATCATCGCCGCGCCGCTGTGATTGCCCACGCCCAGGAAGGGCCGGGACGGCAGGTGCTCCATTCCCTGGACGTCCACGCGGAACCACGCGTGGAGCGCCCGCGTCAGCCAGCCGACGTGACGCCGCTGGAAGTCGGGGTCCACCGCCGCGAGCGCGCCGGGCGCTACCGCCATCGCCGCACCAGCTTGTCGAGGTCGAAGCCGTAGAAGCCGCGCTCCGGCCAGTCCGGCATGGCGCCGCAGAACCGCGCGAAGCCGACGAGCGTGGCGAAGCGCGGGTCCACGTTCAGCGCGTCCGGGTACTCGAAGCGCTCGGCGGCCTCGGCCAGCTCCACCAGCCGCGCGTGGTAGCCCGGCCACGCCACCAGTCCGCGCAGGTAGGGCGCCCAGCGCGTGCGGCCGTCGACGACCTTGGACGCCTCCTCGCGCAGCAGCGCCAGGCCGCCCGGGTGGGACTGCAGGAGCTGCAGGTCGTAACCGAGGAAGGCGTCCTCGTGGTACACGCTGACCATGTGCCGGACGATGCTCTCCGGGCGCTGGGTGAGCCCGGAGTCGGCGAGGAGCTGGCGCGGGTTGTAGAGCACCTGGAGCGGCACGCGGATGGGCACCTGTCCCATCCAGGTGCTCCGGCTGCGCTGCCGCTCCCGCTCGCTCTCGCTCAGCGTGACGGGGAGCATGGCGAGCCCGCCCACGCGGACCTGCCACGGAGACGGCAACCGGTCCAGGTGGCCGTGCTTCACGAAGAAGCCCATCCGCTCGTCAATGGCGCGCGCGGTGCGCATCACGCCACCGTCAGCGGAGCCAGCCGCGTGTGGAGCCCGACCTGGGCGATGCGCAGGTTGAGGTCCTCGAGGAGCCGCGCGCACACGGCGCCCCCATCCATGCCGATGCCCACGATGAGGTCCGGGTCGCGCACCTGCTCCAGGAGCCACTCGCCCCACAGGGCCACCTTCTCCTCCAGCCGCAGGCGCGCCGCGCCGTCCAGCCGGGGGATGCGCTGACGGAGCGCGTGCAGGCCGAAGGCGATGTGGCGGCTCTCGTCCCGCGCCAGCCGGGGCAGGGACTCGGCCACCAGCGTCTTCAGCGCCCGAATCGAGCTGTCGAGCCCCTCCACGTCGTCCAGCGTCTCCACGAGCCTCACCGCCTCCTGGAACAGGGAGTGCGCCACGCCCTCGATGAGCACCTGCATGCCGAGCAGCAGCGCCTCGGGCGTGTCCGCCTCGCGCACCTCCTGCATCAGCCGCGCGACGGAGGGCCGCACGCGCCCCTCGCACCCGAAGAGGCCGACGACGCGCTCGAAGAAGGCCACGTGGCGGGCCTCGTCCGTCTGCTGGGTGGCGAGGAAGGCGCGCGCGGGGCCCTCGGGGAGCCACTCCCGCAGGCGCGTCGCGGCGAAGAGCGCGGTCTGCTCACCCCACTGGAGCTGCACGAAGGCCTCGGCCGCCGTCTGGCGGAAGGACTCCGGCAGTGCCGACACGTCCACGGTGCTCCAGCCGAGGTCCTCGAGCCGCCACTGGTCGCGCATGGCCAGCTCGCAGAGTCGCTCCACGGAAGGTCCCACCCAGCCGTGCGTCATGTGCCGCGCTCCCTCATGCTCGCGACTATGCCACGCCGGGCCCGCATCTCGCCCCCCGGCCCCCGGCCCGGTATCGTGGGCGGCGTGAAGCACGACCTGGTGCGAGCGCACGGCGCGGACCCGATTTCCTACTCAACGCTCCAGCCGGGCCTCTCCTACTTCGAGACCTCCTTCGGCTACGTGCCCTACCAGCGGGCCTTCGGGTTCGACCTGACGCTCGGCCCCCCGGTGTGCGCGGCGGGTGACCGGGCGGAGCTCGTCCAGCGCTTCCTCCGGACGGGCAGGCGCCCCCTCTTCTTCTACGTGCAGCGGGACGTCGCGATGCTCGCCGCCGGGCTCGGAGGGCCTCGCTACCGCGTCAGCGGCATGGGCATGGACAAGGTGCTCGCGCTCGACGCGCCGGAGTCCGCGCGAGCCGCGAAGGTGGACGCCGCGCTCCGGAAGGCGGCGCGCGGCGGCTTCGAGGTGCGGGAGGTCCAGCCCTCGGCGCTGGGCGACGAGGCGCGCGCCCGGGTGGAGGCCATCACCCGCGCGTACCTGCGCCGCAGCTCGGTGCCCGTGGAGATGCGCTTCCTCAACCGCCCGCTCACGCTGGACGGGGACGGGCTCGCGCGGATGTTCCTCCTGCGCCAGGGCGCCGACGCGCGCGTGTTCGGCTACGCGGTGCTGGACCCGTACTTCCACGAGGGCCGCGTCCAGGGCTACCTGCTCAACCTCATCCGCTTCGAGCCGACGCGGCTGTGGGGCGTGTACTACGCGGCCGTCGCCACGCTCGCCTCCCGCCTGCGGGTGGAGGGCGTCAGCCAGCTCTCGCTGGGGTTCTGCCCGCTGTACGGCGTGGACACCGGCGGCTGCTCACCGGGGCTCGCGCGCCAGGTGCAGTGGCTGGAGCGCCGACTCGCGGGCGTCGACTACCTTGCCCGCCTCCGCGAGATGAAGGACGCGTTCCCCGGGGGGACGCCCCAGCGCTACTTCGTGACGCCGTCCCCGTGGGCGGTGACGGCGCTGCTGTCGCTCCTGCGCGCGTGCGGCGTGCCCCTCACGGAGGTGCTCCGCCGGAGTCTCTCCAGTCGCGCCCGGGCAAGCGGGGCCGCGCCGCAGGCTACAACTTCATCCGCTTGAACACCGCACGTATAGGGCCAGAAGCGCCGCAGCCTGTCTTCGATGCACCGGACGAAGGTTCCCTCCGCCGCGGCCGTGAACGCCTCATGCTGCACCTGCCGGATGACGAGCACCGCCAGCCTCCTGAGCCAGGGGAGGATGCGGCCTCTCGCCCGCGCCAACACGCATGAAGGATACCTGCCACTGAGTTCAGGTTTGACCCAGTTGCAATTGTACAAAACCAATCTCTATACCCGGGCCCTCACGAAGTCCTGTCATCCCAGACAGGCCATGAGGGGTTGCGATGAATCAGAGCACGAAAAGGGACGGCATCTGGAAGCGGAGGCCTGGCATCCGGCTGACGGCCGCGGCGCTGTTGGCGCTGACAGCGTGTGGTGAGATAGGCCCCGCGGAGCAGGACGCGCTGGGGCAGAACGCCGCCGAGGCGAACGGCGAGTGCCAGGTCCAGCCGCCCTTCAACCCCAACTTCGAGCCGGAGCTGGAGTGGGCCTGGAGCGGAAGCCCCGTCCTGCCGACCCACGTCCAGGTCATGATGACGCCCATCGTCGTGGAGGTGAATGGCGATGGTGTCCCGGACATCGTCTTCAGCACCTTCGTGGGCTCCAACTACACCACCAACGGCGTGCTGCGAGCCATCAGCGGCGCCGACGGCGCGGAGTTGTGGACGGTGACGGACCCGGCCCTGCGCGTGCGCGGCGCCGCGAGCGTGGCCGGCGCGGACATCGACGGAGACGGCCTGGTGGAGCTGTGTGCCATTCCGGAGAGCGGCAATGGCATCCTCTGCTTCGAGAACACAGGCGCGTTCAAGTTCCGGACTTCCATTCCCGCGAACAACTGGGGCGGCGTGGCCTTCGCGGACCTGGAGGGCGATGGCCTGGTGGAAATCATCAATGGCAACCATGTCTTCAGTCACACGGGCGCGCTGAAGTGGGTGGGCGTCGACGGCATGGGTGGCCCCGTCGGTCCCCTCGCGTTCGCGGCGGACATCGACGGAGACGGACTGCAGGAGGTGGTTAACGGTCGGGCCATCTACCGGCATGACGGCACGCTCAAGTGCCGCAACACGAGCATTGGCAATGGTCTGTCCGGGGTGGGGAACTTCGACGGCGACTCCCACGGCGAGGTGGTGGTGGTGTGGTCGGGCCGCGTCTCGCTGCTGGATGACGACTGCACGCTGCTCTGGACCCAGAGCATCCCCGGTGGAGGGAACGGGGGCGCGCCCAACATCGCCGACTTCGACGCCGACGGGCAGCCGGAGGTTGGCGTGGCCGGCGCCACGCGCTACGCCGTCTTCGAGACGAACGGCGCGGTCAAGTGGTCCAGCGTCACCCAGGACAACAGCTCGAACGTGACAGGCTCGTCCACGTTCGACTTCGAGGGCGATGGCCGCGCCGAGGTCGTCTACGGCGACGAGCGCCGCCTGCGCGTCTACGATGGCGCCACGGGCGCGGTGCGCTTCGACGTGGCGCATTCCTCCGGGACGACCTACGAAAACCCCCTCATCGTCGACGTGGACGGTGATGACAACGCGGAGATTGTCGTCGCCTCGAACAACTATGGTTTCGCCGGCACCGCCGGCATCCGCGTGTACCGCGACCGCGAGGACGGCTGGGTGAACACGCGCCGCATCTGGAACCAGCACGCGTACTCCGTCACCAACGTCAACGACGACGGCACCATCCCCGCTCACCCCGTGGCCAACTGGCGCACCCCGGGCCTCAACACCTTCCGCGCCAACAGCCAGGGCTCGGGCGTCACCAGCCCCTACGCCGCGGCCGACGTGATTGTGACGGGGGTCTCCACCACCTGCGACCGGACGACGGGCACCCTCCTCCTCAGCGCGAACGTCTACAACCAGGGTGACGCCGCCGTCTCCGCCGGCCTCCGCGTGGCCTTCTACCAGGGCAACCCGGACGCGGGCGGCACGCTGCTGGGCGTGGCCACTGTCCCTTCCGTGCTCTCCGCGGGCAATGGCGCGGTCGCCACCCTCGCGCTGGCTTCCGCCCCCGGAGGCACCGCCGAGCTCTGGGCCGTGGCGGATGACGACGGCACTGGCACCGGCCGCGAGACGGAGTGCGTGGAGACCAACAACGGCGGCAGCGCGCCCGTCAGCCTGGCCTGCTCCAGCAACGCGCCGCCCGTCGCGGTCTGCCGGAGCGTCACCCTCCACGCGGAGGCCTCGGCCTGCGGCGCTCCGGCCAGCGTGGACGACGGCAGCCATGACCCGGACCAGCAGCCCGGCCCCTTCTCCATCATTCAGTCGCCCGCTGGCCCCTTCGGCGTGGGGACCCACACCGTCACGCTGACGGTCTCCGATGGTCAGGCGAGCGACGCCTGCACGGCCACCGTCACCGTGGTCGACGTCACGCCGCCGGTCATCACCTGCCCGGCCGAGCGCATCGTGGACGCCACGGGCGCGGAGGGCGCCTTCGTCACGCCCGCGGAGGCCACCGTCTCCGACGCGTGCGGCGCGACGGTCAGCGGCCCACCGGCTGGCGTCTACCCCCTGGGCACCACGGCGGTGACGTACTCGGCCACGGACGCGGCGGGCAACAGCGCCTCCTGCACCACGGCCATCCATGTGGTGGCCCGTGACGCGACCCCGCCCGGGTTCACCATGTGCGAACCGCCACGCTACACGTCCGCCGCGCAGGTGAAGGCCTGTGGCTGGGCCGTTGCAAGCCCCGGCGGCGCGGCCATCAGCACGGTGCTGCTGTCCATCGACGGCGGGGTGCCCCAGCGCCTCACCCCGGACAGCGGCGGTGGCTTCGTCTTCAGCTGGGTGGACCTCGCGGAGGGCCACCACCTCATCACCTTCACCGTTATCAGCGTCGATGGCGGCATCACCACCCAGCGCCGGGAGATGACGGTGGACCGCACCGCGCCCATCCTCCGCGTCCTGTCCCCGGCTCCGGATGAGCCCCAGTCCCCGGTGGTGGAGGTGCGCTCCGAGGTGACGGACCTCAGCCCGGTGCGGGTGACCGTCAACTGGGTCAACAGCACCGACGTGGGCGCGGGCACGAATGTCGCGACCAACACGGTGACCCTGTCGAACCCCGGGCACAACGTCGTGCTCGTCCGGGCCACGGACGCGGCGGGCAACACCACCGAGCAAGTCGTGCTCGTGCTCGTGCTCGTGCTCGTCGAGTAGCGCGAAGTGAAGTGCGCGGGCCGCGCCGTCCTTCACGGCGGCGCGGTCCGCCAGGTGCCTCGTGTCCTTTCGGCAGGCGTGCGTGAAGCCCGCTCGGCCAACGCGAATGCGACGGCCGCCATCATCCTGCGGGTGAGCGGCGAGGCCATCAGCTTCCTCACGGCGCTCAACATGGCGTTCCCCCCGTTCCGCCTGACTGACTACGCCTCGCCGGCACACGAGGACGAAGCCTTCTCCTCGGTCCTTATCCCATCAGAGAGGGAAGATTCCCGGACCGGCGACACCATGGCGCGGAGGCAGGGCCGCATCACTCTCCGCTGTCGGATGAAGATGAGACCCTGAACATCATCGTCTCTGGGGGAGGCCTTCCCGTAGACTGGAGTCGTCCTCGCTCTGAAGGCGTCACATGGCAATCCGCCTGAGCGTCGTGGTCCTCCTCCTCGCTCTCCTCAATGCGTGCGCCTCGCCGCGTGTCGTCCGCCTCGACACGGGACAGGGCTCGTCCCTGGAGTACAGGCCATCCTCCGCACACAAGTCCGTGAAGGTGGACGCGGAAACATTCGAGGAGGCGCTGGGGCAGTTGGTGCTGGATGTGCCCCTGACGCTTCGTGCTTCGCGGCAAGGCTGGCTGGTGCGCGCCTCCCATTCCGGCAACGCTGCGGACAGTCGATGGCAGCGCCTGATGCGCAAGAGCTTTGGCGGCATCTGTGAGCGGGGCCAGCGCAGGGACCACTGCCTCTCCTTGCTCGACGACGGAATGGGCTTGGGTGAGTGGGACAAGCTGGGGATCGCCTTGGGCCTCTCACTGGAGCCCCTCAAGGAGTCCATCGCCAGGGCGGTGGAGAAGACCCTGGCGCCCCAGCTGTAACCGTTCAGGGGTAGTGTTGAGGCCGTCGTCGCGGTGTGCAACCCGTGGCGGATGCACACGAAAACCCCTGCGACGCTGGAATCGAAGATTGAACGACTGGTCCACGAGCACCTGGTGGAGCAG
>NZ_JAAIYB010000347.1 GCF_010894475.1 Myxococcus vastator
TTCGGAAGCACCCCTCCGCCCCGCAAGACACAAGGGCCGGCCCCCCACTCGCGTGGGAGCACCGGCCCTCTGCGTCACTTCAGGCGGCTCACCGCGCCGCGACTACGACTGGCGGAACTCGGCGTCCACCACGTCGTCCTTCTTCGCGCTGGCCTGCGAGCCCGGCGCCGCGGAAGGGTCGACCCCCGGCGCGCCCTCGGCGCCCGGCGCGCCGCCCGTGGCGCGGTACATCTCCTCGGCGGCCTTGTAGCTGGCGGCCTGAAGCGCATCGAGCGCCGTCTTGATGGCGTCCTTGTCCTGGCCGTCGCGGACCTTGTTGAGCTCCGCCACCGCGTCCTCGAGCGCCTTCGCCGTGTCCGCGGAGAGCTTGTCCTTGTTCTCCTTCAGCAGCTTCTCGGCCGCGTAGGACTGGCTCTCCGCCTGGTTCTTCATCTCCACCAGCTCGCGGCGCGTCTTGTCGGCCGCCTCGTTGGAGCGGGCGTCGGCGACCATCTTCTCCACCTCGTCCTTCGCGAGGCCGGACGAGTGGGTGATGGTGACCTTCTGCTCCTTGCCCGTGGCCTTGTCCTTGGCGCTGACGTTGAGGATGCCGTTCGCGTCGATGTCGAACGTCACCTCAATCTGCGGCACGCCACGCGGCGCCGGCGGCATGCCCGTCAGGTGGAAGCGGCCGAGGCTGCGGTTGTCGCCCGCCATCTCACGCTCGCCCTGGAGCACGTGGATCTCCACCTGCGTCTGGCCGTCCGCGGCCGTGGAGAAGGTCTCCGACTTGCGCGTGGGGATGGTGGTGTTGCGCTCGATGAGCTTCGTCATCACCCCGCCCAGCGTCTCCACGCCCAGGCTCAGCGGCGTCACGTCCAGCAGGAGGATGTCCTTCACCTCGCCGGAGAGCACGCCGGCCTGCACCGCGGCGCCCACCGCCACGACTTCGTCCGGGTTCACCGAGCGGTTCGGCTCCTTGCCGAACAGGCGCTTCACGGCCTCCTGCACCTTCGGGATGCGCGTGGTGCCGCCGACGAGGACGATTTCGTTGAGGTCCTTCGGCTCCACGCCCGCGTCCTTGAGACACTTGCGGCAGGGCTCCAGCGAACGCTCGATGAGGTCGTCAATCATCGCCTCGAACTTGGCGCGCGTGAGCTTGACGTTGAGGTGCTTGGGGCCCGTCGCGTCCGCGGTGAGGAACGGCAGGTTGACGTCCGTCTCCATCGCGGCGGACAGCTCGATCTTCGCCTTCTCCGCCGCCTCCTTCAGGCGCTGGAGGACCATCTTGTCCTTGCTGACGTCCAGCCCCGTGTCCTTCTTGAACTCGGAGATCAGCCAGTCCATGATCCGCAGGTCGATGTTGTCACCGCCCAGGTGCGTGTCGCCGTTGGTCGCGAGCACGTCGACCACGTTCTCACCCACCTCGAGGATGGACACGTCGAACGTGCCACCGCCGAAGTCATAGACGGCGATCTTCTCGTCCTTCTTCTTGTCCAGGCCGTACGCGAGCGCCGCGGCGGTCGGCTCGTTCACGATGCGGCGCACGGTGAGGCCCGCGATTTCACCCGCGTCCTTGGTGGCCTGGCGCTGGGCGTCGTTGAAGTACGCGGGGACGGTGATGACCGCCTCCGTCACCTTCTCACCCAGGTAGTTCTCCGCCGCGCGCTTCAGCTTCAGCAGCACCTGCGCGCTGATCTCCGGCGCGCTGTACTGCTTGCCGTCGATGTCCACGCGCGCGTCGCCGTTGGGCCCCCGGGCGACCTTGTAGGGGACCAGCGTGGCCTCCTCGGTCACCTCGTCGTGCCGCCGGCCCATGAAGCGCTTGCTGGAGTAGATGGTGCGCTCGGGGTTGGTGATGGCCTGACGCTTCGCCACCTGACCGACCAGACGCTCGCCGTCCTTCGTGAACGCGACCACCGAGGGCGTGATGCGGCTGCCTTCCTCGTTGACGATCACCTTGGGCTCGCGACCCTCCATGATCGCGACCACACTGTTCGTGGTGCCCAGGTCGATCCCGATAATCTTGCCCACGGTTCGTATCCTCCGGAAAAGACTGCGTTTTCTTTGGAAACTTCTGATGTACGCCCAACGTAACCACCCACCCCTCGCTGTCAAACGCGGGGGCCATCGGGCCGCTCACCTGAAGGTGGTACTCCCCGCTGCGTAGCGCAGTGCGCAGGGCCGCACGCACCGCGTCACAGTCTCGCCACTCGCACGCCACGGGTGCGTAACGCGCTCTACACCGCCGTCACCCCGCGGTAGCAACCGGGCGGGCTTCTGGACGGCAGGGAACGATTCAACCCCTTGGAATCTCAAGCTCGCTCGTCTGCTGACGCCTTGCGTCAGGACTTGGCGAGGATTGTGCACTGGACAGGGGTGTCGCCGCCCGGTCCCCCGCGGGCGCCAACCTTCGGAGCCGCCCTCATGCTGGTCCAGCCCCTCCGCTCTCCCGATCTCCGCCGTGCGCCCACCTCGGACGTCACCGCTGAGCCCAAGGTCGCGGTCCTGCTGAACGCCAACGCCCGGAAGGTCGACGCTCGGGTGGTGAAGTCCCTGTCCCACGTGGTGCCGGAGCAGGACCTGTTCCTCTCCCGCTCGCCGCTGGACGCCCGCCGCATCATCCAGACGGTGTTGGAGCGTGGCTACCCCATGGTCTTCACGGGCGGCGGTGACGGCACCTTCATGGGCTTCGTGAATGAGGTCCTCCACCAGGTCGGCCCGCGCGGCCGCTTCGCGGGGAAGACGGCGCCGCGCTTTGGCGTCCTCAAGCTGGGCACCGGCAATGGCCTGGCCGCCTACGTCAACGCCTCCGGCACCCGGGGCGACGGCATCCTCAATGACGTGCTGCGCGCCCGCACGGGCGAAGTCCCGGGCTACCGCCCCATGGACCTGCTGATGGTGGACGGGCAGCGCGCGCCGTTCGCCGGCCTGGGCGTGGATGGCAAGGTGCTCAACGACTACATCTGGGTGAAGGAGAACCTGGGCAAGGGCTTCTTCAAGAGCGTCCTCAGCGGCAGCGGCGGGTACTTCTCCGCGGTGGCCTGCAAGACGGTGCCTCACTACCTCACCCACTCCCACTGGGTGGAGTGCGAGGTCACCAACGGCGCCTCCGAGGCCTACCGGCTGAGCCCTGAGGGCGGCACCATGGGTGAGCCGCTGGCCCCGGGCGCCACGCTGTTCCGCGGCCGGCTGATGATGGCGGCGGCGGGCACCATGCCCTTCTACGGCTACGGCTTCCGCATGTTCCCCTTCGCGGGCCAGCGCCCGGGCTACATGCAGCTGCGGCTGGGCCAGGTGACGCCCACGCAGGTGCTCGCCCACCTGCCCAAGCTGTGGAACGGCCGCTGGTTCCCCGAAGGCCTGATGGACTTCCACGCGCGCGACGTCACCATCCGCTTCGCCAACCCCATGCCCTTCCAGGTGGGTGGCGACGCGGCCGGCTACCGCGAGCAGGTCACCATGTCCGTGGCTCCGGAGTCCGTCGAGCTGGTGGACTTCACCGGCGCGATGAACTGAGCGTCCGCCGGGGGCCGCGTCTGGCTACCCGCGATCTCGGGACGCCGGGGGCTTCTCGCCCTGCTCCTTGCGGCGGGCCACCACGAAGGCGTAGCTGACGCTGGCCTTGCCGTTGCTCTCGCGGTGCAGCGCCAGCTCCTCGCGGAGCGCGGCGGGCTGCGCGCCGGGGATGGACGCCAGGAACGCCTCGATGTCCCGGTAGTGCGCGTCCAACTCCGCGTCATGGAGCGATTCGGCGGACTCGGGCTCGTAGCCGGCGCCCTCCACCACCTGCAGCAGCTCGCGCGGCAGCAACAGTGCCCCGGAGACGCGGCGCTCCCAGAAGTCGAGCGTGGCCTTGGGAGCAAAGCGCCCCACCCGCGCGGGGAACGTGAAGCCCAGCCGCCCGCGCTTCGCCAGCAGGCCGCGCAGGTTCGCCAGCGTGGCCTTCAATGGGTAGAGCACGCGGCCCTGGATGAGGATGCCGTTGAACTCGCCGTCGGACAGGCCCAGCGCGTCCAGCGCCACGCGGCGGACTTCAATCTGCTCCGCCAGCCCCTGCGCCCGCACGCGCTCACGCACCGGGTTGAGGACGGTGTCATCCGTGTCGGCCGCGACGACGGTGCAGCCCAGCTCCCGGGCGAGCAGCAGCGCGGCGCTTCCGTCGGGGCCACAGCCGAGCACCAGCACGCGCGAGCCGGGCTCCAGCTGGGCCACCTTCGCGAAGCGCCGCGTTGCGTCATCCGAGCTGAAGGCACGCCGGACATCCGCGGGGTGATACAGCGGGAAGGGCTCAGGCGGGCTCATGGCTTCCCATATACCCGCCTCGTCCAGAGACTTCCAGCCACGGCCCCTACAAGTAGTAGATGACCCGCTCGTCCTTGTGGAGCCCGTCGTAGATGGCGCGCCGCTGCTCTTCGGACAGCAGATACACGGACACGCTCAGGGAGACGTACTTGCCCTTGCTGCTGGGTTGCTCGTGGATGGCGTCCGGCGAGAGCTCCGTGCCCATGAACCGCTTGAACAGCTCACGGACATGCTCGATGAAGCCGGACCCCTGCGCGCCCATCACCTTGAAGGTGTAGTCGGAGGGGTACTCGATGAGGGGCTTCTTCTCCCCTTCGCCGGCGGAGGGGCTTCCTGCGTCTTCCTTCGTCATGTCTCGTACCAGCGGCTACAGCAGGTTGGCGGCGAGCTCGGCCAGGGCGCTGCGCTCACCCTTGGACATGGTGATGTGCGCGGCGATCTTCTCGCTCTTGAAGCGGTTGACCACGTGGACCAGGCCGTTGTTCGTCGCGTCCACGTACGGGTTGTCGATCTGGAACGGGTCTCCCGTGAGGATGATCTTCGTGTTGTCGCCCACGCGGGTGATGATGGTCTTCACCTCGTGCGGCGTGAGGTTCTGGGCCTCGTCCACGATGATGAACTGGTTGGGCAGGCTGCGGCCGCGGATGTACGTGAGCGGCTCGATCTCCATCAGCCCCAGGTCCAGCAGCTCGTGGTAGCCGCGCCCGGCCTTCTTGTCCGCGCGGCTGAGGTTCATCAGGAACTCCACGTTGTCGAAGATGGGCTGCATCCAGGGGTTCAGCTTCTCCTCGACGCTGCCGGGCAGATACCCGATGTCCCGGCCCAACGGGAAGATGGGACGGCTGACCAGCAGCTTCTGGTAGAGCCCCTCCTCCGTCACCTTCTGCAGCCCCGCGGCGATGGCGAGCAGCGTCTTGCCCGTGCCCGCCTTGCCGACGATGGTGACCAGCTTGATGTCGTCGTTGAGCAGCAGGTCCAGGCAGAAGGCCTGCTCCATGTTGCGCGGGCGGACGCCCCACGTGCCGTCCTTGATGTGCCGCACCAGCGGCACCAGCCGACCCTTGGAGCCGTTGAAGCGGCCCATGGCGGTATGGGACGGATTCGTCTCGTCCTTGAGGAGCACCACCTGGTTGGCGAACAGGGACTCGGCGTCTGGCAGCTCCACCTCGGCGCCCTGGCGGTACATCTGGTCCACCAGGTCCTTGGGGACCAGCCGCTCGGCGAAGCCGGTGTACAGCTCCGTGATCTCCACCCGCTCGGTGTCGTAGTCCTGGGCGATGAGGCCCAGGGCGTCCGCGCGGATGCGCAGGTTGGTGTCCTTGGTGATGAAGACGGCCTGCGTGTCCGGCTCCGCCCCCATCAGGTCGAGCGCCACCCCAAGGATGCGGTTGTCCATCAGGTTGCTGTCCGCCATGGACGGCGGCAGCGCGCGCTCGGTGAAGCTCACCCGCAACAGGCCACCGTGCGGCAGGGGCACCCCTTCCTTCAGGGAGCCCTCGGCGCGGAACGAATCCAGGTAGCGCGCCACCAGGCGCGCGTTGCGGCCCAGCTCGGAGAGATCGCGCTTGAACTGGTCGATCTCCTCGATGACGTAGATGGGGATGATGACGTTGTTGTCTTTGAAGCCGTAGATGCTGCGGGGATCGTGAAGAAGGACGTTGGTGTCGAGAATGAAGTTCTTACGCATCGTGGGTTGCGCGACCTGAAGGTTCGGCTGCGACCGCGAGGGACCGTGCGACGGTGAGTCTCCTGACCACTATAGGCACCCGCTCCAGGGGAAACAGCCTGCTTGTCGCCAGGATGTGCGGCTGTCCGAAACCCCACGCCCCAGGCGCCGGGGATGACGGCGGTCCCCACGGCGCCTTTCGGCGAGTCACCATGGATCAGCCCTGTAGCACGAGCGGCCGTCCGTTCAGTGCGCCACGACGGGCGCGAGCGGATCATACCCGAGCAGCTCCGCCACCCGCTCGGGCGGCGGCCCCGGTGGCATCCGCTCCCAGGGAAAGCACCGCTGGAGCGTCTCCTCGTCGAGCGTGAGCTGCCGCCGGGCCTCCAGTTGGAGCGCGTCATCCCACGCGTTCGCATCGAAGTGCTGCCCCAGCCGCGAGCTCAGCGGAGACACCATGGGCGAAGGCTTGAAGGCCACGGCCGCGCCGTGCTCGTCCCGCATGCAGTGCAGCTCCACCGCCCACGCGTGGAGCCAGCGCGGCAGGTGCCGCCCCGCCTGACGGAGCGCGAGGAAGCGGCCCTGCGCGGCGCCCTCCACGAAGAGGAAGCGGCGGTCATAGACGCAGGCGGCGGAGAAGGTGGAGGGCGTGAGGGCCAGGGCCTCGGTGCCGATGCGGCGGGCCATCAGCAGGAGCACGTCCAGGATGTGGCCGGCGAGCTTGAGCCCGGGGTGGCTCTGCCCGGGCAGGGGTGGCCGGTTCCAGTCAAAGGCGCGCCCCGGGTTCTGGAGCAACAGCGAGTCCAGGTACAGCAGCGGCGTGGCGGCGAGCGCGTCACCGAGCCCCACCTCGGCGCCAGTGGTCCGCCGCAGGTCCAGGTCCGCCACGGGGACGTAGAACCGCCGGCTCCAGAGGATGATGCGAGGCCGGTACGGGTCCGTGCACACGACGCGAAGCTCCAGCGGTCCGACCCGCTCCTCGACGCGCTGGAAGAGCCCATAGGCGCGCAGGGCCCGCTCCAGGCCCTGGGGGCTGTAGGTGCCGAAGACGAGGTCGGCGCGGGAGGCCTCGGCGCTGCCCAGCCCCAGGTCTTCCAGGGTCATCCCCTCGCGCTCGGAGACGGCCAGGTCCGGCCCGCTCAGCGCCTGATAGATGCGACGGTAGCGGGGGTTGACGGGCTGAGTCCGAGGCATGGCTCCCACCTATTCGTAGCGGATGTCCACCACCGTGAGTTCGATGTCTCCACGTGGCCGCCGCACCTCGACGGAGTCCCCCACGGCCTTGCGGAGGAGCGCCCGCCCCATGGGGGACTCCACGCTGATGCGCCCCCCGGAGGCGTCGATTTCGTCGGAACCGACGATTTGATAGGTGCTCCGGCCGCCGTCCTCATCCTCCAGGCTGACCGTCGCGCCGAAGAAGACGCGGGAGCGGTCGGGCTGCTCGGCGGGCGTGACGATGGTGGCGGTGTCCAGGCGCTTCGTGAGGAAGCGGAGGCGGCGGTCGATCTCGCGCAGGCGCTTCTTCCCGTAGATGTACTCGGCGTTCTCGGAGCGGTCGCCCTGGGCGGCGGCGGCGGAGACCTCGGCCGTCACCTTGGGGCGCTCCTCGTTGAGGAGATGGACGAGCTCGCGGTGCAGGCGCTCGGCGCCCGCCCGGGTGAGGTAGCGACGGAACGGGGCCCGCTCGGCGTCGTCCTCAGGCTCCTGTTCATCCGGTTGTACGTCCTGGGACATGGTTCCTGTATATCGCCACGGGGTGACGCGGAGCGAAGGACGCTGACCCGGACGTTCACCGGAGAGCGGTCGGGGCGCTGTCAGAAACGGCCCCATGCGCTCGCCAGTGGAAAGCGTCGCCGAGTGCTGGTAGGAAGCGCCTGCCCGGGGGCTTCCGGGTGGTGGCGAAAAATTTAAAAAAGAATAGTGCGAGTCGCTAGCTCAGCTGGTAGAGCACCGGCCTTTTAAGCCGAGGGTCGGGGGTTCGATCCCCCCGCGACTCATGTTGTCGCAGTGAAGGTGTGCCGTCCCCGTCGTCTAGAGGCCCAGGACGCTGGCCTTTCAAGCCGGTAACACGGGTTCGAATCCCGTCGGGGACATGTAAAAACGCGGGGTTGGACAGTGCGAACTGTCCAACCCCGTTCGTTTTTGGCCGTTGGGTGCTGTTAGTGCGCTGTTAGCGCGCCCCCTAACATCGGGCAGCGCGCCGCACCTTCAGCCGTCCTTAACTCCCCTCTTCGCCACAACCTGATCCGCTTCCCCTTGGGCTAGCGATGCACGCCGAAGCAGCCGTCGGTCAGGATGTCGTCACGTCATCCGGGTGGCGCTTGCCGCGACCGCGAGGCGGCGTGAGCCCCATCGCATCCAACGCCTCTTCGGCCTGAGCTGCCCGCGCCCTGAGTTCCGCAGCGGCATCAGCCTTCGTGAAGGTGCCCCCAATCCAGGCAGCCAGGTCTGCGGCCAGCTCACCGGCAGACTGGTAGCGCTCGCGGGGGGAGACCCGAAGAAGCCGGTTCAGCGTCACGCGCAGTCCCTGGGGGAGCCCCTCGGTCATCGCGTCCACGTCCGCGTCCGTCAGCGTCGCGGCACGCCAAATCGCGTCCTCCACCATGGATGATGCCCCCGCCAACGTGGCCCGCTTGATTGCCTGGACGACTCGCCGACGCTTCTTCACGGACAATGAGCCCATGACTTCGGGGGTGAGGACATCCGGGCAGAAGAGCAGATTCTTCCCCGTCGCCAGTTCGAGAAGCACCACCCCCAGCATGAAGAGGTCCGAGCGCGCATCGACGCGCCCGCCAAGCAGCATCTCGGGCGACGAATAGAAGTAGTCCCCTCCCGGGCCGCGAACAGAAGAGGCCACGCGTCCCGGCAAGTCGGACAGCGCGAGACCGAAGTCGCCGAGCCGAACCGAACCGTCCCAGTCGACGAAGATGTGCGCAACGTCGATGGCGCGGTGAACGATGTTCAAGGGGCGCCCGCTGTTGTCCTTCGCCGTGTGCGCGTACTCAAGCGCTGCCGCCACCTGCGAGCCCACGAACATCACGAAGAGGGGCGAGAACCATCGACGGCACTCGACAAGGAGCGTCAGCAACTCATTCAGGGAGTTCCCGGAGGGATGCTCGGCGCTGACGTACCAGTAGCCCTCGAC
>NZ_JAAIYB010000348.1 GCF_010894475.1 Myxococcus vastator
GGCGGGGTGTGGCTGTGCGAGCTGGCCGAGGTCCAGACGGCGGAGGCGCTCTGCCTGTCGGTGGGCCATGCGCTGGGCATCCCCCTGCGCGCGGACGGCGACCCGACCGAGCCGGCGGAGCGGCTGGGGCGCGCGCTGAACGACTGTGGTGACGTGCTGCTCATCCTCGACAACCTGGAGCAGGCCGTGCAGCACCTGCCCGCCACGTTGGGGCGCTGGCTCCAGCTGGCGCCTCGCGCGCGCTTCCTGGCGACGTCGCGCGAGGCCCTGGGGCTCCCCGGTGAGCGGCTGCTGGACCTGGCGCCGCTCTCGGTGCCAGAGGAAGGTGAGTCCCGGCTGGAGGAGCTGGTCCGTTCGGACGCGGTGCGCCTGTTCGCGCAGCGAGCGCGTGAGGCCCGGGGCCACTTCGAGCTGACGGCCGGCGAGGCGCCGATGGTCGCCGACATCGTGCGGCAGCTGGATGGAATCGCCCTGGCCATCGAGCTGGCCGCCGCGCGCATGGCGCTGTTGAGCGTGAGCCAGCTTCGGGAGCGGCTCACGCGTCGCTTCGAGCTGCTGCGCACGGGGCGGCGTGACGGCTGCGCGCGACAGGCGACGCTGAGAGGGGCCATCGACTGGTCCTGGAACCTGCTGGAGCCGGAGGAGCGGGCCGCGCTGGCGCGCTGCTCGGTGTTCCGTGGCGGCTTCACGCTGGAGGCGGCCGAAGCGGTGCTGGGGCTGCCCCCGGACGGGCCCGCCGTGCTGGACGTGCTCCAGTCGCTGCGCGCCAAGTCGCTGCTGCGCGTGCTGGAGGCGGAGCTGCCCGGCGGTGACTCCCGGCTGGGCCAGTACGAGAGCATCCGTCAGTACGCCGCGGCCCGGCTGGCCGAGGAGGGCGTGGGCGATGCGGCCGCGTTGGCGGAGCGGCACGCGGATTGGTACCTGTCGCTGGCCCGCGGCCTGCGCGCGCAGGTGCGCAGCCAGGGCGGCGCGGAGGCCTTGCGGTGGCTGGCGCTGGAGCGGGAGAACCTCCTGGCGGCGTGTGACAACGCCCTGGCCGTGACGCCCGCGACGTCGCGCTCGGTGGAGCGGGCGCTGGAGGCGCTGGTGGCGCTGGAGCCGGAGGTGGTGACGCGGGGCCCGGTGCGCCTGCTGCTCGAACGGCTGGACGCGGCGCTGGCGCTGGCGGACCGGGTGACGGGCGCGCCCAGGCGGGTGGCCGAGGCCGTGGCGGTGCGTGGCCGCGTGTTCCTGGAGGCGGGTGACCTGATGGCGGCCCGCGGGAATCTGGAGTGCGCGCGCGCGTCGCTGCGGGTGTTGGGCGCGGTGGCGGGCGAGAAGCGCGTGCTGGTGGACCTGTCGATTGTGGCCCGTCACGAAGGCGCGCTGTCCCAGGCCTGGGAGCTGGTGCGCGAGGCGCGGCTGTTGTCGTCGGAGGGCGACCGCTGGCTGGACGCCTACACCGTGGGCAACCTGGGGCTGGTGGAGCAGGCGCGCCGCGGCGCGGAGGCGGCCATCCCCCACCTGCGCGCGGCGCAGGCGCTCTTCCGCGGCGTGGGGGACGTGACGTTCGAGGTGGGCTTCCTGTCCAACTGCGCGGTGGCCATCGGGGAGATGGGGCGCACGAGCGAGGCGATGCGCCTGCTGGAGGAGGCGATGGCGCGCTCGGCCAGCGTGGGCGACAGGGCGGGGCACGCGCTGGCTCGCCTCAACCTGGGCTGCTACCTGCTGGAGGAAGGACGGCCGCAGGAGGCGCGCGCGCACCTGCTGGCCGCGGCGCGCATCGGCCGGCAGCTGGGGCAGCGGCTCCTGGAGGGCACCGCGCTGGGCGAACTGGGGCGCGCGGAGCTGGCGCTGGGGGCGTGGAGCGACGCCTGGGCCCGGCTGTCGGAGGCGGTGTCCGGCCTGGGCCACGTGTCGCGGGGGCAGGCGCTGCGCTTCGCGGTGTACCGGGCCGTGGTGGAGGCGTGCAGGGGAGACGCCGCGGCGGCGGAGGCGAGCTTCGTCGTGCTGGAGGGCGCGCCGGAGATGCGGGATGACCCGGTGCTGCGCGAGCTGGCCGCGCTGCTTCGCGCGGCGGTGGACCTGGCGGAGGCGCGGGCCGCCTGGGACGACGTCGCGCGGGCGCAGCGGGCCTTCGCGTCGGCGCGCCAGCGCATCGCGCGGGCCCGGAGTGCCCCTCCGGAGGCCGCCTCGTCGGACCTGCGTGGCGCGCTGGGGTTCCTGGAGGGCGCCCTGTGGCGGCTCACCTCGGAGCCCGAGGACGGGGAGGCCGTGGAGGTGGAGGGCAGGGGCGCCCCAGTCTGCGTCGGGGCCGCTTGACGCCCCTGAAACGGCTGTGCTTCAAGCGGCGCTCCCATGCCCGAAGCGCGCGTCACCCTCGTCTCCGTCGCCTCGCGTGAGTGTCGTTCATGACGCCCGCCCTGCTGCCCGAGCGGCCGCGGCGCATCCTGGACACGCTTGCATCGTTTGTCATGGCGAACGCGGGCCCGCTCGGGGCCGGCGGGGTGGGGCTGCTGGCGTTCCTGGCCATCTACGGGCCGGCGGCGCTGAATCCCACGCGCCTGTCGTGGCTCATCCGTGACGACTTCAGCCAGCACCTGCTGGGCTGGCTGTTCTTCCGCAACGAGCCGCTCCGCTTCCCGCTGGGCGCCATCGACGGTTACCTGCATCCGCTGGGGACGACGCTCGGCTACATGGACGCCATCCCCTGGGTGGCGTTGGTGCTGCGGCCGTTCTCCGGCCTGCTGCCCGCCGACTTCCAGTACATCGGTCCGTGGATGTGCATGTGCCTGGTGCTCCAGGGCGCCGCGTCCGCGTGGGTGGCGCGGCGGATGGGCGCGACGGTGCCGCAGCAGTGGCTGGTGGGCGCGCTGCTCGTGCTGTCGCCCACGCTGCTGGCGCGCATGAGCATGGCGCACGAGGCGCTGTGCGCGCACTGGACCCTCGTGCTGCTGGTGGGGCTGAACCTGCTCCCGCAGCGGGACGCGCGCGAGGCGAAGCAGGCGCTGGGCATCGCGCTGGCGCTGTGCGTGTTCGCCGCGGGCGTGCACCCCGTGGTGACCGCCATGGTGCTGGCGCTCGCGTTGGCGCTGTGCGCGCGGACCGCGCTGGAGCGGAAGCTGCCCTGGCGGTGGCCCCTGCTGGGCGCCGGGGTGAACGTGGGCGTGGTGCTGGCGCTGTTCTACGTGCTGGGCTACCTCGGCACGGTGCGCACCCTGGGCGCCGGCGCCTTCGGTGGGTTCTCCGCGGACCTCCTGACGTTCGTCAATCCGATGGGCTACCGGGACTCCTGGTCGCGCTTCCTGGAAGCGCTGCCGAGGCAGGGCGCGCAGTACGAAGGCTTCGGCTACCTGGGGCTGGGTGTGCTCTTCGCGCTCTGGGTCGCGCTCATCCTGCTGGTGCGGGACGCGCCGCTCGTCACGCGGCACTGGCGCAGGCTGGTGCCGGTGGGGCTGGTGGCGCTGGGCCTGGGCTTCTTCGCGCTGTCCTCGCGCGTCACCCTGCGAGGCGAGCTCATCGCGGACCTGTCGGGCCTCTACGCGCCGGTGATGCGATGGGTGGAGCCCTTCCGCTCCTCCGGCCGCTTCGTGTGGCCGCTGTACTACCTGCTGGCGCTGGGCTCCGCGCTCGCGCTCATCCGCCTGCCCCGGCCCACGGTGGCGCCGGCGCTGCTGGCGCTGGCGTTGGTGCTGCAGGGCTTCGATGTGAACCTGGGGCGGGGCCATCAGGCGAAGGAGGGGCCGGCCTGGAACACGCAGCCGTCCGAGGCGCTTCGCGAGGCCGCCGTGGGCCGCAAGCACCTGGTGCTCTACCCGCCGCAGATGCATGACGGCTCCGGGCGGGGCTGCCGCGCCGGGCCCATGGACTTCCACCGCTGGGCCTACCGCGCCTACCGGCTGGGGCTCACCTTCAACAGCGGCTACGTCGCGCGGCTGGATGACGCGCGCGCGCAGCCCTACTGCCTGGGGCTCGACGACGACATCCGGGCGGGCAGGCTCGACCCGGAGGCCGTCTACCTCTCCATTCCGCAGCGGCTTCACGAGTTCCGCGCCATTCGCGGGACGCGCTGCGTGCAGGAGGAGCGGCTGTGGCTGTGCGTCCTGGAGCAGGCGCCCGCTGCTCCGGCGGAGCGCGCCTCGCCCTGAGTCCGGAGGCAGGACAGGGGGCACGAGAGGGGGTATGGAAGGTGCGTGAGCGCTTCCTCTTCTCGCGGCATCCTCTTCGACCTCGACGGCACGCTGGTGGACTCGCTGCCGGACATCATCGACAGCTTCCTCCATGCCTTCGGGCACCTGGGGCTTCCGGCGCCGACGTATGAGCAGGTGCGCGCGCTCATCGGCCACCCGCTGGACTGGATGTACAGCCAGTTCGCGCCGGACCACGTCCCCGCGTTGTGCGTGGCGTACCGTGAGCACTACCCGCTCCACTTCCACCGGCGCTCGCGGCCCTATCCGGGCGTGGTGGAGGTGCTGCGCGCGCTGCGCGAGCGGGGCTACCTGCTGGCGGTGGCCACCACCAAGCGCCCCGACATGGCGCGCAAGTTCGTGGACGCCATGGGCCTGGGCCCGCTGCTCCACCACGTCCAGGGCACGGAGGGCTTCGCGCACAAGCCCGCGCCCGACGTCATCCACCACGCGTTGGCGGCGCTGGGCACGGGCGGCCTGTGGATGGTGGGGGACACCGCGCTGGACTTGCGCGCGGGACAGGCGGCGGGGCTGCGGACCTACGCCGTCACCTGGGGCACGCATCCGGTGGACGTGCTCGCGAGCGCCTCACCGGACGAGCTGCAGCCGGACCTGCAGCGGCTCCTGACGCACCTGCCGCCACTGGCGTGAAGGCGGGCGTCTTCGGGGGATGAAGCCAGCGCCTGGCCCACCTGGACGACGTGGGGGGGCAGGGCCTCGGGCGCTGGCCTCGGGTCGTGCTCAGTCCGCCGCCATCCCCGGGCACTTGCCCGTGGCCAGGTACTCCGCGTTCCGGTGGATTTCGGAGCTCAGCTTGGCCTGCCGGGCCGGGTCGACGGCGGTGTAGACGATGACGACGCCCTCCGGAGAGTCGTGCACGCTGGCGATGGACGGCACCGACGGCGCGCCCGCGGAGCCCGGCTCCTCGCGGCCGCCCATCTCGTCGTAGTCGACGCCCGGCGGCTGGGCCATGCCGCTGCCGCCCGTGCCGTGCTCCTGCTGGAACTGCATCATCCTCCGGCTGCGCTGCTGGAGGTCCGCCACCCTGTCGGTTTCGGGCGTGACGATGATGAGGGCCACGCCCTCCGGGATGTCCTCCGCGCGCGCCTGTGCGCCGGACACGTCCATGGGGCAGTCCCGCTTCATCTCCGCCTGCGCGTCGGGCGGCAGGCCTTCGTCCTGCTGTGGCATCTGCTGCGCCGTGGGTGGCATCCCGCCCTGGGATGTCTTGGCGTTTCTGGAGCAGCCGACCGACAAACACATCACCGCCGAGGCGGCCAGCGCCGCCGGGAACCTGAGTCTGGACATGAGCCCCCCTTTGCTGAAAGTCCTGCGCGCAGAAGGTGGGGCGCGGTGCGTGGTGGTGGCAATACGCACTGACGTCCCAGAGGGCGCGCCCCGGGGCCGATGCGCGTATCCGCGGCGCGACGGATGCGGCTCCGGCTCACGTCAGCCGCGAGACATCCTCGGGCGTGTCCACGTCGTCGCCACCGCCGGGCAGCGGGACGTCCACCACGCGCGAGGGCACGCGCGCAATCACGCCGCGCGCGCCCTGGCCCGGGCTCAGCGCCTCCAGCTCCGGGAAGACGGCGCGGGCGAAGAGGGCGGGGACGCCACGGGTGTCCTCGTAGGCGGAGGCCACCACGGGCGCGCGCGTCCGTTCGAAGGTCTCCAGCAGCGCCCTCAAGTGTGCGGCCTCCACGCGGAGCTGGTCGCACAGCAGCACGAGCACGGCGTCCAGCGCCGGTGGCTCCGTCTCCCGCAGCGCGCCGAGCCCCGCGCGCAGCGAGCCTCCGGGGCCCGCGGCCCAGCCCGCATGGTCCACGGTGCGCACGGCGAGGTCCGTCAGCTCCGCGGCGACCGCATCCCGCGACGCGCCCAGCACCACCACCACGGGGCCGCACCGCAGGGACGCCGCGGCCTCGGCGGCGCGCCGCACCAGCGCCGTGCCCTGGTAGCGCACCAGCTGCTTGGGGTGGCCCAGCCGCGAGGAGCCGCCCGCGGCCAGCAGCACCACGCCCACCGTCACGCGAGCCTCCGCACCGGTGGGGGCGCGGCGGTGTGGATGGGCGCGCGCCGCTCGCGAAGCTTGCCGCCCTGGCGTCCGGCGACCACCGCTTGGAGCTCGGCGATGATGGACAGGGCAATCTCCTCCGCGCCTTCCGCGCCCAGGTCCAGGCCCACGGGCGCGTGCAGCTTCTCCAGGTGCGCGTCGGTGGGCGCGGAGGGCAGCTCCGCGAGCAGCCGGTCCGTGCGCGAGCGAGGGCCCAGCACGCCCAGGTAGCGCAGGGTGCGTGGCAGCAGCCGCGCCAGCAGCTCGCGGTCCTGCGGCAGGCTATGCGTCATCAGCACGGCCAGCGTGCGGGGCGACAGGGGCAGCGCGCCGGGGGCGTCCGGGGCCTTCGCCGACACCACCGCGTGGGCCTGGGGAAAGCGGCGCCGCAGGGCCTGCGCGGGCCGGTCCGCGACCACCGTGACGTGCCAGCCCAGGGCCGCGGCCTGGTTCACCACCGGGGCCACGTCGAAGCCGCTGCCGAAGAGCACCAGGGGGTGGGGCGGCTCCACGACTTCCACCAGCACGTCCGCGCCGCCGCGGGGGCCGCTCCACGTCCGGCCCGCCTCCAGCGCCTCGCGCGCCGCTTCGCGCACGGCGTCTCCCAGCGCGCCGGACAGGTGGCCCGCTTCGGTGCCGTCATCGCGGAGCATCCACCGGGAGCCCACGGCGCTCGCGGGGCCCCGGTACACCGTCGCCACCACCGCCCGGCGTCCCGCTTCCCGCGCCTGGGCGGCGAAGGTGAGGGCCGCGCCCGCGCCCGCCTCCCAGCGCTCCAGCAGCACGTCCACCACGCCGTTGCAGCCCAGCGCGAAGGAGAAGGCCCCCTCGTCCTCCGCGGTGTCGCTGGTGGAGTCGTAGCGCAGCAGGCGAGGCCCGGTGGTGGTCCAGAAGAAGGCCTTGCGGACGACGTCGGCCTCCAGGCAGCCACCGCTGATGCCGCCCGCGAGCCATCCGTCCTCGCTCAGCAGCATCCGCGCCCCCGGCCGCCGGTAGGCGGAGCCCGACACCTCGACCACCGTGGCCAGGACCAGGGAGCCGCGAGCTTGCGCCCGCGCGCGGAGGATGGCGTCCAGGTCCTTCATGTCTCGTCGTCCTTGGTGGGGGTGACTGGAACGCGACGGGAAACTGTAGTCGGCGCCATTCCATCCCGGCCAGTGACGTTCTTTCGCGGCGGGCGCCTCGGGGTGGGCCCAGGTGCGGCACTCGACATCCGTGGTGACTGGATGAATCCTCGCGGCTGAGGTGTAGTTCCCATCCGCATGCCCGTCCTGCGTTACGCCTTCACCCTGAATGCCGTGCGTGAGCTCGGCCGCCTGGCTCCGGACATCGCCCGGGCGCGGGCGGAGGCGGCCCTGGACACGAGCCTCCTGCACATCCGCGAGGCCTGCACGGCCACGCTGGGCATGGAGTTCGACACACTGGTGTGCTTCGACGCGCGCTCCGTGGTCCGCCTGTTCTCACACGCGGAGCAGGCCCGCATCCTGGCCCGGCTGGTGGACGAGCGGGCACGCACGCTGGCGCGGGTGGGCCGCTTCCAGGAGGCGCTCGAGGACACCGTCTACGCGGGGCAGCTGCTGGCGTGCTCGCGCCAGCGCTTCGGCCTGCCCAAGGACGCGCGCGCGGCGGAGACGCTGGAGCGCGAGGTCCCCGAGCTTCGCTGACCCACGCGGGGTGGGCCGCGCTTCACCGGGAGCGCTCGCCACCTGGCGGCGGTTCGTCGTCACGGCGGTCGGGCTCGGGTTCCGGCTCCAGTCGGGCCTGCCGTTCGCTGGCCTCCCAGGACGCCTCGGCGTCGCCCGCGTGGACCTGGCGGGCGGAGTCGTCATCCTGCTGCCCCGTCCACGTGGTGTGGCCCCCCGCGTAGCCCTCCAGGGCACGCGGTCCCCGGTGGGACTCCACGTCCAAATCCTTCTGCTCCTCCTCGCGCAGCCGCTTGCGCTCCTGTTCCCGCTCGCGCTGGTGTTGCCGCTCCAAAAGGTCATCCGCCATGGCGCCGTCACCTCCTGCATCAAGGTGGTGTCCACCCGCGAAGGCGGCAGCGCCGGGCAGGGCCACACGCGGCAGGCCGCATGCCCGGCGGTCAATCAACGGGCACCGGGCGCGAGCACGCCCGCGCCGGTGCCAGGTCAGCCTTCGCGCAGGCGCAGCACCACCTTGCCCGTGGCGCGCCGCGCCTCGAGCTCGCGCAGGGCCTGCGCGCCCTGCTCCAGCGGGAACACCGGGCCCACGACGGGCGTGAGCGCCCCGCGCTCCGCCATGGCCTCCAGGTCCTTGGCGATGGTGGGCGTCAGCGACGGCTCGTGCAGGAGGAAGCCGCCCCAGGCCACGCCGACCACGTCGATGTTGCGCAGCAGGAGCCGGTTCACCTGGACCTCGGGGATGCGCCCGCTCGCGAAGCCCACCACCAGCAGCCGGCCTTCGGGCGCCAGGCACTTGAGGCTCTTGTCGAAGACGTCGCCGCCCACCGGGTCCACCACCACGTTGGCGCCCAGGCCCCCCGTCTTCTCCCGCACCTGGGAGACCCAATCTCCGGTCGACAGCAGCACCTCATGCGCCCCGGCCCGCCGGGCGACGTCCGCCTTGCGCGCGTCGCTCACCACGGCGATGACGCGCGCCTGCGCGCCGCGCGCCACCTGCACCGCCGCCGTGCCCACGCCGCCCGCGGCGCCATGGACCACGACCCACTCCTCCGCCCTGAGCCGGCCCCGCCGGTGCAGCGCGAAGTGCGCCGTGTGGTAGTTCATCACCACGCCCGCGGCCGCCTCGAAGCTCCAGTCCGCGGGGATGGGGAACACCATCTCCGGCTGAATCGCGGCCACCTCCGCGAAGCCGCCCAGCCCGAAGCTGAAGGCCATCACCCGCTGCC
>NZ_JAAIYB010000349.1 GCF_010894475.1 Myxococcus vastator
CTGACGGGGTGGGCGGTGGACCGGGGCGCGGTGCGGCGGTACGGCGCGGACGTGGCCTTCCCGCTGTCGGACCACGCGGACTTCCCCGGGCTGGTGTCCTACGCGAAGGCCACGGGGGCGCGGGAGGTGCTGACGTGCCACGGCTTCGCGGAGGAGCTGGCGCAGGCGCTGCGCGACGCGGGGATGGACGCGCGCCCGCTGGGCGGGAAGCCGCAGCAGCTCGGGCTGTTCTGACAGGCGGCCTGGGGGCGCGGTAGAAGGACGTCCATGGCCCGCAAGACGCCGCAGCTGGAAGGACGCACCGCGCGCGTCCTCGTGTGTACCGAGCACAAGAGCTTCGTCACGAAGGAGCTGCCCGAGGCGCGGGTGTCCTTCGAGGGCCTGGAGGGCGACCGCCACGCGGGCCTGACGCGAGCGGCGGACGTGCGCACGCCGTGGTTCCCCAAGGGGACGCCCATCCGCAACACGCGGCAGCTCTCACTGGTGTCGACGGAGGAGCTGGCCGAGGTCGCGCAGACGCTCGGCATTCCGCGCGTGCTGGCGTCATGGCTGGGCGCGAACCTGGAGGTGACGGGCGTGCCGCGGCTGACGCACCTGCCTCCGGGCACGCGCCTGTTCTTCCCGGAGGACACGACGCTGGTGGTGGAGGGGGAGAACGAGCCCTGCACGGGCCCGGGGCGCGTCATCGAGGCGCACCATCCGGACGTGCAGAAGCTGGCGAGCCGCTTCGTGAAGGCAGCGTGGCAGCGCCGGGGGCTGGTGGCCTGGGTGGAGCGCCCCGGCATCATCCGCGCGGGGGACACCGTGAGGGTGACGCTGCCCAGGCCCGTGACGTACGTGCTGCCTTCGTCCGGCGCGTAGCTCCGCGAGCCCTCGCGCCAGAAACACCCCGGGGCCGCCAGGCCCGGGAGCGCATCCCGGACCCCGCGGCCCCGCGGGCCTCGACCTGCACCGGACGGCTACTCCTCCGGTGACTGGACGATGAGCTTCTCCTTGCCGCACACGTCACAGCGCAGGTGGACGAAGAGGTCGCCGTCGCTCTCCTCGGGAACCTCACCCTCGGGAACGCCCAGCTCTTCCTTCGCCAGCGCCGCCACCTTGGACGGAATCTCCTCCGCCTTCAGCGACTGGACGTACGTCATCTCCCGCTCGTGGCACTCGCGCGTCTCGGGGCCCGTGAGCCACGACGGCTCCATGCCCTCCGGCAGCCGGCTCACCAGCTCCAGGTGGGTGACGGACTCGGCCAGGTAGGCCAGCCGCCGCAGCCGGGCCTCGTCCGGCAGCGCCGCGAAGACCTGGAAGCCCTCCAGCAGGGCATTGCGGTCCTCACCCGTGGCCAGGTGCGCCAGCTCCAGCGACGCGTCGCTCGACTCCAGCGCCTCGTCCCAGTTGTTCTCCGGGTTGAAGCCCGCCTCCAGGAGCGACGTGTAGAGCTGCGTGGCCGCCAGCCGGCGCCGCGCCTCCTGCAGGTGCTCCACGACTTCGTGCGTCAAGCGCAGCTCCAGCAGCGCGCCCGTGGTGCGCGGGTCGATGGCGCCCGTCAGGTCATCCACCTCCACCTCTTCCCGCAGCGCGCCCTTCAGCACCTGGGCCGCGGCGAAGCGGAACAGGGGCAGCACGCCCACCTCGCGCAGGTACATGGCCGCCACCGGGGCGTCCTTGGCGCCCATGCGGAGCGCCTTCTGCGCGCGGTCCACCACCGCCGGGTCGGCCGCGGGCTTCTTGTTCTCCAGCCGCGTCTTCACCGCCTCGCGGTAGAGCGTCTCCAGCGAGCTGCCCGGGGGCAGCCGCTGCGGCAGGAGCGGGCGCAGGCCGGGCACGTCCAGCACCCACAGCGGGGGCACGCCCATCCGCTTCAGCGCCCGGAAGAAGAGCGAGCCAGGCGGGTCCTGGGGCCGGAAGGGCGGCAGCTCGTCGCCCACGGGCTCACCCTGGAGCGCCGCGGCGGCCTGCGCGCCCAGCGCCTTCTCCCGTTGCTCACGGGTGAAGGCGGTGATGCCCTGGGCGGGGGGCGGCGGAGGCGGCGGGGCCTCCTCGCCGTCCAGCCCGACGACGCGGTCCATGTCCACGTCGTCCAGCTCGACGTCGTCGAGCCCCTTGGCGCCCGTGAAGTCGCACCGCAACAGCTTCAGCTTTTCGAACGTCGCGCCTTCGAGGTTCGCACCCCGGAAGTCGCAGTCCTGGAGCCGGCCGCCGTGAAAGTAGGCATTGGAAAGGTCCGCGTCCCGGAAGTTGACCTTGGACAGGTCGCACCGGTCCCATTCCGAGCCGATGAGGCCCAGCCCGGACAGGTCCGTGTTGGCGGAGAACAGTTGAGTGAAGGTGGCGCCGGTATGGTCGGTGGCGACCTGGCCGGACTTGCGCATCCGGTTCCATTCCGCCGAGCCACTCTGGAGAAGCTTCTCGATACTGGGGGCTTTCGCCATGGACCGGGGATTATTCGTATGGTCTGGTCCATGCGCCAGCACAAATGATCGAGTACCGAATCGAAGCCGACACCGCCGGGATGCGGCTGGACAAGCACCTGCGCAAACGGCTCCCCAATGTTCCGGTGAGCCACCTCTTCAAGATGATTCGCACCAAGAAGGTGCGGGTGAACGGGAAGCGTGCGCAACCCGAGCAGTTGCTGTCCGAAGGAGACGTGCTCACCATCCGCGGCGACGAGCAGCAGCTCGTGGGGGCGGAACGTCCGAAAGTGGACCCGCCTCCACCACCGGTGGACCCCAGCCGGTTGGTCATCCTTCGAGAGGACGACTGGCTCATGGCCGTGGACAAGCCCAGCGGAATGGCCGTCCATACCGGCAGCGGCATCACCGGCGGGACGCTGGTGGACTACGTGCGCGCCTATCTGGGGCCCAAGGCCGTCCGCAACGACTTCGCGGCCTCGCCCGCACACCGGCTGGACCGGGAGACCTCCGGCGTCATCCTGGTGGCCAAGCGGCGCCCGGCCATGGTGCACTTCACCGAGGTCTTCACCCACGGCCTGTCCCGCAAGCGCTATCTCACCCTGGTGAAGGGGAAGATGCCACGGGACTCCGGGGTCATCGACCTGCCCTTGTCGGAACACCAACAGACGGCCGAATCCAAGGCCCGTCGGGGGGTGAACATGCAGGCGGCCGTCACCCGGTGGAAGGTCGTGAAGCAGTCGGGCGAGGCGGCGCTCCTGTCCTGCGCCATCGAGACGGGGCGCACGCATCAGATAAGAAGGCATCTGGCCGCCATCGGACATCCGGTGGCTGGGGACAGGAAGTACGGTGACTTCGCCTTCAACCGCGACGTGCGGGCGCGCTGGGGGCTCAAAAGGTTGTTCCTGCACGCCGAGCGCATCGAATTCCCGCATCCCGAAGGCGGCGCGAAGGTGGTCGTCGAGGCCCCCCTCGCCGTCGAGCTCCGAGATGTGCTCAAGCGGGCCGCATTGGTGCCCTGACGCCCGCGAGGCACAAAAGAAACGCGTATGTCCGACCCTAAATCCGCTGACCGCAGCCGCTCGAAGCTGGTGCTCGACGGCGTCCCCTCCAAGCGCTGGTGGAAGTTCCTCCTGAAGACCGCGGGATGGCTGGCGCTGACGGGGGCCACGGCCGCCGTGATGGCCGTGACGACCGTGTACTACGTGTACGCGGATGGACTGCCCGCCATCCCCAAGGTGGACGAGTACTGGCCGCCCATCGTCACCGAGGTCTACACGGATGACGCGGTGCTGGCCGGCGAGTTCTACGAGGAGCGCCGCAAGGTGGTGCCCTACGAGCGGATTCCGAAGCGCCTGGTGCAGGCCTTCATCGCGTCGGAGGACTCCAGCTTCTTCGACCACTTCGGCGTGGACGTGCTGGGCACCGCGCGCGCCGGCTTCAAGACGGTGGGCTCCAAGCTGGGCCTGCGCTCGGGCGGCATCCAGGGTGGCTCCACGCTGACGCAGCAGACCGCGAAGGCGGTGCTCATCTCCGCGGAGGGCTACAAGTCCGCCACCGCGAAGACCATCACCCGCAAGATTCGCGAGGCCATCCTCGCCCGGCGCCTGGAGGAGTCGCTGACGAAGGAGGAGATTCTCTACCTCTACCTCAACAACGTCTTCCTCGGGCACCACAGCTACGGGGTGCAGAGCGCCGCGGAGAACTACTACCGCAAGGACGTGCGCGACCTGACGCTGGGCGAGATGACGCTCATCGCGGGCCTGCCGCAGGCGCCCAGCCGCTACTCGCCCTTCCTGCGCCCGGAGGCGGCCCGCAAGCGCCGCTCCTACGTGCTGCGCCGCATGCTGGTGGAGGGCATGATTTCGCAGGAGGAGCACGACACCGCCAACGCCGAAGAGGTGAAGGTGTACCCGGTGGAGGACGTGTTCCACGAGTTCGCGCCGTACTTCGTGGAGCAGGTGCGCAAGGACGTGGTGGACCGGTACGGCAACCCCGTGCTGCTCAAGGCCGGCCTCAAGGTCTTCACCACCATGGACAGCGAGCGTCAGCGCGCCGCGCAGGACGCGGTGCTCCACGGCCTGCTGTCGGTGGACAAGCGCCAGGGCTGGCGCGGCCCGGTGGAGCAGCTCGCGTCGAAGGAGGCCATCCGCGCCTTCATCGACCGCTCGAAGAAGCTCATGGGCGCACAGGAGCTGGTGGAGAACCGGCTCTACGTCGCCGTCGTCACGTCCATTGACGGGGACGGCAAGGGCGCGGACGTGCAGGTGGGCGGGCACACCGGCCGGCTGCCGCTGCTGGGCATGCGCTGGGCGCGCAAGGTGAACCCGGAGGGCTACTACCCGGCGATGATGATTTCCTCGGTGAAGCGGGCCCTCACCGAGGGCGACGTCATCGTGGTGCGCCACGTCACGAAGAAGGACCTGACGGACGACAAGGAGCAGTGGGACAAGAAGCTCGCGGACGAAATCCCCAGCGAGGGCGTGAAGCTCTTCCGCCTGGAGCAGACGCCCGAGGCGCAGAGCGCGCTCGTCTCCATCGACCCCCACCGCCAGTACCTCACCGCGATGGTGGGCGGCTACGACTTCGACGACAACGAGTTCAACCGGGCCTTCCAGGCGTGCCGTCAGCCGGGCAGCTCCTTCAAGCCCTTCGTGTACTCGGCCGCGCTGGAGCAGCTGGACTGGACGGAGGCCACCGTGCTGGTGGACTCGCCCATCGTCGAGCACGACCCGGACACCAAGGTGTCGTGGAAGCCGGCCAACTACAGTGACAAGTTCGAAGGCGAGGTGCTGCTGCGCACCTCGCTGGTCAACTCGCTGAACGTGCCCGCGGTGAAGACGTTCGGCGCGGTGGGCGTGAAGAACATGGCCGCGTGGAGCACGAAGCTCGGCATCACCACGCCCATGAACATGGACTTCTCCGCGGCGCTCGGCTCCTCGTGCGTGTACCCGGTGGACCTGGCCAACGCCTACGCCACCTTCAACCGCTACGGCCGCAAGAAGCCCACGTACTTCATCCGCAAGATTGAGGACCGCTGGGGCCGCACGCTGGAGGACCACACGGCCTTCGACGACGCGTGGGCGCCCCTGCAGGACCGCGTGGCCGCCGGCTACGCGCGCCTCTTCGAGCCGGGCGAGCAGGTGATGAGCCCGGAGGCCGGCTTCATCCTCACGCACCTGCTGCGCGGCGTGGTGCTCCAGGGCACCGGCGGTCCGGCGCAGCGCCTGGGCAAGCCGGCGGCGGGGAAGACGGGCACCACCAACGACTCGTTCGACGCGTGGTTCGCCGGCTACACCCGCGACCTGGTGACGGTGGCGTGGGTGGGCTACGACTTGAACCCGCATCCGCTGGGCCGCTACGAGACGGGTGGCCGCGCCGCGCTCCCCATCTGGCTCAACTACATGAAGAGCGCGCTGGGGGACCGGAAGCAGTCCGAGTTCTTCCCGTGGCAGTCCATGAACCTGGTGCGGCTCCACATCGACAGGAAGACGGGGAAGATTGCCCCCGCGGGCGCCAGGGATTCGGAGCTGATGTTCTTCAAGAAGGGCACCGAGCCGAAGGACGCGGTGCCCGACAAGAACACGGTCGACGTCGACCAGTTCATGATGGGCGCGCAGTAGCGCGGAAGGCGCGCGCCGGCGCCAGGTGCCGCTCCAGCGCCTGGCGCAGGGCGGCGGTGTCCGGCCCCGCCTCCAGCACCGAGCGCGTGGCGGTGGGGATGACCTGCGCCTCGCGCCCGGCGAACAGGCGCTTCAAGTCGTCGAAGCCGGCGCCCTGCGCGCCGATGCCGGGTGTGAGCAGCAGCGCGCCGCCCAGCCGCTCGATGACGCCCCGGTCCGAATCAGGGAGGGTGGCGCCCATCACGGCGCCCGCCACCGGCGCCGCGTCCTGGCCGGGCTGCTCGTTGAAGGCGCGCAGGCCGTCCGCCAGGGCCTCCGCCACGGTGCGGCCGTCCTCGCCGCGCGACGTCTGGAGTGAGGTGCCCTCCGGGTTGGAGGAGCGCACCACCACGAAGGCGGCGGCGCCGGACGCGCGCGCCCGCTCCAGCGTCTTTCGCAGCGCGCCCAGCCCCAGGTAGGCGGTGAAGGTGGCCGCGTCCGCTTCGTAGGCGCTGCCCTCGCCGAAGACTGTCTCGGCGTAGGCCTCCATGGTGGAGCCGATGTCCCCGCGCTTCACGTCCAGCAGCGTGAGGGTGCCCACGGCCTTGAAGCGGCGCAGCAGCTCCTGGAGGACCTGGAGGCCCGCGGGGCCGTGGCGCTCGAAGAAGGCGCTCTGCGGCTTCACCACCGCGACGGTGCTTCCCGCCGCATCGGCCACGCGCTCGCAGAAGTCGCGCAGGCCCTGGGCGTTGTCGGGCAGGCCCCAGCGCGTCAGCAAGTCCTTTGACGGGTCGATGCCAAGGCAGAACGGCGAGCGCTGCTCGGCCAGTTGGCTGAAGCGGTGGGCGAAGGGCTGTGGCGTCGTCACCGGGCGTCTCCGTGGGAAGGGGAAGGTCAGCGCAGCCGCCGCGCGGCCGCGTCGAAGAGGGGGTTGGGCAGCACCTTCGCCAGGCGCGTGGGCACCGCGAGCTGCCAGGGGAAGGACACCTCCGCGTCGCCCCGGACGATGCCCTTGCCCATCAGCTCCACCGCGTCATGCGTCTCCATGAGGAAGGGCATGGGGAAGGGGTTGGTGGCCGTCATCTCGCTCTTCACGAAGCCGGGGTAGATGCAGGTGACGCGCACGCCGGTGCCGCGCAGGTCCACGCGCAGGCTCTCCATGAAGGTGGACAGGAAGGCCTTGGACGCGGAGTAGGCCGCGTGGCCGGCCAGTCCGCGGAAGCCCGCGAGGCTGGAGACGCCCACCAGGTGCCCGCGCTGGCGCTCCACCATCTGGGGCAACACGGCGCTCAGCGTGGCGGCGGCGCCGGTGACGTTGGTGTCGATGATGCCGCGCACGCGCTCCCATGGCAGGCGCTTCGCGTTCGTCGTGCCGCCAATGCCCGCGTTGGCCACCACCAGGTCCAGCCCGCCCGCCTCCGCGTCCAGCGCGCGGATGCGCTCCAGGGTGGCGTCCGCCTGGGTGACGTCCAGCGCCACGGGCTCCACGGTGACGCCGGCCGCCTGGGCCTCGTCCCGCAGGGCCTGGAGCTGCGGCAGGCGGCGTCCGGCGGCGAACACGCGGACGCCCCGCTTGGCGAGCCACAGCGCCAGCCCGCGTCCCAGGCCGCTGGATGCACCCGTCACCAACGCCGTCCGGTAGCTCAGCTCCACCATGCAGTCCTCCCGTGTGCTGCCGGGCTTCTCGCACGGTTGCCAGGGGAAGAACAGCGGCGCGAGACGCGGCGCGCCATCCAGCCGACGCTCTACACGCGAGGCCAGTACGGCCGCAGCGCCTCGCGGCTCACCCGCAGCGCGGCCTTCGCGTCCGCGTGGGTGTCACCCGTGGGGAAGCTGTCCTTGCGCCCGGCGAGCACCTCCACGCAGGCATGCACGGACTGGGACAAGCCCTCCAGCGAGTAGCCGCCCTCCAGCAGCAGCACCAGCCGGCCCTGGCACGCGCTGTCGGCCAGGGACTTCATCGCCGCGCACATGGCCGCGAACCCGCGCTCGCTGACCTCCATGCCGCCAATCGGGTCGTGCTGGTGCGAGTCGAAGCCCGCGGAGACGAGGATGAGCTGGGGCCGGTACGCCTCCGCCACGGGCAGCAGCAGCTCCTCGAAAATCATCCCGTAGTCCGCGTCCGAGTTGCCGCCCGGCAGGCCCACGTTGACGGTGTAGCCCTCGCCCTCGCCCTTGCCCGTCTCCTGGGCCGCGCCCGTGCCCGGGTAGTAGGGGAACTGGTGCACCGACTGGTACATCACGTCCCGGCGCGACCAGAACGCCGCTTGCGTCCCGTTGCCGTGGTGCACGTCCCAGTCGAGCACCAGCACGCGCTCGGCGCCCAGCTTCCGGCCCGCTTCCGCGGCGATGGCCGCGTTGTTGTACAGACAGAAGCCCATGGCCTTGTCGGGCTCGGCGTGGTGCCCGGGCGGGCGCACCAGCGCGAAGGCGTTGCGGGCCTCGCCGCGCATCACCGCCTCCACCGCCTGCACGGAGGCGCCCGCCGCCAGCCGGGCCGCGTCGATGCTGTCCGGCGACACATGGGTGTCCGGGTCCAGCTGCGAGGCGTGCCCGCTCAGGCTCGCCAGGTACGCCAGCAGCTCCGGCGTGTGGACCGACGCCAGCTCCGCCTCCGTGGCGGAGCGTGGGGCGGTCATCACCGTGCCCTTCACCGGCGTGCTGGCCAGCACCCCGAGGATGCGGCGCAGCCGGGAGGGCGACTCCGGGTGGCCCTCCCCGGGGTCGTGTTGGAAGAAGAGCGGGTCCGTCAGGAGGAGGGTGGATGACATCGGGGGGACCTTACGCATCCGCCAGGCGGGACGTCAGCACCCCTGGGGGACAGGCCGCGCCAGCGCCCCGTTCTTGCCCTGCCGGTGTTTCCCTCCCTACAGTGCCTCGTCTTGGCTCTCCGGTTCAAGAAACCCGGCCTGCGCAGCCTGCTGCTGGGCTCCTTCGCGCTCGTCCTCGCCCTCATCCTGGGGACGCTCTTCTTCGTCGTACCCTCGCGCGTGGAGGCCCACCTGGAGCAGCGCCTGCAGACGCGGGGCGAGGCCCGTGCCAGCCAGGCCGTCAGCATGCTCACAGCCCAGCCC
>NZ_JAAIYB010000034.1 GCF_010894475.1 Myxococcus vastator
CCTCTCACCAGGACGGCCACCCCAGCCCCCAACCAGGTGGACCTCGTAGTCAGGTCGCACCACCACCACCGCCGTTGCGTCGACGTGAGCCAGCGTCACCGTTGGCGCGTGGCCACCCGCGCGCCCCCAGTCATGCACGGCGGACAGGCCCAATGTGTAGCGTCCGTGCTCCTCGGGCTTGCCGAAGAAGAGGTGCTCCATGTCCAGGGAGAGCTCCGCCCCCATCAACCGCGCGCCCAGCACGTCCGAGGCGAAGGCTTCCGCGTAGAGCGGGCCGACGGTGCCGGTGAAGAAGCCCCCGGCCGGGTGGTAGTCCGGATTCGTCCGGTTGGAGTAGCGACGGACCAGATGCCCGGAGAGGAGTCTGTGTCCCTCCAAGGCGCCGAACCAGACGCCCAGGGGCGCGTCGTCCGAGCCGAACTTGAGGCCACGCACGAGCTGCCCCCAGTCCGAAAGGGAGTCCCAGTCCTCCCGCCGCACGAAGTCCGCGCCCTCACCACCACCCCACAGGCGAAAGCGCACGGGTGCGCCCACGTTCACTCCGAACTCGGGGCCGCCGTCGATGATGAGGGTGGGCTCCACCTGGATGAAGCCGGCGTCACCGCCCGCTCCCGCGCGCGGGAGCAACGCCAGCGTCGTCGCCTCCACGCGCGTCAGGGTGTGCCACCCACGCGCGGGAGGTGCCGACGATGCGGAATCTGCCTCTTCCTCGGGCAAGGGAGGCTCCGAGGCCCCTCCCAGCAAGGGGACCAGGAGCAACAGCAATACGGCAGCACGACTCCGCATCCAACGCATACACGACTCCCGTGAATGCCCCCTCCTGGGGGAAGAAATGACACGCGCCTTCCACCCCGCTCAGCGCGTCACGCCGGGCCGGTAGTGCTTCCGTTTCGGTGAAGGGATTGGAGTGCCGACGTCAGGCGGCTGGTGGCGTCTTCCCGGCCCGACGCGCCCCGGGCGCCGTCGTCAGCTCATCCGAGATGTAGCTTCCCGGCCGCGTCTCGACGGTGTCCGGGTGCTCGCGCCAGTCCGCCGGGACGAAGCCGCCTTCATCGTCCACCAGGCTCAACTCTTCCAGCGCCTCGCCCGCTTCGAGGAGCGCCCGCTGGACCTCCTTCACCGCGTCCTCCGCGCCGTAGGGCCCCACCTGCGACAACTGGGCCCGAATGGCGGTCTCCAGCTCGGCCGCTGACGGGATGCGGTCCGCGGGCTTGCGGCGCAGCAGCGTGTAGAAGATGGCGCGCAGGTGCTTGGACACGCCGAAGGCCGCACGGCCGATGTCCGGGGCGCGATACACCATGGCACACCAGATGGCGTCCTCCACATGGAGTGGCTGCCCTGTCTCCATGAGGGTGATGGAGGCGCGCAAGACGCGCTCATGCTCCGCGGGGGAGAGGCGCGACTCCGCCTCCGAAATCTTCAGGTCCGCCGGGTCGTACAGGTGCCTGCCGGTGGCGAACTCCAGCATCGTCAGCCCCAGGGAGAAGAGGTCCCCGCGCGCGTCCACGGCCTCCCCCAGCATGGCCTCCGGGGCGGCGTAGATGACATCTCCCCTGGGACGCGGCAGCGACGTGGCGATGCGGCCCGCGAGCCGGGAGAAGGCCACGCCGAAGTCCGTCAGCGCCACGGCGCCATTCGGACGCAAGCGGATGCGCGCGGGATTGATGTCGCGATTGACGATTCCGAGCGGCACGCCAGCGTCGTCCGTCCGCGTGTGCGCGTAGGCCAGGGCTCCCGCGACCTCCGCGAACACATACAGGACGAAGGCCTCCGAGAAATAGCTGCCCCGCGTCTGGGCGATGGCCAGCAGCGTGTCCAGGCTGAAGCCCTCCACGGACTCCAGGACGGCGCACAGGCCGTACTTCATCTCGAAGAGGCCATGGACCCGGGCGATGTTGGGGTGATGGAGGAACCGCGCCAGCCGCGTCTCCTCCTCCAGCCGCGCCCGGGCGTGTGGATACATCTCCAGGAACTTCGCCTCCGGCAGGACCACACACTTGAGCAGCACCTTGGACTGGTAGCCGGAAGGGGTGCGCGGCCGAGCAAGCATGAGGCGCTCGCCATTGCGGCCCAGGCCGAGGTTCTGGAGGAACTCATACGCGGTGTCCCCATTGTAAAAGAGGACCGCGCCCTCGGGGGGCCGAGGGTCATCACCATTGGACATGAAGAGGGTCTCCGTGACGCCTTCGCGAGCGACGCCGCGCAAAGACAGACAGCAGGCTACCGCCCGTCGTCTCCAGAGTGAATGACGTCACGGGTCGCCACCGCCCAGCGCCCCGAATTCACTCCCAGTCCGTTGTCATTCCTGGATTGCAAACTCTCTTTACATTCGCGCTCATGGCCAGTGTTGCACGGGGAAGGTCGGTTCGGTGCGGTTGAAGATGACGGCTCCCGGCACCGACCCCTCTGCCCCTTCCTCCGGTCCATTTTCCCCAATGACCAGGCACACGGGATAGGTGTTCCCGTCTGGATATTCGGCCCGGGTATAGCGGGCATAGAGACGCCCGTCCCCCGTCCAGAGCTGGCCGTAGAGAATCGTGCCCGTGGGCATGGCACGCCACCCTTCTTCAACGACACCGCGCACGGGGCCGTCGCCGAACACCCCAAGCTCATCTGCGCGCCCGGGCTGTCGCAGGTCGAGGGTGACATAGACGGCGCCAGTGCCGCGCGTCGCAAAAAAACCCAGCTTCTTCATGGCCGCCCGCGCCTCGGTGGGGCACTCCGCCGAGGCGGGGCGCACCTGGGAGCTGCTCGGGCACCCGAGCTGCAAGGCCACGGCGGCGCTGGCGGCTGCGCACTTCCTGAGGAACTCCGCCCTGCTTCCTCCGGTGGAGAGGGCCTTCTTGGCCGGGGCTGCGGACGGGCTGGTGACGGTGGGGGCACGCTTCACGGCGGGACTTTCCTTCTGGACAGGGACTTGCCGGGGCGACGCTACCCCAGCGGATGAAGTGGTGGGCACAGGCGGCGCGGCACCGGCGTCCCGTGACACGCCGGCATCCACCACGAGCGGGGACGACGGAGCGGGTGATTCGGCCAGGGCCACGGTCCCCGCGTCCCGCGTCGGACGACTCGCGGGCGCCTCTGGGGGAGCAGCGCTCATCATGGAGAGCCCGGCGGCCAGGCCCACGGCCAACACGGCCCCGGCCAGGACGGCCCACCTTCGGGGACGCGGACGCGGCGGTACGGGCTCCTCGGCGCCTGTCGCCGGGTCGAGGCGCGGCTTCGCCGCCGGGGCATGCAGGGGCACCGTCCACTCCGGCCCCGCCTCCATGGCGAAGGCCTCCAGTCTGCGCCGCAGCACCTCCGCCGTTGGGGGCCGATGCTCCGGCTTGCGCGCGATGAACGTCATGGCCACGTCGCTCAGCGGCCCCGGCACGCGCGGATTCAACGTCCGCGCGGGCGGCGGCATCCATCGGCCCTCGACGGGCGCCCTGAAGACGCCACTCACTGGCTCGGGCGCCGTCAACACGTCGAAGAGGCAGACGCCCAACGCGTAGATGTCGTCCGCCACCTTGAACTCATAGCGCGCGTCATGCTTGTCGCCGTTCTCGCGCAGGAACCGGAAGGCCTCCGGCGTGCGGTAGCGCCGCGTGCCGGGTGGGAGCGGCGCGTCCGTCAGGTCCTCGGCGTGGGCGTAGTCGCCCGCGCTGAAGTCGAGGATGAGCGGTTCACCATCCGCAGCGCGCACCATGATGTTGCCCAGCTTCAAGTCCCGGTGGAAGACGCCGCGCCCGTGCATGTAGTCCAGGGCCGCCGCCAGCTTCCCGAAGACGCGGGTGACCTCCTGGGCGGTGGGGTGCATGCGCTCCACCCACTCGGCCAGGGTGTACCCCTCCACGAGGTCGAGGATGACGTAGAGCCAGCCCGTGACGAGGTCTGGCCACCGGCCGTGAGCCCGGGAGGCGATGATGTTCGGGTGCGACAGGTGGACCAGACACCCCAGCTCCCGCTTCAGCCGCGCGTCCGCCTGCTCCGCGTCGCCGCTGCTGGCGCGGTGCATGGCCAGCTTCATCGCGAAGTGCTGGCCATTCTTCTCGACCCGGTAGACGGCGCCGTAGGTGCCCGCTCCCAGCAGTCGAATGACGCGCCACCCGTCCAGCATCTGGCCGGGCTGGAGCTGCGCGGGGTGGTACATGGCAATCACTTTGAAGTCCCTCCCAACATCACACGAAGAGCGAGCGTCCGCCCCCGCCCCGCGCCATCCCCTACTTCCAGATGGAACGCTGCTCCAGCGCTCGCCGGTGGGTTCTTCACCTCGATGACGACGTGCCCCGTGTCGCCTGGAGCAATCACAGGCTGCTGCATCCTGACGGCCACCACCTCGACGCGCTCTCCACTGGAGAGACTGACCAACTCCGCCGTCGTGGCGGCCCACTGCTCCGCGCCTGTGTTCCGCACGCGAAGGAAGACCACGGACCAGGCCTCGGCGTGGAGCGCCATCCCCTTCTCATAGACCAGGCCCAGCCCGGGCTTCGTCGCAAGAACGCGCACAAGCGGATGCCCGGCCACGCCGCGTTCGTCCAGGAGCCCGGCCAGCACGAGTCCCGCGGGGCCGCTGGCCTGACAGCGAGCGTGGAGCGAACCCAGCTCAGCCTCCTTGGCGACCAGCCGCGCCCGCGCGTCCGCCAGCTCGGCCCGCAGCACCTCGATGGAGTCGCGCCGCCGGAAGACATCCACCCGGACATCCACCTCGGACGCGCTGGAGACGAGCGCGAAGACGCCCTGCGCGGGAGCGGCGTCGTCCGCGTAGCGCACGCGAAGCAGCAACCGCTCCCCGGAGCCCAGGTCCATCATGGGCTCCAGCACGAGGACTCGCTCTCCGGCATCCACGAACTGGAGGCGCTCGCGCCCTTCGACCTCGACCGTGCCACGGTCGAGGCGCGCGTCAAAGCGCAGCAGGGTGGTGGTGCCAGCGGCGATTCGAATCTCCGGCACCGGCTCGGAGGGGTTGCCGGAAAGAATGACGCGCCGCTCGACACGCTCGCGTGGGGCCGTGAGGGATTGCGCCGGGGCGGCGAACCCCACCAGCAGGTAAAGAATGGCAACGAGTCGGGGCAATGCGTGCTCTCCGGGCTCGAACCTACCAGACAGCCTCACTCGCGCTTCATGGTTTCCGTTGGGTGGACCGGCCCTTGGCCGCGCCACGGCGCGCGGATGCACCGCGCCGAGGCACAGGTGTTGGAAGTACCCTCCGACAGCGGCGGCTCCCTGGAATGCGCCGCGGCTCCTTCATTGACCTGACAGGTGCCGCCGCTGACGTTCAGGCTTCTTCGTCGGGAAGGAGCGCCCGAAGCAGCTCGTCGTCAGGATCGAGCGGGCGCCAGCCGGGAGGAGGCGGAGTCGCGCGAAGCGCTGCCCTGGCCTGCCTGACCCGCTCCTTGTGAGTATCAGGAGTATCGGCGGACCAGCAGCCGAGCGCTTTGGCCACCTGGAAACGTGTCTCGTCGTCCATCACGGCCGGCCAGCCATTGGGGAGGTTTTCGGCCAGTTCGCGCACGAGTACGTCGCGCACAAACCGTGTGACCTGCTTACGCTGCTCCGCCTCGGCGAGGAGCCCGCTCAGCACCTGAACCCCCGCGACATCGTCCCTACCAAGTTCCTCCGCGAGCTGATTCAGCGAAACGGCAGGACGGGCGGCGGCAAATCCCGTGAGTGAATCGAAACCGTGCTCACGGACTCGCTCGTACAGGCGGGCCTTCCAATTCCCCCGCCATGAACGCCCGTCGGTCATCGGGCACTCCCCGTCGTGAACTTCATTGGGATGTCGTAGCGCTTCATACGCGATGCAGCAATGTTCAGAACCTCATTCCGCGTCAACTGACGTCCAACTTCCACCTCAGCTTCGAGCAGGGCTTCCATGACCATCCGATTCCACTCGCCGGGCCATATGCGTCCCAGCCTCCAGTTTCCTCCACCATGAATCGCTTCATGGTGGGCCCGCTCCAGTCGGACGCAGAACTGGTCGATGTCCATGTCCCCCTTGAAGCCGCGCGCCTCAAACCACTCGCGGTGCTCCTTCGGCAGGACGTGGTGCTTCGGCGCGTCGGACATGCCCGCGCCCGCTCTGCCCGTCACCTGCATGCCGCGCACTTCGGGGCTGTCCCCCAGCGCGTCGCGCACGCCCTTGGGCAAGTCCTGGTGCGCCTGGGCCATCATCACCTGTCCGCCGTGAATGCGGATGGCCGCGCTCACAGCCGGAACGGAGAGGACGCCCGCCTGCACCAGCCTTCGCATCATCTCCACCCACTCCGCGGAGACGACGATTCGCGAGCCCACCATGACGCCACCCGAGTTCATGACGAACCCCACGCCGAGCGTCGCGGGTCCGGCCGGGGGCAGCCGGGGGAGTGACAGCTTCATCGTGGAAATCATGGTGAGCGTCTCCACCACCTGCGCCGCCACCATGAGCTTGGCGCCGTTCTCCATGGCCGCGCGGGCGCCTTGATGAATCGTGTCGAACTCGCGAGTCAGCTCCCCCATCAACCCGGGCATCGCGGTCGCCGCCACTTCGACGCGCTCCGAGTCCCCCGAGGCGAGGTCTGCCAGCGTCGGAGTCATCAGGCTTTGAACGCGAAGCAGGTCCGCGTACAGCTTCTCGACGCTATAGGCGGGGCACTGTCGGAGCACGGCGTCAGCGAGTTGGAGGAAGTCCACCCACGTGGCGAGCAGCAGGGCTCCGAACATCGCGGCCTGGAGCCGAGGCCCCGACATGCGAAGGAGGCCCCGCTCCATGTCGGAGTCCCCCACCTGCGAAGCCACTCCCACCAACGCGGTGGCGCTCCCGAGCGTTCCTCGGAGCCAGGCCCGTTGCCTGGAGCCGTGGTCGAGGTAGCGCGTGAACACCCCATGGAGTCCCCGGCCACCGAGCGCGGGCGGACGCGACGCGAGCCGAGCGCGCGTGGCTTCGCTGCCCTCCATGGAGCGCTTCACCTCGTCAATGGCGTCGAGGACTGCCTGACGCGCCGGGGAGACCCCCTGCCTCCTCCCCCCGACAGTTCCAGAGACAGGGCCAAACCCAACCCGCGTTGCTTCGTTTCGGAGCGCCGCCCGTCGCCAAAGCCGCTGTTGCGTTTCGGGGCCTGCGAGAATGACGCGCCGCTCGACACGCTCGCGAGGGGCCGTGAGGGATTGCGCCGGGACAGCGAACCCCACCAGCAGGTAAAGAATGGCAACGAGTCGGGGCAATGCGCGCCCTCCCGGCTCGAACCTACCAGACAGCCTCACACACGCTTCATGGGCTTCCAATGTCTGTACCAACCATTGACATTGAGCGGATGCACCGCGCCAGGGCACGTTGGCGCGGCACGGAAGAGGGCTCCTGGAAGGACCTCTGACGCCCGTGGGCCCCCAAGTTCAAGCCCACGCGCCAAGAGCCTGTGGCACACTGCGCGCCATTCGACTCCTCTTCTCCATCGTCTTCTGGGCGTTCCTGATGCTCTCCAGCGCCGTGCTCTTCGTGGGCGCCGTGCTCGTGTGGGCCGTCACGCTGCCGTTCGACCGCGACGGCCGCGTCCTGCACCTGTATTCGTGCTTCTGGGCGCAGCTCTACTTCTACGTCAACCCGCTCTGGCACCTGGAGGTCGACGGCCGCGAACACCTGCCCTGGCGGGGCCCGGCCGTGCTCGTGGCCAACCATGAGTCGCTCGGCGACATCCTGGTCCTCTTCGGCCTCTACCGCCCCTTCAAGTGGGTCTCCAAGGCATCGAACTTCAAGCTGCCGCTCATCGGCTGGAACATGCGGCTCAACCGCTACGTCCCCCTGGTGCGCGGCGACAAGGCGAGCATCATCAAAATGATGGCGGCCTGCGAATATTGGCTGGCTCGCGGCGTGCCCATCCTCATGTTCCCCGAAGGCACGCGCTCCTTCGACGGCGTCGTGAAGCCCTTCAAGGACGGTGCCTTCGCGCTGGCCCTGAAGCAGCGCTGCCCCGTCATCCCCATCGTCCTCACCGGCACCGCCCGCACCCTGCCCAAACATGGCCTGGTGCTGAAGACCGCCTCCCGCTGCCACGTCCAGGTCATGCCCCCCGTCGACCCCAGCGCCTTCACCGACGTGGCGTCCCTGCGCGAGCACGTCCGGAATCTCATCGTCTCGGAAAAAGCACGCATCGAGGCCCTGACACCCGGCACCGCCACCCCATAGCGCCAGCCTGAATCCCCGGGCAAAGATGCGCCCCGGGGTCGAGGCGGGGCTCGCGCTCCGGGGGACGCAATGCGCAGACAGCCGCTGGTGATGGTCGCACTCGGGGGGCTCGCGCTGCTGCTGGCCGTGGCGCTCGTCCACCGGACGGAGGACACCGGCGAGCGACGAGCGACCTCCACCGCGCGGCGAACCCCGGCACGGCGCGACCTCGGCGTCCCGACGCCCCCACCGCGTGGCGACCACTCGCTCCGCGGACGCGTGCTTGATTCGCGGCGCCGCCCCGCCGCGGGCATCCAGGTCTCCGCCACGCGCGACATGCCCGGCGAGTCCCTGTCCGCGCGCCCATGTGACACGCGCGCACCGGAGCTGCCCCTCTCCTCCGGAGGCTGCATCGGCGAGCCCGAGGAGCTGGTGCGCGCGCTCGTCGAAGCCGGCCACGGCGCCGCGCCCGTGGTGGCCCAGGCCCGCACCGCGGCGGACGGAACGTTCCTGCTCGAAGACCTCTCCGAGGGCAGGGTGGCGCTCTGGGCCATCGGCGAGCGCCACGCCACGCTGGCCCTGGAGGTCCGCACCGACGCCCAGGACGTGCAGCTCGTGCTCGAAGCAGGCCACTTCCTTCCAGGCCGCGTCGTCGCCGAGTCCGGCACACCGCTGCCCGGTGCGCGCCTGACGCTCTTCCACCAGGACCACGCCCGCTTCTTCGAGGCCCTGGCCGACGCGGACGGCCGCTTCGCCTTCGGTCCCCTCCCGCCGGGCGAATACACCGTCGTCGCCACCCACGAGGGCCTGCTCACGGCGTCGCGCCAAGAGGTGGACGCGGAGCAGCTCGACCCCATCGTCCTTCATCCACCGCGACGGCTGTCCGGCCGCGTGCTCGCCCAGGACAAGCCGGTGCCCGGGGCGGACGTCCACGTGGAGGACACGCCGCATGTCACCGTGACGGACGACCAGGGCCGCTTCTCCTTCGAGCCACTCGCGCCGGGCGACTACGAGGTGCGCGCGGCGCAACAAGGCGAGCACGGATTCGCCACGGTGTCGCTGACCGAGGAAGGCGGGGACGCGGAGGCCACCGTGCGGCTGGGCACGCTCGTCTACGTGGAGGGCTCGGTGCGTGACGAGTCCGGACGCCCCATCGCGCGCGCCAGGGTGGGCGCCGGCGCGGCCAGGGGACGGGCGCCTCCCGCGGACGACGTCACCACGGCGGAGGATGGCCGGTTCCGGCTGGGCCCCCTGCGAACGGAGCCCTACATCTTCAACGTCATGGCCCCAGGCCACCAGGGCCAGTTCCGTGACGTGGTCGCCAGCCCCGGCGAGCGCGTGGACTTCACCCTCGCGCGCGCCCACCTCCTCCAAGGCACCGTCACCGACGCCCACGGCAACCCCCTGCCCGACGTGGACGTCGACGTGGACGACGAGGTTCACGTCGAGACCGGGACCTTCCGCAAAGACGTCGACCCCACCACCTCGGACGAACACGGCCGCTTCGAGCTCACGTTCCCCGACCCTGGGGGCTACACGCTCGTCCTCACCCGCCCTGGACACGTGGAGGAGCGGGTGGAGGTGGACGTGCCGGGCCCCGCGCTCAGCGTGGCGCTGCGCGCGGCGGGCCAGGTGGAGGGGGTCGTCACGAACACCCAGGGCGTGCCCATCCCCGGCATGACGCTCAGCCTGGTGGACACCCGCGAGGCGGTGGCTTCCCAGGAAACCGAAACGGACGCGGAGGGGCGCTTCCTCATCACCGAGGTGGGGCCGGGCACGTACACGCTGATTTCTGGGCCGGACCTCGGCGTCAGCGGGCCCAAGGCGCTGCGCACCGTCACCGTGCAGGGGACGGAGCGCGTGGAGGCCTCGCTGCGGCTGGAGACGGGCGCCCCGGTGTCCGGCATCGTCGTGGACGAACACGGACGCCCGGTGGCGGACGCGCGGGTGGACGGGAACAACTTCCCAAGGTCCCGTGACGGCGTCTTCGAAGGCACCTCCAGCGACGCGGAGGGACGCTTCACCTTGCACCACCTGGCGGAGGGCGCGTGCGCGCTGAGCGCGTCGAAGGACGGTTATGCCTTCGAAGCCCCAGGCCCCACCGTGGCCGGGCGCCCCCCATTCGTGGTCTTCGCGAGGTCCGGGGCGGACGACGTGCGGCTGATGCTGCGAAGCCAGGGCCGCATCCGCGGCCGCGTGGTGCGCGGAGATGGCTCCCCCATCACCCGCTTCACCATTGACCAGCAGTCCTTCCGGGACCCTCAGGGCGCCTTCGAGCTCGCCGCCGAGTTCGCGGGCACGCAGCGGCTGACCTTCGAGGCCCCCGGGCTGACACGCGCGCTGCGCGAGGTGCAGGTGTCCGCGGGCCAGGACGTGGACCTGGGCGCGGTGCTTCTGGAGGCCGGACGCCTCGTGCGCGGCCGGGTGGTGGACGCGGAGACGTCGCGCCCCATCGCGGACGCCGTCGTCGAGGCCCACCTGCCCGATGAAGGGGGCTGGACGAAGGACGTCGCGCCCATCGCCGCGGAGGCCACCGGCACGGACGGGACGTTCGCCTTCGCCCCGCTGGAGGCGCGCCCGCTGGACCTGCTGGTCCATACGTACCGGGGCCACCCCCCGCTGCGCCAGCACATTGGCACCGGCGACGAAACACTGGAGTTTCGAGTCGCCCCGGGCGCCCAGGTGGACGGCACCCTGAGAGACCGCGACGGAAAACCCGCGGAAGCCATTGTCCAGCTCGTGGACAACGACGGGAACTACTCCGCCTCGGTGGACGGAGCGTTGGGGACGTTCCAGGCCCGGAACGTCCCGGCGGGCATCTACACGCTGTCAGCCTCCATGGGACAGAACGAGGAAGGCCGCGCCGTGGCCTTCCTTCCGCAGCGCGTGACGATTCCCCCCACGGGGAAGGTGACGTTCGCCTTCACGGAAGCCACCGGCGGCGGCACGCTGCGGCTCGGCATCCGGATGCCTCCGGCCAGGCCGGGCGAAGGGCGCTACCAGGCGCTGCTGGCGGGCACGGTGCCACCGACCGTGTCCGCGCGGGAGCTGCGCACGCGGGCCCGCTTCAGCGACCTCCGCCCGTCCACGAAGAGCCAGGAGGGCGTGTGGGTGTACGAGCAGCTCCCTGGTGGGACGTACACGTTCATCGTCCTGATGGAAGAGGGGAAGCCCGCCCGCGTCACCGTCCACCGGGAGGAGCTCTTCCTCACGGAGGGCGAGACGCTGGAGCGCGAAATCCAGGTGATGCCGCGGCCCCTGCCCTGAGCGGGGGTGGGATTATCGGGGAGCCCGGCCCAGGCTTAGAGTGAAGTGAATGAGCGACAAGCGCCCCCTCGCGGACACGACCGAGTTGGAGCTGGACTGGCGGGGCCGCGAGCCTCGCAAGCCCGAGGCGCCCGCCAGCGCGGCCCTGGAGCCGCTCTCCGAGGTCGAGGTGCCCTCCGGCGCGGGCAAGGGACTCCCTGGAGACCCCAAGCACATGGGCACCGAGCTGCGCATGGCGCTCCAAGGAATGATGGAGGCCCCCGCGCTGCGCATGCGGCAGTTTCGCGAGGGCCTGGAAATCATCTTCGGAGCCCAGACGCGCAACCGCTACGAGGTCTGCGACGACATGGGCCGCGTCGCGCTGTACGTGGAGGAGGAGGCCCGTGGCTTCGGCGGCATGCTCCAGCGGACCTTCTGGCCCTTCTACAAGGCCCGGCTGGACTGCATGACCCTGGGCGGCATCGTGGCGCTCGTCGTGGAGCGCCCCTGGAGCCTCCTCCTCACGAAGGCGGACATCCTCGCCTGGGATGGCCGGTTGATGGCGCGCATCCAGCAGCGCTTCACCCTCCTGGGGCGCAAGCTGGACATCGTCACCCCGGGCGGCGCCGTCATCGCCACCGTGAAGGGGCCCCTGTTCAGGCCCTGGACCTTCCGCGTCCTCCAGAATGACGTGGAGGTGGCCGTCGTCCGCAAACGCTGGAGCGGCTTCCTGCAGGAGAGCTTCAGCGCCGCGGACAACTTCACCCTCGACTTCCAGCCCCAGTGCACCGACTTCCGGCTGCGGCAGCTGGTGCTGGCCGTCGCCCTGCTCGTGGACCTGACGTACTTCGAGAACAACAGCTCCCGCTCCGCCCTGGGCCCCGGGCTGGACCTGTTCGACGCGTTGATGTTCTGGAAGAAGTAGCGTGGTAAATCCCCCCTCCATGTCCACGTCCACGAGCGATGCGCTGAGCGCGGCAGACCTGGAGCGGCTGGTCCGCGCCGAGTCCCCTGACCTGGCCGATGCCGTCCTCGCCCTGCTCGAGCAGCCCGAGCAGACGCCGGAGAAGCCGCTGCCGAAGGACGCCTTCACCTTCGACGCGCTGCTCCGGACGCTCACCCAGGCCCGGGCGCACTACGAGTCGGACGGGCGGCGTCAGGCCTCCTCCGAGGCGTGGCAGCGCTACCTGGCGCAGCAGGACGTGCCCCGCCCTCCGCGTCTGGCTTTGGCCGACCTGCTGGTGGCGCTCTACCAGCGCGGCACCCAGGCCTCGCGCGCGGCGCTGATGGACATCGCCCGCCGCGCGGACCTGCGCTTCGGCCTGTGGGGCGGCCTCAAGCGCATCTACAAGCTGGCGGAGGCCAACCACGACGCGGAGCTGTTCGGGGTGCTCGCCTGGCGCTTCGACGTGGAGCGCCACCGCCCCAGCGCCAGCCGTGAGGTCTCCGGCGGCACCCTCACCTACCTGCGCCGCCGCGCGTGGCGCTACCTGCGCCACCTGGGCGCCGCCGTGCCGGAGCTCTACCCGCAGTTCGCGGTGGAGGTGCTGCGCCACTACACGCCGGACACGTCCTGGTACGGCGTCTGGGTGGCCCACCACCTCTGGGCGCACGGCAGCGGCAAGTACTCGCAGGACTCCTTCGCCATGCCGCCGCCCGCGGACATGGTGAAGCACCGCGCCTTCCCGGACGCGTGGAAGCGCTCGCCGGACGCGCTGATGCGCCTCTTGGACGTGTGTAAGTCGGACCCCGCCGCCAGCTTCGCCATCCAGGGCCTGCGCAAGGACTTCCCGGAGGCGCTGCGCAAGGTGACGCCCGCGTGGCTGGACCGGCTCGCCCGCCGGCCGCTGGGCAGCGCGCACGACTTCCTGGTGGAGACGCTGCAGGGCTCGCCCGAGTTCCACCAGGGCCGGCTGCGCGAGCTGGGCCTGCATGAGGCGGTGCTGGCGCTGCTCCTGTCCCCCAGCGCCAAGGCCCGCGCCTACGCCATCGAGTACGCCCGCGCCCACGCGCAGGACCTGCCGGCGGAGCGCCTGGAGGAGCTGGTGGCCCAGGGCGCCCCGGACGTGAAGTCCTTCGCCGCGGCCACGCTGGAGAAGCGCAACCCGCGCGAGCTGGGCGTGGCGCTGCTGGGGCGGCTGCTGCAGCACAAGGCCACGTCGGGCTTCGCGGCGGGCGCGCTGGCGCAGTCGTTCGACCGGGCGGAGCTGCCCGCGGACTTCCTGCGCGACATGTACCTGGGCACCGGCGAGCAGCTCAACTGGGTGAAGGGCTTCATCGGCTCCAAGTACGGCGCCACCGAGCTGCCCTCGGACTTCTGGAAGGCGCTGCTGGACGACCCGCGGCTGCAGAAGAAGCCCCACCCCGTGGAAGGCCTGGCGATGCGGGCGCTGTCGGCCTACGCGGCCTCGGCCATCGGTCCGGAGTGGCTGCTGGAGAAGGCGGCCCATCCCCGCATCGGCAACATGGCGACCCAGGCGCTCATGCGCGCCGACAGCCTGCCCGGGCTGGACGTGGAGCAGGTGAAGGCGCGCGTCTTCAGCGCGAAGTACCGGGGCGTGGCGCTGGGCCTGCTGGGCAACCGCAAGCTGTTCACCGCGCGCCAGCTCACCGTGCCCTGGCTGCTGGCGCTGGCCCGCCGCGCCGACCCGGAGCTGCACGGCTTCGCGCACCGCTACCTGCTGGAGAACGTGGCCCCCGCGGACTTCAGTGACGCGGGCGACCCGGCCGCGGGCCTGGAGCGCCTCTTCGAGCTGGCCCTGGGCGCGAAGCAGCCGGTGCCCGTGCGCGCCTTCGCGCAGACGTACCTGCGCTGCCACCACCCCGTCATCGGGCCGGAGCAGCCGGAGTCGAAGTCCTACAACCTCAAGCCCCGCGCGCCGCGCAAGGCGTACACGCCGGAGCTGCTGTGGCCCGCGCTCACCGACTCGCGTGACGACGTGCGCCGCTTCGCCCTGGCCATTGCCCGCGCGGAGCTGCGCGCCTGGGGCTGGCACACGCGCGTGTACGAGCTGGCGGACGCCGAGGCGAAGGAGGTCCGCAACCTGGCCTATGACGCCCTGCTGCGCGCGGGCGAGGAAGGCGCGGACGCCCGGCACACGCTCCAGCCGGAGGAGCTGGACCCGGTGAAGGTGTTCTCCCTCACGGAGAGCACCAAACGCAGCACGCGCGAGGTCGCGGTGGAGCTCATCCGCCGGCACTACGCGCGGCTGGGCGGCGCCGAGCGGCTCGCGTGGCTGATGCAGAGCGCGGACCGCGAGGTGGGCCTGTTCGCGGTGCGCCTCCTCTGGGAGAAGCACCGGCCCACGCACCTGCCGGAGGGGTGGAAGCCCGCGGGCGCCCAGGAGGCCCCGGCCGCCAGCGGCACGGAGCGCTTCGCCGACGTGGACGCGCTGCGCGCCTTCCTGCGGAAGATGCTCTTCGGCCTGCCGCCGGGCCGCGCCAAGGAGGCCCGCGAGGGCGAGGTGCAGAAGCGCCTGTCCGCCAGCGTGGCCAAGCGCCGCGTCATCGAGCTGGTGCGGGATTTGGGCCTGGACGACGCGGCCTTCGCCCGCGTGGTGGCGCCGGTGCTGGAGGAGTTCACCGGCTCGCTGGCCAAGGGGGAGTGGCAGAGCTGCCTCGCCTCGCTGGTGCGGCTGCGGGCCGCGCACCCGGATGCGCAGCTCGGCGGCGCCTGAGCAGATTGAACGCACATGCTGCTCGATGAACTGCTGAATGACTTTCCGCGGGAGCGCTTCCTCCAGGAGCACTACCAGCGGCGTCCCTTCACCGGCGCCTCCGCAGCGGAGCGCCTCCAGCGCCTGGGGACGTGGGAGACCATCGACTTCCTCGTCGAGGAGACGGCCTGCGACGTGCTGCTCGCGCGCCAGGGCGTGCCCTACCCGGGCGCGCGGCCCACGACGGCGAAGGCGGCGCGGGAGCTGTTCGCGCAGGGTTACACGCTGGCGCTGCGGCAGCCGGACCAGCACCACCCGGAGCTGGCCCAGCTGGCGCGCGCCTTCAGCGCGGAGCTGCACGGCCGCATCAACCTGCACCTCTACTGCACGCCCGCGGCGCACCACGGCTTCGGCTGGCACTGCGACCCGGAGGAGGTGTTCATCCTCCAGGCGACGGGCCGCAAGGACTACCTGCTGCGGGAGAACACGCTCCACCCCGTGCCCCTGCCGGAGTCCGTGCCCAGCGGCGCTTTGGCGGCGCAGGAGCAGACGCCCGTGGAGACGCACGCGCTGGGCGCCGGGGACTTCATCTACATCCCGGGCGGGTACTGGCACATGGCGCAGGCCTCCGAGGAGGCGCTGTCCATCTCCATCGGCCTGATGCCGCCCACGCTGCTGGACCTGCTCGACGGGGTGCGGGCCGCGCTGGCCAACAGCCCGGTGTGGCGGCGGCGGATGCCCTCGCTGGGGCGCGCCTCCACGTTGGATGACCCGGGCAAGCTGGCGCTGCTGCGGACGCTGCTGTCGGAGCTGGGGGGTGAGCTCCAGCGCCAGCTCGCCGACCCCGGCTACCCCCTGCGCTTCCTCGCGCAGACGGCCCGCTTCTATCTGCGCTCCACCGGAATCCGGGGCGACGGGCGCTGACGGCGCGCGGCACGACGAACTCCCGCACTGCACGCTCTTCTATTGAGGGCGCTGATGCTAAGAAGGGCAGCCACTGAGGAGCGTGATGCCCGTACTCGCCATCGGCAACATCGAGAAGGTCCGTGCACTCGCGGCCAACGCGCGCCTGCTGCTCGTGGGCGGCGCGCGCGCCTCCACCGCCAGTCGCCTCACCGCGTTCGAGCCGGGCACCAACAAGGTGCTGTGGAGCACGGAGCTGCCCTCCGCGGTGAATGCGCTCGCCCTGGCCGGTGGACAGTGGGCCGCGGCCGGCGCGGATGGCACGCTGCGCATCGGCGCGGTGTCCGACGGACAGGTGCAGTTCCAGCTCAACGACGTGCACCCCGGCGGCGTCACGGCGCTGGCCTCCAGCGCGGATGGCACGCTGCTCTTCAGCGCGGGCGCGGACGGCGCCGTGCGCGCCTGGGACTGGGAGTCCACGCGCAAGCTGCACGAGTGGACGGCGTCCACCCAGCCCCTGCGCGCGGTGGCCGTGGACCCCTCCGGCACCTACGCGGCGGGCGCGGGCGACGACGGCGTGGTGCACGTCTTCACCGTGGCCACCGGCGCGCGGCGTGACATGCCTGGCCACGAAGGCGCCGTGCGCGCGCTCGCCTTCACCCCGCGCGATGGCCGGCTGGTGTCCGCTGGTGACGACGGCAAGCTGCGCATCTGGTACCTCGTCGGCGCGGTGGAGTTCGAGGTCCGCGGCGAGAAGGACTCCGGCCATGCCGGCCCGGTGCTCGCCCTGCTCTTCCCGCCCACGCCCACCGTCAAGCCGGGTGAGGAAGAGCCCGGCGACCGCGTGTGGTCCTCGGGCAGCGACGGGCAAATCAAGGTCTGGCGCCTGGACGTGCGCCGCAAGCCGCGCTCGCTCGACGCGGGTGGAAAGCCCGTGCAGGCGCTCGCCTTCGCCCCGCCCGTCAATCCGCGGCTGGCGAAGACGTCCCTGGGCTCCATCTTCACGGGCGGGGATGACCGCCGCGCGCACCGCTTTGGCCTCGCGGTGGACGGCTCGCCCGCGGGCGACCACGACACGTCCCAGCACGGCATCGACCTGCTGACGGAGTCACTCAAGGCCGGCCGTCCCCGCCGCGAAGCCGCGGTGCGCGAGGCCGCCGCCCTGGAGGAGGCGGAGGCGCTGGACTTCCTCTTCCAGGTGCTGGCCACGGAGAAGGACGCGGAGGTCCGGCGGCTCGCCGTGCGCGAACTGGCGGACAAGGGCCGCACCGCCGCGCGCCCCAAGCTGCGCGAGCGGCTGGACGACTCGCACCCGATGGTGCGCAAGGCCGCGCTGGAAGCGCTCGTCGCGCTGGAGCCGGAGTCGCCCCTGTCCGCGCCGCGCGCGGCGCTGGGCTCGCAGCACCCAGAGGTGCGCGTGCTGGGCCTGGAGCTGCTGGCGAAGCTGGGCGGCACGTCCCCGCTGGTGCCGGGCCTCATCGCCGGACAGCTCGCGGACAGCCAGGGCGCGGTCGGCCTGGCCGCGCTGGACGCCCTCACCCAGGTGGTGCCGGGCGACGGCGCCGAGCCGCTGCGCACCGCCTTCGAGCGCGGCCCGGCCCTGCTCAAAATCGATGTGCTGGTCCGCGCCGCGGCCAGGGGGCTGCTCGGGCACGCGCAGCTCCAGCCCCTGGCGGCCCGCGCGCTGGATGACGCGGACCTCGGCGTTCGCCGCACGGCCTTCACCCTCCGCGTCATGGAGCGCCGAGCGCTGTCCCACGCGCTGGAGTCGCGTGACGAGGGCTTCGCCCGGGGCACCAAGGAAGTGTCCCGCTGGCTGGCTCAGCACGCGCGCCGGGCGCAGGGCGTCGCGGGCACTGCGCCCATCACCGACGCGGAGCTCCAGGCCGCGCGCGACGCGATGCCCGCGCAGGGCGCCACGGGCGCGGCCATCACCGAGAGCGACCTGGAGCCGCTGCTGGCCGCCATGGCCTGCCGCACGCCGGACACGGCCGTGCACGGCGCGCGCGGCCTGGCGCAGCTGGGTGACGCACGGGCGCTGGGCGCGCTGCTCCAGCTCTCCCGCGAGCCGGACGCCACCATTCGCCGGATCGCTGCCTCCTCCCTCCAGGCCCTCCAGGACGCGCGCGCTCGCGAGCGGCTGGTGTGGATGCTGGACGACGAGGACGCGGACGTGCGCGCCGCCGCGCTGGACGCGGTGGTGGAACTGGACGCAGAGGCGCCGCTGGAATCAGCGGAGGCCGCCCTGCGCTCGGGCCACGAGGACGTGCGCGTGCGCGGCCTGGACCGGCTGGTGAAGCTGGGCGCTTCGACGCCGGGCGCGGAGCCGCTGCTGGGTGACGCGCTGGAGGACGAGTCCGGCAAGGTGCGCGGCGAGGCCTTCCGCACGCTGTGGGCCTGGAACGAGCAGGCGCCGGAGAAGGCGCTGGACCGCGCGCTGGCGGGCCGCTTCCCCGACCTGCGCCACCGCGCGGTGGAGGTGCTGGCGCAGCGCGCCGCCGAGGGCTGGGCGATGGAGCGGCTGAAGAAGGCCGTGGAGGACCGCGACACCAGCGTGGCCACCGCCGCGTATGACGCGTGGGTGAAGCACGTGGGCAAGGAGCACGCGGAGGCCCACCTCGCGGCGCTCGCCACCCCACACGCGCCGCTGCGGGAGCACGCCGCGAAGGGCGCCATCCACGCCCCCATCGAGCCGTTGCGCTCGCCGCTGCTCAAGCGCGTCCAGGACGAGGAGGTCCCCGTCGCCGTGGCCGCGCTGGAGGCGCTGGACAAGCTGGTGCCCGACGAGAACGGGCCCCTGCTGGCCGGCCTCTCCGCGGCGCCGCTGCCGGTGCGCGTGCGCGCGGTGGAGCTGCTGGCGCCGCGTGGCGCCGAAGACATCATCGAACCGATGCGCGCGTTCATCACCGACAAGGACCTGGAGCGGCTCTACCCTCCGGCCTTCCTGGTGCCGCTGCGCATCCGCGCCGCGCGGGCCCTGGCGTCACTGGGCTCGCGGCGCCTCTTGACCTTCTTCGCCACCGTGCTGCTGCCGCACGAGCTGGGCGACCTCCAGGAGCAGGGTGGGCGCGGGCTCGCCACCGCCGCTCGCCGGGGTGACGAGGGCTTCCTGCTGGACGCGCTGGGCCACGCCAACGTGGCGGTGCGCTCCTGGGCCGCGGACGGCCTGTCCCGCCTGGGTGACGCGCGCGCCCTGCCGGTGCTCACCGGCAACCTGCGCCACGACCACCTCCCCATCCGGCTGGGCGCCATCCTCTCCTTCGCGGCCCTGGGCCCGGAGGGCGACGGCGGCCTGCTGCACGGCCTGGAGGACCGCGCCCGCGAGGTGCAGGAGCTGGTGTTCGCCATCGTCCTCGCCCGGGACTTGCGCGCCAGCCGCCGGGGCGAGCCGCCCGACCTGCTCACCAGCGCCCTCTCCAGCGGCAGGCCGGAGGTCCGCTACGCCGCCGCCCGCGCGCTGGAGCTGCGCACGGAGCCGGACGCGGCGCGCGCCCAGCTGGTGGAGGCCCTGCTGCCGCCTCGGCCGGAGAAGGTGGCCGACATGAAGGAATGGCCGGCCGAAGAGGAGCGCGTGAAGTACGTCGTCGGGCTCGCGGAGGCCCTGTCCAGCCTCCAGCCCGAGCAGCGCTACGCGGCGGCCCAGGTGCTGCTGCTGCGCGACAAGCCGCTGGAGTACTTCCGTCACGCCAGGAAGGTGGCGCGGCCGAGCACGCTGGACGCGCCCTGGAAACCGGAGACGGCGCCCGCCAGCGCGCCCGCGCAGGCCACGCCCGCGAAGAACTGGCTGCGGCGCATCTTCTCCGCCGTGAAGACGGAGGCCCCCGCCGCCTCGCCCGAGGCCTCCGCCCAGGCCGAGCGGCAGCACCTGCGCCGGCTGGCCTTCGGCGCCTACGTCGGCCTGCTGCGGCAGGTGTCCACCGGCGACGACGAGAGCCACCGCGTGCGCCGCGACGCGGTGGACCGCGTGGTGAAGCTCACGCTGGAGGGCTTCGCCGGCACGCCCGCCGCCGTGGCCGCCCTGCTGCGCGCCCTGGAAGACCCGCACCAACTGGTGCGCAAGGCCGCGCTGACGGGGCTGAAGGAGCTGTTCCCCGCCGGGAGCGATGAGCCGCTGGCGCTGGCCCTGGCCTCGCTGGCGCCGGACGTGGCGCGCGCGGCGCTGGATGAGCTGGCCACGCGGGGTGACGCCGCGAAGCCGCGCATCACCGCCGCGCTGAACTCGCCGCTGACGGACGTGCGCCGTTACGCCTTCGAGCTGCTGGAGAAGCTCAGCCCGCCCGGCAGCCTGGAGCCGCTGCTGGCCGCGCTGGGCAGCGAGCACGCCGACCTGCGCGTGGGCGTCATCGAGCGGCTGGCGGGCGCCAACGACTCGCGCGTCACCGAAGCGCTGGGACGCGCCATGGCCAGCGAGCATGAGGATTTGCGCCTGCGCGCCTCGGAGCTGCTGGCGTGGCGCGGCGATGACCGCGCGGTGGAGGTGCTCGCCAGCTTCCTGCGCGCGGAGAACGCCGCCGCCGCGAAGCGCGCCACGAAGGCCCTGTCCCGGCTGGCCACGCCCGCCGCGGTGGCCGCGCTGGCCGCCCGGCTCACGTCGACCCAGGACGCCGGTGAGCGGCAGCGCCTGGTGACGGCCCTGGGCGACACCCGCCGCGCCGAGGCGCTGGACGTGCTGTCCCGGCAGTGTCTGGCGGACGAGGAGGGCTCGGTCCGCAGCGCGTGTGTCACCGCCGCCATGAGCGTGGCCGGCACCGACGTGAAGAAGCGCGACGCGGCCCAGGCCGTGTCCTTCCTGCGCCACGCGGTGAAGAGCCAGGACATGTCCGTGCGGCTGGCCGCGCTGCGCGAGCTGGAGCACGGCGCCGAGGCCGGCCAGTCGGAGCTGCTGGCCAGCCTCTTCTCGGACCGCTTCGCGGCCGTGGCCGCGGAGGCGGTGGAGCGCTACGCCAGGCGCGTCACCGAGCACGGCGCCCCGGTGGAGCCGCTGGAGGCGGTGCTGCGCGGCGGCTCGCGCGAGCTGATGCTGCCGGCCGCCGAGGGCGTGGCCTTCAAGGGCGGCGTCAGCGCGCTGCGGCCCCTGATGCTGTACGCCCGCGCGGGTGAAGACGGCCAGCGCGAGCGGGCCCTGCTGGCCCTGGGCACGCTGGGTGACGCGCGCGCCCTGGCCGAGCTGGAGACGGTGGCCGCGGGCGGCACGGCGGAAGCGCCCGTGGAGCCGAGCATGGTGTCGGCCGCCATCGAGGGCCTGGGCCGGCTCGCCGCGAAGCTGCCGGACGGCGAGGAGCGCCGCCGCGTCGAGGAGAAGGTGGAGGCCGCCGCGGTGGAGGGCGCCACGCTGGAGCTGCAGCAGGCCGGCGTGAAGGGCCTGCGCGCTATCGGCGGGGAGCGCGCCCGCGTGAAAATCGAGGCGCTGCTCGGCGACACGGGCACGGCGCTGCCGGTGCAACTGACCGCGGCCCAGGAGCTGGGGAAGCTCAAGGACACCGCGGCGGAGGCGGCCCTGGCCGCCGCGCTGGACGCGCCCCAGCAGGACCTGCGCAAGGAGGCGCGCAAGGCGCTCGACGTGCTGTTCCCCACCGAGCGCACGCGGGTGGAGTTCCACGCGGTGGCCAGCCGCTACCCGGACATCTCCGCGCCCGCGGCGGCCTACCTCGCCAACGAAGGCGACCCGGCGCTGCTGGTGCCCCGGCTGGCCACGCTGGACAACGTGACGCTGCGGCTGCGCCTGCGGCGCGGGCTCGCGCGCCGGGGCGCCCTGCCCCTGCCGGAGGTGGTGGCGCTGCTGGGCCACGACAAGCCGGAGGCCCGCGAGGAGGCCGCGCTGCTGGTGGGCACCTGGACGGGTGAGGCCCGCGAGCCCGGCGCGGTGGACCTGGCCGCGCTGTCCCGCGCGCTGGTGACGGCCGAGCGCCGCACGGCCACGGACTGGGCCTCCGCCGCGCCTTCCAAGCGCGCCGCGCTGGTGGCCGCCTGGGAGCGCCTGCTGTGGGCGGGCTCCCGGCTGGGCACCGCGGGCCTGGCCGACTCCGCGCGCACCCTCCTCCAGGGTGGAGAGGCGGCGGCCCCGGGCACCGTGCGCCAGGAGGCCGCGCGCGCCCTGGGCCGGCTGGGCACGCCGGGGGGCACGCTGACGCTCACCGGACAGGCTCCGGCGGCCGTGCTGACGAACGAGAAGGAGCGCGCCGCCGCGGCGGACACGCTGCGCAAGTCCCTGGTGGACCCGGACGCGCGGGTGCGGGCGGCGGCGGCGGATGCGCTGGCGAAGCTCGCCCCCGACCGCGCCACCGCGTGGGCGCTGGAAGTGAAGCCCTTCGACGCGGTGGCCTTCGGCCCCATGGGCGCCCGGACGACGCCGGCGCTGCTGGCCACCTCCGAGGGCCGCCGACTGTCGGTGCCGACGCTGCTGGGCGCCCACACGCTGGAGCCCTTGAAGCCCCTGGCCACCGACGCGAAGCCGGAGACGCGGCAGGACGCATGGGCCGCGCTGGGCCGCCTGGGCGGAGACGACGCGGCGAAGCTGCTGCACGAGGCCGCCTTCGACAAGTCGCAAACCGTGGAGCTGCGCAAGGCCGCGTGGCGCGCCCACAAACGAGCACGCCGGGCCGCTGAGCGCGCCCGGAACCGGAAGGAAGGGAACCCGTCGTGACGACCGCCACCCGACACCCCGTCGAGCTGCGCTACGCCACCGCGAGCGACGTCGAGTCCGGCACGGACGGCTCCCGCGTCCGCCTGGCCCTGGAGGGCTCGCGCGGCACCGTGGGCGTGAGCGGCCGCGTCACCGACGCCGCCCTCTTCCGCGACGCGCTGGCCGCCACCTTCGGCATCCTCGCCAGCGACCTGCGCTACCGGGGCAAGGACCGCACCGCGTACCTCGCCTACCTGATGAAGCAGGGCAAGCGGGCCAGCGCGCTCATCTGGGAGGCGCAGAAGGCGTTCCTGGACAACGCGCTGGACGGCGAGAAGCAGCAGGACGCGGTGCTGGACCCCGTGCTCACGGTGGACCCGGACAGCGTGTCGCTGGAGGTCTTCTCCCGCGACGAGAGCGCCTACGCCCGGCTGTCCTTCGACAACCGCCTCTTCGAGGGCCGCGAGGCCGCGCACGGCTCCACCTTCCTGGACGTGCCGCCGGAGCTGCCCGCGCGCGTGGACCGGCTGCGCACCTACGTGCCCGTCTCCCTGGAGGCCCACGTCGCGCTGGCCACGCCGGCCTCCCAGCCGGCCCGCGCCCCGCGCAACGTGGAGGTGCCCCACGCCTGGCTGCGCGGCTTCCTCCAGGTGCAGTCCGCCGCCACGCTGCCCGCGAGCACCTGCGAGCTGGCGCCCATCGACCTGTACAACCTCCTCTTCGCCCTGCGCGCGCGCAAGGCGAAGAAGGCCCCGCGCGCGCTGCGCTTCGAGCTGGTGCCCGGCGCCCCGCCCCGGCTGGTGCTGGAGCCGTGGGAGCTGGTGCTGGAGTGCCACGGCGGCACGTACAACGGCACCGCGCCCGCGGTGGTGCGCACCTTCGGCCGTCAGCGGCTGGCCGCGCTCGCGCGCCTGCTTCCCCACGCGAAGTCCGTGCGCGTGCAGTTGATGGGCCCCGGCCTGCCGGTGTTCTGGGTCATCGACATGGGCGCGGCCACGCTGACGCTGGGCCTCACGGGCTGGACGGAGAGCGGGTGGTCCTCCGCCGCGGCCTTCGACGTGCTGATGCCCCGCGCGGTACCGGACGGACTGGCGGAGCGGCTCCGCGACCGGCTGCGGACCGAAGGCCCCCTGCCCTTCGACACGCTCGCCGCCAGCGCCGGCGCGCCCAAGGAGTCCGTGCGCGCGGCGCTCCAGCTGGAGTGCCTGCGCGGGCGCATCCTCTTCGACGTGGCGCGCGGCCAGTACCGTCCGCGCGAGCTGATGCCCACGCCGGTGGACGCCGCCGTCATCCGCTACGGCAGCGAGCTGGAAGCGCGGGCGCACCGACTGCTGGGCGGCGACGGCGCGCCGGGCGCGGGCGAGGTGAAGCTGACCAAGGTGCACGACGTGGTGGGCGAAGGCCTCCGCATCCACGGCGAGGTGGTGGACCGCGAGGCCCTGCGCAGCTTCTTCCCCAGCTTCACGCTGGACTTGGAAGGCCGCGTGAAGGACGCCAGCTGCGGGTGCCCGCACCACCGGCGCTCCGGGCTGCGGGAAGGCCCCTGCGAGCACCTGCTGGCGCTGCGGCTGGCCTACGCGCGCCGCCGGGCGGAGGAAGAGGCGCTGCGGCAGACGCCCGAGGGCCGCAAGCTCATCCGCGCGGAGACGCGCGCCTACGTGCGCCGGGACGCGGAGAGCGGCCTGGAGACGGTGTACCGGGTCTCCCTGGATGGCCAGGTGGTGGCGGTGGAGTGGGGCCCGCGCACGGGCACGTCGCGTCACCAGCGGCTCTGGTTCGACTCGGATGCCGAAGCGCGCGGGGCATATTTCGCGCGGCTGGAGAAATTGGCGGCTGAAGGCTACATCGACGCGGCCTCGGCCTTGGTGTAAACCCATCAACCACGGCCCGGCCGCTGCGAGCGGCCGGCAGGACAGGTGCGACGAAGAGACGACGACGTGCGCTTCACGCGCGAGCAGCCGAGAGAGGTCCGGAGTGCATCAGCCTGAGCGCCTCGAGCGCGGGAGCGGCGTTGCGCCGCTCCGGTTGGAATGCAGGACACTCTCCGCAAGGTAGCCTGTTCTTGGCTCTCTCCCTCCTAGGCACTACGGCCAGGGTGGGTAGCGGAGCCAACGACGCGACCGCCGTTTACCCACCCCGGCCGTAGTGCCTAGGAGGGGAGAGCCGGTGAGGCTACCGTGCCCCAGGTAAGATGGTGGTGCTTTCCCGGCCTCCCTCGACTGCTCGCGCCATGTCCCGTCTCCCATCGCCGCGCCCGCCCAAGGTGCAGACATGACCGCCAGGCTGGACCCGTTCGTCCCCGCAGCTTCGCCGCAGGCCGTGCCCACGCCCGAACCCACCGCTCCGGCGCCGGACGCCGCCGCAAAGCGTGAAGCGCGCCGGCTCGCGCACGAAGCGCTCCTCGTCCGCGCGAAGGCCATCGACGAAGCGGGCGGCGCCGACGACTGGGTGCAAGCGCAGCTCGTCTCCAAGGGCCTCGCGGTGGAGGACCTGGACTTCTCCAGCGCCTCCGAGAAGGACAAGAAGGCCTGGAAGGAGAAGAAGAAGGCCGAGGCCACCGAGCGCCGCGCGCTGAAGCGCCAGGCGCACGAGGCGTGGAAGGCCACGCACGTGGGCCACCTGGGCGCGGGCGTGCACTGGGTGGAGGACCGCCCGGCGGACGCGTTCGACGTGCCCCACCGCGAGGAGCGGGCCCGGGCCAACGGCCTGACGGAGCTGGACTCGGCGGAGGCGCTGGCCAAGGCGCTGGGGCTGAGCGTGTCCAAGCTGCGCTGGTTCGCGTTCCACCGCGAGGTGGACACGGCCACGCACTACGTGAGCTGGACGATTCCGAAGCGGGACGGCAGCCAGCGCACGATTACGTCCCCCAAGCCGGAGCTGAAGGCAGCGCAGCGCTGGGTGCTGTCCAACGTCGTGGAGCGGCTGCCGGTGCACGGCGCGGCGCACGGCTTCGTGGCGGGGCGCTCCATCCTCACCAACGCGCTGGCCCACCAGGGCGCGGACGTGGTGGTGAAGGTGGACCTCAAGGACTTCTTCCCCTCCGTCACCTGGCGCCGGGTGAAGGGCCTGCTGCGCAAGGGCGGCCTGCCGGAGGGCACGTCCACGCTGCTGTCGCTGCTCTCCACGGAGGCGCCGCGCGAGGCGGTGCAGTTCCGGGGCAAGCTGCTGCACGTGGCCAAGGGCCCGCGCGCGCTGCCCCAGGGCGCGCCCACGTCGCCGGGCATCACCAACGCGCTGTGCCTGAAGCTGGACAAGCGACTGTCCGCGCTCGCGAAGCGGCTGGGCTTCACGTACACGCGCTACGCGGACGACCTGACCTTCTCGTGGACGAAGGCGAAGCAGCCCAAGGCGCGGCGGACGCAGCGTCCCCCGGTGGCCATGCTGCTGTCGCGCGTGCAGGAGGTGGTGGAGGCGGAGGGCTTCCGCGTGCACCCGGACAAGACGCGCGTGGCGCGCAAGGGCACGCGGCAGCGGGTGACGGGGCTGGTCGTGAATGCCGCGGGCAAGGACGCGCCTGCGGCCCGAGTCCCGCGCGATGTGGTGCGCCAGCTGCGCGCCGCCATCCACAACCGGAAGAAGGGCAAGCCGGCCCGCGAGGGCGAGTCGCTGGAGCAGCTCAAGGGCATGGCCGCCTTCATCCACATGACGGACCCGGCCAAGGGCCGCGCCTTCCTGGCGCAGCTCGGGGAGCTGGAATCCACGGCGAGCGCCGCCCCTCAGGCGGAGTGACGCTCAGGGCGCGAGCAACGCCGCGTCGAGGAACGCCTTCAGCCGCTGGGGGTACGCCTCCGGCTCGGTGGCGCTGAAGTTCCCGTGCCCGGCGCCTGGGATGCGCCACGTCTGGGCGTACCCGCGCACCTTCGCGAAGAGCGCATCGGCGAGCGGCTGTCCGGACTCCTCCGTCCCCATGACGATGAGCAGCGGCCGGGGGCGGATGCGCTCCACCGCGTCGATGGTGCGCACCTCCTCCAGGGCAATGCCGCGCCGCCAGAAGGGCACCAGCGCGCCGGACTGCGACACGAAGCCGAAGCGGCGGAAGTCATACGCGGCGGCCAGCCACAGCGTGTTGAATGGGGACAGCAGCACCACGGCGCGCACCGCCGGGTCCTCCGCCGCGACTTCGGCCACGGCCGCGGAGCCAATCGAGAAGCCGAGCGCCCCCACCCTTTCCGGGTCCACGTCCGGCTGGGCGCGCACGAAGGCCAGCGCGGCCCGCACGTCCCGGCGCTCCAGGTCTCCCCAGGTGGAGAACGCGCCCTCGCTTTCACCGTGGGCGCGCAAGTCCAAGAGCAGCACGCCATAACCCGCGGCGCGCAGGATTCGCGCTTCGGGCAGCAGGTCCGCGCGCGTCTGGGACAGGCCGTGCGCCAGCACCACGGCGGCGCGGTTCCGGGACGGCACGTACCAGCCCCGCAGCGTCAGCCCGTCCGACGTCTGAAGCGAGACGTCCTTCGCCTCGGCGAAGTCGGCGGGGCGCTCGGCCTTGGGGCGTGGGTAGTGGAAGTAGGCCTCCGAATGACGCAGCGCCCTACCGAACACCGCCAGCGCGGCCAGCAGCCCCAGCGCGAGCGCTCCACCCAGCAGCCACCGCCACTTCATCTTCGTTGGACCTCGGTGAAGGGAGCTGGGGTGTTTGAACCCCAGGCGTGCGGATGGGACTCACGTTGCTCCGCGACGTACCGGGCAGCTTACACTCCGTGTAGACAACTCACAGTGCCATCCAAGACGGCACTGTCGCGCCAGGAAAGCCGTGGGCACATCCAGGACGATGTTCGACGTGGTGGTGGTGGGCGGGGGCGCCTGCGGTGGCTGGACGGCCAAGCAGCTGACGGAAGCGGGCTTGCGTGTCCTGGTGCTCGAAGCGGGCCGAGGCATGGGCGCGGACCGGATGCGGTGGATATTCCACCGCCTGCGCCAGTCCTTCGGCTACCTGGCGGAGACGGACGACAAGCGCAAGGTGCGCCAGGCGGTGCAAAGCACCACCTTCGCGTGGCCCTTCCACCCGCACGCCTTCGTCGACGACGTGGACAATCCCTACACCACGCCGGAGGACCAGCCCTTCACGTGGATTCGCGCGCGGCAGGTGGGCGGGCGCACGTCGGTGAAGGCGCACGGGCGCCAGTTCTACCGGCTGTCTGACTTCAACTTCAAAGCAGGCACGCAGGACGGGCAGGGCCCGGACTGGCCGCTGACGCTGGCGGAGCTGGCGCCGCACTACGAGACGGTGGAGCGGTGGATGGGCCTCCACGGCAACGCGGATGGCCTGGACATCCTGCCGGACTCCGTCTTCGCGGGGGCCCTCACCATGACGCCCGCGGAGCAGCACCTGAAGGAACGGGTGGAGCGCCGCTGGCCCGAGCGCCGCGTCATCGTCCGCCGCACGGCGGGAGCGCCGGTGACGATGCCCGCCGCGCTGAAGACGGGCCGGCTCACGCTGCGCACGAACGCGGTGGTGGACCAGGTGCTGTACGACGCGGCGACGGGGCGCGCGACGGGCGTGCACTACCTCGACGCGAAGTCGGGCAAGTCCCACGAGGCCCACGCGCGGGTGGTGGTGCTGGCGGCGGGGGCGATTGAGTCCACGCGCCTGCTGCTCAACTCGCGCGGCAGCGCGTTCCCGGACGGCCTGGCGAACACGTCGGGGCAGCTGGGCCGCAACCTGATGGACCACACGTACCTGCTGGGCATCGAGGCGAAGATGAACCTGCCTCCCGAAGCCCAGCGGCAGGAGCAGAGCTGGGCGTATATCCCCCAGTTCCGCAACGTGACCACGAAGGCGCAGGACTTCGCGCGCGGCTACGGCGTGCAGGTCTTCACCTTCGGGGACAACTGCCACTTCGTGCCCTTCGGGGAGATGGTGCCGCGCGCGGAGAACCGCGTGACGCTCAGCCCGACGGTGAAGGACCGCTGGGGCATGCCCGCCGCGCACATTGAATGCCGGCACTCCGCCAACGAGCTGAAGATGGCCGAGGACGCGGTGGCGGCCTGCAAGGAGATGATGGAGGCGGCCGGCTTCACCGTGGAGAAGGCCAACGCCACGCTGTCCACGCCGGGCATGGCCATCCACGAGGTGGGCACGGCGCGCATGGGCACGGACCCGAGGACGTCGGTGCTCAATCCCCACAACCAGAGCTGGGACGTGCCCAACCTCTTCATCAACGACGGCGCCTGCTTCCCGTCCCAGGGCCCGCAGAACCCCACGCTGACGATGATGGCCCTCGCCGTGCGCGCCAGCGCTCACCTCGTGGCGGAGCTCAAGGCCGGGCGGCTGTAGCTCACGGCACCTGCTTCAGCGCCGCGCGGATGGCGGGCGCGAGCTTCGTGTCCGCCTCCACGAACAGGCTCAGCAGGAAGGCGCGCAGGTCATGGCGCCGCGCCAGCCATGCGCCGTCCTTGTACGCCTGGCTGGCGTCCCCGAGCCGGGGGAGCAGCGCGGCGAACCAGGCCCGCCACTCCTCCTCCGAGTAGAGGCCGCGCCGCGCGAGGAACAGGACCGGGCGCGCCAGCCGCTCGGGCTCGCCGAAGACATAGGCATGCGCATGCTCCGGCACGGCCTGCGTGGCGACCGCGGCGAGGATGCGGTCGGCCTGCGCGCGATTCAGCGCCGGGTTGAGGCTCAATTGCATCAACCAGTCGCTCCCGTGCGCCACGCCATGGCGCCAGCCCGTCGCCGCGTCGAAGCCGCGATAGTCGCGGACCGACTCCACATAGCGGGCGGCCGACTCGACCATGGCCGTGCGCTCCTCCGCCGTCATCCAAGGCTTCACGCGGTCCACGCGCGCCACCTCCGAGAGGACGAGCGCCGCGAACGGCTTGCGGAAGCCCTCCGCGTCCGCGCCCGCGAGCATCCCTTGCAGCGCGTCCCTCAGCTCACGCAGCGCCGCGGTGTCGAGCTTCCCATCGCGCAGCCAATGCGTCAGCGCTTCGTAGGCGATGCCATCTCGCAGCGCGGGGTCCGGCGCGCCCAGACAGCCGAGCAGCCCCTTCACCAAGGCCGCGCGCTCGGCGGCGTCCGGGACAGCGAACTTCTTCGCCTTCAAGGCGGCCAGTGACTCCCGGGTGCTTCCTTTCGGGGGACAGGTGGCGGAGGCGGAAGCCGAGACGAACAGCGGCAGGACAGCGAGCGCGCGAAGCCACGTCATGAGAAGAATCCCAGGGAGCCGGACCTCGTGCCCCATGCTCGGAGATGAGCTCGGACGACCCTAGCCCATCCCCGCGCGCCGCGAGCCCCTCAAGTGGTTCGCGCGGCTGGGCGACACCTCAGGGACGCGCCCTCCGCCGCGCCACCGCGCCACCCACGAGCAACCCCACCGCCAGCGCCAGCGCCAGGGGGCGCAGCCAGTCGCCCCAGGCCAGGGCGAGCGTCGTCAACGCGGCCGTCGCGGGGACGCGCATGGTGAGGCCGGCGCGCTGGTCGTCGTCGACCTCGGCCACCACCGCGCCCGTCGCGTCGATGAGCGCGGACACGCCCGAGTTCGTCACCCGGACCTGCGGACGCCGCGTCTCGATGCTGCGAAAGGCCGCGTGCATCAGGTGCAGCCGGGGCGCGGGCGTGCCGGTGAACCAGGAGTCATTGGACAGCGTGAGCAGCAGCTCCGCGCCCTGCCGCACGCCCTGCGCGACATACTCGGGGAAAATCGTCTCGTAGCAGATGAGCGGCGCCACCCGGAGCGTGCGCCCGTCTCGCAACGTGAAGCGCATGGCCCTGGGCCCGGGCCCACGCTTCCAGCGCCCCGTCCACGGCAGCCATTCACGAAGCGTGGGGGTGTCGATGAGGTCCGGCACCCACTCCGTCAGGGGGAAGAGCATCGTCTTGCGGTACGCGGCGCGTTCAGGCGCGCGCCCGGGCGAAGACGGGCCCAGGAACATGGCGGCGTTGAACTCGCGCTCGCCCTCCAAGTCGTAGGTGCCGAACACGAGCGGCACCCCGCGCTCGGAGACATAGCCGGCAATCTCCGCGTCCAGCTCCGCGCCCGTCGCGCTGCGCGGCGTCCCAAAAGGCGTGGGGTACACCGTCTCCGGCCACACCAACAGGTCCACCGGCCCGTCGCGCAGCAGCGCGTCCGACATCGCGTAGTGCGTGTCGAGCACCCTCCGCACGACTTCATAGGCGCCCAGCTCCGCCTTCAGCTTCTCGTAGCGAGTGATGTTCGCCTGCACCGCGCCCACCACCAGCCCGCCCTCGACCCGGGTCGCCTCGCGCACCTGCGCCTGCCGGAAGACGCCGTACCCCGACAGCACGAACACCAGCGCCGCCAGCCCCGCCACCGGCCTCCAGGCGCGCCGCGCCCCATGGCCCCGCCAGGCACGAAACGCCGCGAGCACGCACTCGTTGCCCAGGAGCAACACCAGCGTGAGCCCCGGCGCGCCCGCCACGTCCGCGCCCTGGCGCTGCCACTCGGACGCATAGAGCCCGTGCCCCAGCGTGTCCGCGAAGAGCTTGGGCGTGATTCCCTCCACGCCCACGTACGCGAGCGTCCCCACCAGGGGCGGCAGCCAGCCCTGCCCCTCCCGCGCCAGACGCCGCGCCGCGTACCGGGCCAGCGCGGCGGCGGCGAACTGGAGCTGGAGCAGCGGCGCCACCAGCAGGAACAGCGCCCAGCCCACCGCCGTGGGCGCTCGCGAGTACGCCTGGAGCGCGCCCGGGAACCAGTGAAAGACGGCGGCGGTGAACGTCACGCTGAGCAGCACGCCCAGGCCCAGCGCCTCGCGCGCCGAGCGGGCCCGGTCCAGCGCCGCGAGCCAGGGCACCATCGCCACCCAGCCGAGCGCCAGCCAGTGCGCTTCCAGCCGCGCGAACAGCGCGAACAAGACTGTGGTCCCCAAGACACCGAGCAGCGCCGCACCCAGGTGCCGCCCGCGCCCACCGCTCGCCTGTACGTCGTTCACTGCTGGGAGGCCCCGCGCTCCGCGCCCTCGGGCAATTCCAGCCGTTGGATGGGCATTCCGGGCGGGGCGAGCTCCTCGGGCACCAGGCCGTCGGGAGGCACGGGCATCGGCTGCCCGTTCGCATCCGTGGGTGGGTTGTCGGGATGGAACATCAGCACGGCCGCCACGAGCTCACCCGAATCCGTGTACTGGAAATGGCGCACGTACCCGGGCGGCAGCTCGAAGTCGTCGGGGACGACGAGGCCCTTCTTGATGGGCTTCGTCCCGGGCCGGTAGAGCTGGATGCCCGTCGGTTCGGCCTCCACGTCGGGCGCCTGGACGTCGGTGTCGGTGGCCAGCTCGGCCACGGGCTCCGCGACAGGCAGCGGCGCCGGGGCCGCGACGGCGGGCGTCCGCGGCCGAGGCGCGCGGGCGCGCACCTGAGGCACGGGAGGCGGAGCGGGCCGCGGCACCTCCGCGAGCGGCGGCGGCGCTTCGACCTGGAGGCCTGACGAACCCCACCAGACACTCCAGCCAATGCACGCGAGCGTGAAGACAAACGCGCCGCCCACGAGCCACGCGCCCAGGCCCTTCTCCGAGCGAGCAGGCGCGATGTGCGTGACGCCGTCACTGTCGATGCGCCGTTTCGGTGTAGCGGATTGCGGCCTCATGTTCGCGCGAAGACCTCCGGGCTGCGTATGCTACGGAGCCACTCCCCCCGAGGCAATCACAGCGCCTGTCCGCTCACCCGCATGAGCTCTTCGTCCATTCCCGTCACCGATGCCCCCGGCGCGCCACCGCCCGCGACCACGCCCGAGCCCGCTCGCTTCGTCGTGCACGCCTGGACACCCGGGCTGCGCGGGCTCGCGGTGGTGACGCAGCTCGCCGCGCTGGGCGCCCTGCTCCACTTCTCCGCGCAGCTCTGGATGGAGCTCTCCGACGGGACCCAGCAGGTTCAGCCCGTGCCCATCGTCATCGGGCTGGTGCTGCGCGTCGCGCTGCCGCTCGCGTTCGTCTCCGCGCTGCGCCGTGGCCGCCGGGCCACCGTGGACGTGGACACCCACCAATGGACCCTGACGCTGCGCGGCGGCGCCCGGATGGAGCTCCCCTTCGAGGCCGTGGCCGCGGTGCGCCCCTGGCGGCTGCCGCTCCCGGGACCTGGCCTGGCGCTGCGGATGCGGTCCGGCCGCGCCTTCAGCCACGCGCTGGAGGTGGAGGACGCGGTGCCCCTGCTGAATGCGCTGGGCCGGCACGGCGCACTGGGCGCCGCGCGAGCCCACACGCTGGTTCGCTACGCCCAGGCGCGCCAGGCCCTGTGGCGCCGGCGCTGGTACCACCTGATGGGGAAGTTCGTGCTCTTCCCGCTGGTGCCCACGGCCATCCTCTTCCGCGCGAACCAGGTCATCTCGTTTGGAGGCGCGCTGGGTGAGTACAGGATGTACGGGTTGGACGCGTACCTGCGCTCGTTCGGCCGGTACTACGTGCCCATCTCGTTGGGCCTGCTGCTCTTCGCCTGCGGCTGGCGCGTCGTCGCGGAGAGCGCGTCGCTCCTGGCCGCGTGGCGGCTGCCGGCCTGGACGCGCGGGGCGCGGCGCGCGGCGGAGTGGCTCTGCCGCCTCGCCTACTACGCCGGCCCCTTCGCGTTGATGGGCGCGCTCTTCCTGACGTGACGTGCGCGCCACGCCCTGGAAACGACAAGGCCTCCGGTTCCCGAAGGCAACCGGAGGCCCAGGCACCGCGCCCACGTTTCAGGCGCGGTCGCCGCGACTACGGCCGGGCGGGGTTGAACTTCGCGCTCTCGAAGCCCATGCGGTCGTGACCCGTCTTGTTCCAGGTCGAGGTGTCCGTGGGCAGCGCGCCGGTGCCGCCAGAGCTGGAGATGGTGCCCCCGGTGTAGGTCGGGTGGACGTCGTCCGACTGGAGGTAGTCGTAGCTGGTGCTCGAGTTGACGAAGTGCGTGTTGGAGTCGCGCAGCGTGGAGCGCAGCGTGACGGAGATGCGCTGGACGTACGCCGCCTCGGACTCGCCCTGGACGTAGCGGATGGCCGCGGAGTCCACCTTGCCATCACCGTTGGAGTCATAGTCCGCGGCCATGTACTCCGCGAACGCGTCCGCGCACTTGAAGCCGTAGCGCGCCGCCAGGCTGCACGCGCGCCAGTTGCTCCGCGCCAGCAGCGGCAGGAACTTCTCCCGCTTGTTCACGACCTGGCCCGTGGCGGAGTCCCGGCACTGGGTGTTCACGTTGTCCGCGTTGAAGCCCGGGTAGTAGATGTTGGAGATGATCTTCGTCGCGCTGGCGGGCGCGTACTGGTTGATGGTCTGCATCGCACGCTCCATGTACGTGGTGCAGGTCGCCAGGGCGGACTCCAGGCCGGAGTAGTTACAGGTGCCCGACTGCCCCGAGAAGGCGCTGCGCGCCTGGAGGTAGTCGTTGCCACACATCTCGAACATGACGACGCGGGTGTTGGCCGCCTGCATGTACGAGCGCTCGGAGACAATCTTGTTGTTGTAGATGTCGTCCGCCTTCGCGCCGGACTTGGTGCGGCGGATGACCTCCACGTCGGCGTTCCACTTGCGCGCCAGGTCCTCGCCCTGCACCACCGGCGCCGCGCGGCGGGCCACGTTCCAGAAGAAGACGCTGCCGTTGTAGCCGGCGTAGATGGAGTCGCCGTAAGCCACGACGCGGTACTTCGTCGACGTCGACGGCTGGTCGATGGTCCACGACGTGTTCTGGTTGATGGTGCTCGCCATCGCGCTACCACCGACCGTGACTGCCGCGCACATGGCAACGATGGACATCCCGTTATGACGGAAAGACATGCCCCGCTCCTTTGGGTTCCCGCTGGGGGTTTTTGGGGGAGCGCGCACGCTACATGGCGTCGATTCGCAAATCACCTCGAAACAGGAATAACGCACCAAGTCAGAATTGCTGGTGTTGATATGACCTCACCCCCGGGTGAAGGGGTGTCGTCAGAATGACGCGGAGCAAGCCTTTGACGCGGTGTTTCATCATGTTTCACCCAGGCCCGGAGTGTTTCACGTGAATCTTTCCCGTGGCACTAGAGCGCTGCTGCAATGGCTGCTCCTGGGGAGCCTGGTGGGCATCGTCTGCGGCGTGGCGTCCGCGGTGTTCCTCTACCTGTTGGATGAAGCGACGCACTTCCGGGAAGGGCACCCGTGGCTGGTGTACGCGCTGCCCGTCGCGGGTTTGGTGC
>NZ_JAAIYB010000350.1 GCF_010894475.1 Myxococcus vastator
GCCCTCGGGGGCTCCGGTGCCTCCGGGGACGATGGGGGCTCGGCCTCCGTCGTCTCCTGGGCTTCAGGCGGTGGCGGGACCTCCGGGCATGGTGGGCGCGCCGCCTGTGCCGGGTGCGTCGATGCCGCCGGGGATGGCCGGGGCTCGACCGTCCTCCGCGACGGGAATGCCGCCGGTGCATGGCGCACTCGGCGCGGGCGCTGCTGGTCCGCAGGTACCTCCGGGGATGGTGGGCGCAGCGCCGTCGTCCGCACCCGGAGGGATGTCCGCACATCCAGGGATGATGGGACATCGCCCGCCGTCCGCGACGGGCCTGCCCACGGTTCCTGGGCCACACGGTCCGGTGCCGCCAGGCATGGTGGGCGCTCGGCCTCCGTCCATGACGGGGGGACCGGCAGTGCCGGGGCCTCACGGGCCGGTGCCACCGGGGATGATGGGGGCGCAGCCTCCTGCGACGGTTGGGGCGGGTGCTCCGGTGCCTCCCGGAATGGTGGGAGCACAGGCTCCGGCGATGGTCGGGGCGGGTGCTCCTGTGCCTCCCGGGATGATGGGGCAGCGGCCTCCGTCCGCGTCGGGGCTGCCTGCCGTGCCGGGACCTCCTGCTATGGCAGTTGGCGCTTCCGGGCCTGCTGCGCCAGCTCCTCCCGGAATGATGGGACATCGGCCGCCGTCCGCGTCGGGCCTGCCCGCCGTGCCGGGGCCTCGTGGACCGGTGCCACCGGGGATGATGGGGACACGGCCTCCGTCCGCGACGGGGCTGCCCGCCGCGCCCGGGCCACACGGGCCCGTTCCTCCCGGGGGGATGGGACATCGCCCGCCGTCCATGACGGGGCTGCCCGCGGTCCCGGTGCCGCATGGGCCGGTGCCACCGGGGATGGTGGGAGCACGACCCCCGTCGTCGCCGGGGCTGCCCGCGATGCCCGGACCTCATGGGGGACCGGTGCCTCCGGGGATGATGGGCGCACGGCCTCCGCCCCCGCCCGGATTGCCAGGGCCGCATGGACCGGTGCCTGCGGGGATGATGGGAGCCCGGCCTCCTGCACCTGGCCTGCCTGGGCCTCACGGGCCGGTGCCTCCGGGGATGATGGGAGCGCGTCCGCCGTCGTCGCCGGGACTGCCTGCGGTGCCGGGGGCTCACGGGGCGATGCCACCAAGAATGGTGGGCGCTCCGCCTCCGCCTGCGCACGGGGCTCCACAAGCTCCGGTGCCTCGTGGGGCGATGCCACCAGGAATGGTGGGCGCTCCGCCTCCGTCCTCGCACGGGGGGCCCCAGGCGCCCGTGCCTCACGGGACGGTGCCACCAGGAATGACAGGCGCACAGCCTCCGCCTGCGCACGGGATGCCCCAGGCGCCCGTGCCTCACGGAGCATTGCCTCCGGAGATGACTGCTGGGGCTCGGTCTGTCGCCGGGCCGGTGCAGCCTCATGCGCACTTGCCTCACGAACAGACGCCTCCGGGCACGCTGCCCGTACCTTCGTCCGTCGGTGGCCCGCCTGTGCCCCTGCAGGACGCACCCACGCCGAGCATGGCGCAGGGCCCCATGAGTGGACCGCCCGCACATGCGTTCCCGACACCGCCTTCAGGCGAGGTCGCTGCGCATCCAGCGGGCATGCCGTCGCAGTTCTCAAGGGAAATGACGCCTCCCGGAGCGATGTCGCCTCCCGCGTCACTGGGGGATGCACGGCCCGTGGAAGCGGAAATGCCAGTCCCTGGCAATGCCGCTGCGGAAGCTCCGCGGACCGACGAGCCAGCCGAGACTCCTCCAGCGGAAGCACACACTGCCCCGTCCTCGGCCGCCGCGGATGGAACGGAACGTCCGTTCCACCTCGAGCAAGCCCTGGGCACTTCGGTGCCGAGCGGTGACGTCCCGGCGCAGGACCTTGATTCAAGCCGAATGCCGGTTCCTCCCGGGATGTCGCCTGCGGCTCCTCGCGGGCACGGTGTCGCACCTGCGCCCTTCGCGTCTGAAGCGCGAGAAGACTCCAGCGAACTCGGCGTGGTGCCACAACAGAGGGGCATCCCTGCTGAGGCATCGGCTCAAGAGCACGCGCTGTCTGCCGTCGACCCGAGTGAAACTCCTGCGCAGGCGTTGCCCTCGGACGCTGAAGGGGTGTTGGACGTGGATGCCGCTGCCGTCACGGCTTCCGACGTGGTGTCGGCGACCCCTGTCGCGGTCGAAGGTGCGTCGTCGGTGGACGTGGAGGTGGCTCCCAAGACGGCAGACCGGACGGATGCCACGAACGTGGTTGAGCCGGTCATCGCCACCGACGCGGCAGGCGGGCCGCAGGCGGTTGACGAAGCCGCTGAGATGACGGCAGAGGGCGTCGGTACGGCATCGGGTGGCGTCGCGAGCGAAGCCGCTGGAGTGACGGCCGCAAACGTCGGTGGGGAAGCGGGTGGTGTCGCAACCGAAGCCGCCGCGGTTTCGTCGGACACTGCGGTGGCCGCGGTCGTTGATGTCACTGCAGTCGGTGCCGCCGAGCCCGTGCCAGCTATCACCGTTGAGGCAACTGCGACTTCCGAGGCACCGGAGAGCGGCGCTGCGCCCGTTGTGGCGGTCGCGGCTTCCGAGGCTCATGCAATCGGCGCCACTCCCATTGTGCTGGAGGCCGCGGATGTAACAGGTGCTCGGGCCGAGGAACCGGCGGCCGGTCCCATTCACGACGAACCGAATGTCGCTGTCGAGTCAGCGGTAGCAGGCGCAGTTGCCGCTGGCGCGGAAGCAGCCAATGTCGCCACCTCCAGCGTCGATGACTCGGCGACGGGTGCAGCTTCCTCCGCGCAGGAAGTTGCCGGTGATGCGAATGCGCTCGTGGCCACCTCGGCGGCGAATGCTGTCTCGGAACAGCCGGACGACTCCGTTGGTCCAGATGCGAACGTCGAGGCCTCGGCCGCGAGCTTCGTGACCGCCCAGCCGAATGACTCCGGCGTGGCAAGTGAGAGCGTTGAGACGCCGGCTGCGACCACCGCGGACACTTCGACCTCGGATGCACATGCCGTCGCTGCTGCCGCGCCGGAAGTCGCCGATGGTTCGAGTGACATGCGTCCGGTTGGCACCGAGCCGCATGCTGCCGGTGTGATTGATGCGGCACCCGAAGCGTCCGCCGACGGCGAGTCGTCGACGGCACTGGCTCCCCAGGCAACCGTGGATGCGGCAGTGGTGGCACTCGAGGGTGCGCACGTCCCGTCGTCCCCGAGTGTGGAAGGCACAGCGCTTCCTGTGCCGGACGTTGATGCACTTCCAGCCGCAGACGCGCCCTCGACCGCAGCGATGGCGGATGCATCGACTCCAGGGCTGGACGCTGGGACCTCACAGCACGCGGGCACCTCTCCAGTTGAATCGCCGAACGCAGACGCCGCGAGCGCGGTGGCATCGGCGCCGTCCGACGATGTCGCTCCGGGCGGAAGCTTCACGAATGCCAGCTCGAACGAAGTCGTGCTGACGGCTTCGGAGGAGGAGGCCGCGCCGGGTGGCACGGAGGCCACTGCAACGGTGGAAACTGGAGAACGAGGCGTCAGCGCTGCGGAAGCGGCACAGTCCGCGGATTCGATGCCGGTCACGGCTCAAGCCGTTGCCATGGACTCCCAAGCCACCGCGACACCGAGCGATGAGCCGTCTCACGGAGTCGCGGAGCTGGCTGCGGCAATCGAACCAACACTGTCCATCGAGTCCGCTCCATCCACGGGCGAGCGGTCCGCGCCGCCCTTCGGTGAGGTGACGCAGCCCTTCGGCCTCAAGCTGGACCTGGCGGCTCGCGCCAGCGACTCCGACCCGACGGCGGAGCCGTCAACGCAGGACAGCCTGGCGCCGCGCAAGGCACGAGGCTTCGTCGTCGCGGAGGATGGTGACCTGCTCACCACACCTGTTGCCCCGGCGGCCAGCATCGACGCCTCGGAGCCCGCCGCGAATGACGGCGCTCCCGCGCCCTTCGGCGAGTCACCCGAACTCGCGACCCCACCCGTCGCCCCCACGCCCCGGGCGCCCATTGAACTGGACGACTTGTCCGGCGCGTCCGACGAGCCGATGCAGCTCGCTTCGACGTGGGAGTTCGTGGGCTGGCAGGGCGGCGATGACGCGGGTTCCATTGGCCACGTTCCAGAGACGACCTGGGCGGACCGCGTGGTGGACCTCGACGGCCCGGCCGCGGCCCCCGCTGCGACCGAAGTGCCCCTGGCCTCGGCGTGGGACTTCATCCAGCAGCCATGGCAGCCCACGGCGGCGGAGCCTTCGGAGGTCATCGCCACGCTCCTGGCCGCGGCGGCCAGCGCGTCCACGGAGGTGCCCGTGGGTGGCCCTTCCGTGACGGCGGAGCACGTGGTGTCGGCGCTCGACGTCGTGAACACCCAGGGCACGCTCGGCAGGGTGGTGCTGGCGTACTGCGCGGGCCGCTACCGGCGCGCCTTCCTCCTGGGTGAGAGCCTCGGCCTCGCGCGGGTGGGGCATGCCTGGGGCCCGGGCAGTGACAGCGCGGCGGTCGCCGGGCTCAAGGTCGACCTCGAAGCGCCGTCCCTGCTGCACACCGCGATGACGTCCCCGAGCGCCAGCGTCTTCGACGCGCCGGCATGTCCCCAGGACGAAGCCATCTTCGCCGCGCTGGGAGGGGAGGGCACTTCGCACCTGGCCGTCGTCGCCATCCGGAACCGGGGCCAGACGGTGGCCTTCATCGTCGCGGACCCTGGCGCGGAGCCCATCGCCGCGCCCGCGCTCGATGAACTCACGCGCATCGCGCAGAAGGCCTCCGAGGCCTTCTCCCGCCTCCCCACCCGAAGCGCCTGAGCGCGAGCCGGAGGCGGGGAGACGCAAGAAGGGCTCCGGAGCCAGGTGCTCCGGAGCCCTCTTCACTTCAAGAACAACGCGTCGCGCTCAGCTGCAGCCGCTGGTCGCACCGCAGTTGCCGCATTTGTAGCAGGCACCGCTGCGCACCATGATGGCGCCGCAGGTGTGGCACGGCGGAGCATCCGCCTGATTCAGCCACGTGGACCCCTTTGAGGAGCTGGCGCCGGACCGCTGCACCGAAGCCGTCTGCGCGGGCAGGGCCTCCCGCTTCGGCTGCACGTCCACCCGGCCCAGCACCGCGTGCTCTTCCTCGCTGGGCAGGAACTTCAGCTCCAGCCAGCGGAAGATGTAGTCGGTGATGGACTTGGCGATGGGGATGGCCGGGTTGCCGGTGAAGCCGCTGGGCTCGAAGCGGGTGTGGCTGAGCTTGTCGACCAGCACCTTCAGCGGCACGCCGTACTGGAGCGCCAGCGACACGCTGGTGGCGAAGCTGTCCATCAGCCCGCTCACCACCGAGCCTTCCTTCGCCATGACGATGAACAGCTCACCCGGCAGGCCGTCCTCGTACATGCCCACCGTCAGGTAGCCCTCGTGGCCGCCGATGGAGAACTTGTGCGTGATGGAGCGGCGCTCGTCCGGCAGACGCCGGCGGACCGCGCGAGGCTCCGGCTGGACGGCGGGGGCGGGCTCGGGGGCCACGGTGGCCTTGGCGGCGCGCGTGTCCTTCGACGTGTTCAGCGGCTGCGTCCGCTTGCACCCGTCGCGGTACACGGCGATGGCCTTGAGGCCGCGCTTCCACGCCTCCAGGTAGGCCTTCTCGATGTCCTCCACCGTCGCGTCCGACGGCATGTTCACCGTCTTGGAGATGGCGCCGGAGAGGAACGGCTGGCAGGCCTCCATCATCTGGATGTGGCCCATCCAGTGGATGCTGCGCTCGCCCTGGGCCGGCTTGAAGGCGCAGTCGAACACCGGCAGGTGCTCGGGCTTCAGGTGCGGCGCGCCCTCGATGGTGTCCTGCTTGTCCAGGTAGCTGATGATGTCCTGGGACTGCGTCTGCGGGTAGCCCAGCTTCTCCAGCGCCAGCGGCACCGTCTGGTTGACGATCTTCAGCATGCCGCCGCCCACCAGCTTCTTGTACTTGATGAGCGCGATGTCCGGCTCGATGCCGGTGGTGTCGCAGTCCATCATGAAGCCAATGGTCCCCGTGGGGGCCAGCACCGTCACCTGGCTGTTGCGGAAGCCGTGCGCCTCCCCCAGCGCGAGCGCGCGGTCCCACGCGTCCTTCTGCGCGGCGAACAGGCCCTGGCTCACGCCCTCCGGCGCGATGTGGTACGCGGCCTTGCGGTGCTTGCGGATGACGCCCAGCATCGGCTCCGCGTTCTTCGCGTAGCCCGCGAAGGGGCCCTGCTTCTCCGCCAGGCGGGCGCTCATCGCGTAGGCCTCGCCGCACATCAGCGAGGTGATGGCGCCCGCGTAGTTGCGGCCCGCGGGCGAGTCATACGGCAGGCCTGACGCCATCAACAGCGCGCCCAGGTTGGCGTAGCCCAGGCCCAGCGGCCGGTAGTCGTGGCTGTTCTTCTCGATGCGCTCGGTGGGGTAGCGCGAGTTGCCGACGATGATCTCCTGCGCCATCAGCAGGATGTCGACCGCGTGGCGGAACGCCGTCACGTCGAAGTCGCCGTCGATGGTGCGGAAGTGCATCAGGTTCAGGGACGCCAGGTTGCAGGCCGAGTCGTCCAGGAACATGTACTCCGAGCACGGGTTGGACGCGTTGATGCGCGCCGTCGTCGAACACGTGTGCCAGCTGTTCACCGTGGTGTCGAACTGCATGCCCGGGTCGCCGCACAGGTGCGCGGCCTCGGAGAGCTCCCGGAACAGCTCGCGCGCCTGGTAGGTGTCCAGCGGCCGGCCGTCACGCACCGACCGCGTCGTCCAGGTGGCGTCCTCCACCACCGCCTTCATGAACGCGTCGGTGACGCGCACCGAGTTGTTCGAGTTCTGGAAGAACACCGACGAGTACGCCTCGCCGTTGAAGGACGGGTCGTAGCCGGCCTCGATGAGCGCCCAGGCCTTCTTCTCCTCGGCCGACTTGCAGCGGATGAACTCGAGGATGTCCGGGTGCTCGGCGTTGAGGATGACCATCTTCGCCGCGCGGCGCGTCTTGCCGCCGCTCTTGATGACGCCAGCGAAGGCGTCGAAGCCGCGCATGAAGGACACCGGGCCGGACGCGGTGCCGCCGCCCGCCAGCAGCTCCTTGCTGCCGCGGATGGTGGACAGGTTGCTGCCCGTGCCGCTGCCGTACTTGAAGAGCATGCCCTCCGTGCGCGCCAGCGTGAGGATGGAGTCCATGTTGTCCTCCACGCTGTTGATGAAACACGCGGAGCACTGGGGCTGCGCCTCCACGCCCACGTTGAACCACACGGGCGAGTTGAAGGACGCCTTCTGGCGCAGCAGCAGGTGCGTCAGCTCCGCGTGGAAGGCCTCGCGGTCCGCGTCCCGCGTGAAGTAGCCACCTTCCACACCCCAGCGGGTGAGGGTGTCCACCACCCGCGCCACCAGCTTGCGCACGCTCGTCTCACGCTCCGGCGTGCCCGGCGTGCCGCGGAAGTACTTCGACGCCACGACGTTCGTCGCCAGCATCGACCAGGACTTCGGCACCTCGATGTCCTTCTGCTCGAAGACGGCCTTGCCATCCTCGCCGGTGATGCTGGCGCTGCGGTACTCCCACGCCAGCTCATCCGCGGGGTCCACGCCCGGCGTCGTGAAGAAGCGCTCCACCGTCAAGCCCGTCGCCGCCACGCGCGCCTTCCGCCCGCCGCGCCGCTCCTTCCCGTTCACCGTGGACTTCGAGCTCAGCTCTTTATCCATGTCGCCACCCTCCACGAATTCACTGTGAGTTCTGATGCAAAATTTTGCGAAACGCTAACGTCGCGAGATCCCGATGGATCCGATGGATCAGCCCGGCGCGAAGCGCGGGTGACCTCGGAGTGGATTCGCGACGACGAAGCAGGGGCGCGCCCGGCCCCTCGGCTGTGCTTGGGGGATGCCCGCCAGGCTGCCGGACGAGGCCATGGATAGACGCCTGTAGCACCTCCGTCAAAGAATCTCTCGGTACAACAAATGGTAGCCGTCAAAGTCATACCCACCACGAATTGTATGTAGCCGCGAAGTGGGCGTCCGGTGCCTGCCTGCCTGCCCTGCTGCTACTGCGTTCAGCGAGGGAGCCCGATCTAGAGGGCCGCGCCTGCCCTGGCAACACATGCTTTGCAGTGCCTGAATCCAGATGGCGAGCCATGTAACGTCACTTCAGGCCAAGCAAGCGTGATCACTGGGAGACGTTTGCTGTGAGTCTGTGCACGACTCGGGTGGGTGCAACCATGCTGATCCGCGACGGACGGTAGATCAGCCCTGGGCGCGGTCCGTTGGTGAACGAGGCCGTCGATTTTGGCCTGGACGCGCGTTAGGAGGCGGACATGGCTCCTCCCTACCTGCGCCACGTCTTCGTCTGTACCAATCGTCGCCCGGACGGAAATCCCAAGGGGTGTTGCGCCACCAAGGGGGCGGAGGAGGTCCGCGCCGCCTTCAAGGAGGAGCTCGACAAGCGCGGCCTCAAGGGGCGCATGCGCGCCAACGCGGCGGGGTGCCTGGACACGTGCGGCTTCGGTGTCGCCGTCGTCGTCTACCCGGAAGGCACCTGGTACGGCGGCGTGAAGGTGGAGGACGTGAAGGACATCGTCGAGCAGCACCTCCTGGAAGGTCGCCCCGTGGAGCGGCTGCTGATGCCCTTCTCCCGCAAGGCCCCGCCTCCGGCCTGAAGCGCGCTTATCGGCATTAACCCGAAATAATCGACGCCTGCCTCTGACTGCGTGAACCCGCAGAGGAGCCGCGCGGAACGGACGTTGGGACGCCTGGGGCAGGCCTGCTCCGGGGATGGGCCCGGCGTGTGTCCAGCGCGGCGAGGAGCACATGCATGCGTCGCAGTTGGTGGGCCTCTGGCCTGATCGCCACCGCCTTGTCCGTGGCTGGCTGTGATTCCGAAGTCCCGTCGTCCCACGTCCCGGATATGACGGCGTTCCAGGAGGCGGCGCTGGCCGCGGAGTGGGCCGCGGGCGTCGCGTACTCGGTGGGGACGCGCGTCACCTATCAGGGGCGCCTCTATGAGTGCCGGCAGGCGCACACGTCCCAGGCGGACTGGACGCCGGTGGCGGTGGCCGCGCTGTGGTTGGACCTGGGGCCCGCGGGCGGTGGTGAGCCGGATGCGGGCAGCGGGGGGAC
>NZ_JAAIYB010000351.1 GCF_010894475.1 Myxococcus vastator
GGCCGGCGGGGGGCGGCGGCGGCACGATGGCCCGCGGCGATGGCTCCGGCGCGGCGCCCCCCAGGTACGCCACGCCTTCTACGTCGTCGGTCGAGTGCACCCCGGCCTCCCTCGGCTGCGTCGTCGCGTCGTCGCTATCAGGGGTCGAGCAGCGAGACGTGGGACGGTGCCCCCACGCCCTCGATGTCCAGGTGCGGCGTGGGCAGGTTGTACTCGGCCGCCGCGGTGGTGGCCTCGACGATGATGGGGCCGGCGATCTCCGGTGGCTCGCCGTGGCACAGCAGGTCCACCACGTGCTCCACCGTCCACTTGCCCAGCCGGCTCACCACCAGCCGCGTGCCGTCGTACTGCGCCGTGTCCGACAGCTCCCGGCTCGCGGCCAGCTTGGCCTCCACGGAGTCGCCCAGGTAACCGCGCGCCAGCGACAGCACCCGGTCCAACACGGCGTTCCAGGCCTGCAGGTGCGTGCGGTCCTGCGCCTCGTCCATGATGTCCAGGCCCACCTGGAGCTTCTCCATGCGGTCCAGGAACTGCTGCACCAGCGGCCCCCGGATGATGCGGCCGTGCTGCGGCGCAAGCATCTCCACGCCCGGCTCCAGCTTGCGGATGGTCGCCACCGTGCGTTGCAGCGCCGCGTTCACCGGCATGTAGATTTGGTGGAAGGCGCGGATGCCCGCCCAGTCGGACTCGTCCGCCCAGAGGCCCTTGGCGTTGGAGTCCGTGAGCCCGCCGAAGAGGTCTCCGGTGAAGAGCACGCGCGTCTGCGGGTCATAGAGCATGACGGCGCCGCGGAAGTGGCAGAAGGGCGAGGGCACCGGCAGCAGCCGGTGGCCGGTGGGCACGCTGAGCCCCTGCGCGAACTTCTCCGTGGGGATGAAGCGGTGGCGCGGCAGGTTCTGGTGGACGATGAGCCGCCAGGTGTCCTCCGAGCACAGCAGCCCGGCCCGGGGCGCGTAGCGCGCGGAGATGATGCTCGCCGACGAGCCCACGTCCGGGTCCTGGTGGTTGATGAACATGGCCGACAGCCGCTCCATGCCACCAATCAGGGATGTCACCTTGGTGTGGATGGTGGAGAAGTCGCTGCTCGAGCCCGGGTCGATGAGGAGGTTGAACTCCGTGGGCCGCTGCGTCTTCTTGTCCGTGCCGCGGAAGCGCAGCAGGTAGGGGTTGGCGTAGAAGATGTTGCCGGGCTCGCGCTTGCCCACCCAGAACGTCTCGGGGGCAATCTCCACCGGCGCGAGGCGCAGGTCGGAGCTCTGGCTTGGGCTCGGGGCTGGGGCGACGGTGCTGCTCATGTGCGCGGCGTTCCTTCCCGCTCGGGGGTGTAGGCCCCTCGCCATAGCAAGCGCCGCGCCGGGGCCCCCTCTCCCCGGGGGCGCGTGTGCGAGGGCCGGGACGGGGCGCAACGCCTGCGCGCGGGAGGGGTGGGGCGCAGACCTTGCGCCCCGGGCGTCTGCGCGCGTGCGCCGCGGCGGGCGGCATGGCAGGCTGGGGGCGCTCACCTCCGAAGCGTTGATGCCCGACCCGTCCGTACTCGCCACCTGGGGCCTCCCGGGGCTGTTCCTCGTCGCGATGCTCGCGGGCTCCGTGGTGCCGGTGCCGTCGGAGGCGCTGCTGGCCGCGCTCGTCTACGGCGGGACGGCGCCCGTCACCGCCATCGGGGTGGCCACCATGGGCAACGTGCTGGGCGCGCTGTCGCTCTACGGGCTGGGCCGCTGGGTGGCGGGCGGTGGCGGAGGCGCCCTGGGGCGCTGGTACGCGCGGCGCCGTGAGAAGGAGGGGCCTCGCATGCAGCGCGTGGAGGCCTGGACGCGGAGGTGGGGCGCGCCCGCGCTCATCATGTCCTGGCTCCCCGTGGTGGGTGACGCCTTCGTCATCGCCGGCGGCATGCTGGGGGTGCGCCCGCTGCCCTTCGTCTTCTTCGTCACGCTCGGCAAGGGCCTTCGGTATCTCGCCGTCGCCCTGTCCGCCGCCGCCGCGCTGTAGCGCCCGGCACGGGTGGTGTCACGAATGTTTCACGCAACGCGTGTGGGTCCCCCCCTGATAAAGGAGACGGGTGAGCATCGCATTCCCAGCGAAGCGGGTATCGTGTGGATGTCTCAATCGACCTCTCAACAGCCCCTTGCCAGGGGAAGGACTGGACATCGTGCGTGACAACGCAATTCCAACAAGCTCGGTGTGGTTGAACTGGCGTCGCCATGCCGCGGCGCTGTTGCTGGCGGTGCTCGCGGCGTGTGGTGGCGAGGACGCGTCGCTGGAGCCCGTGGGGCTCGACGGCGCGGAAGTCGGGCAGCGGCAGGACGCGCTGGGCGAGGTCCGCCTTCGCCTGCTGGCGGCCAACACGTCCAGCGGCAACGGGCAGGACTACGACCTGGGCCACGGCATCCGCATCTTCCAGGGCACGGACGCCGACGTGGTGATGATTCAGGAGTTCAACTACAGGTCGAACACCGCGGCGGACCTCCGCGGCTTCGTGGACACGGCCTTCGGGACGCAGTTCCACTACTACCGCGAGGGCGGGGCGCAGATTCCCAACGGCATCATCAGCCGCTACCCCATCATCGCCTCGGGCGAGTGGGATGACCCGTACGTCTCCAACCGCGACTTCGCCTGGGCGCGCATCGACGTGCCGGGCCCGAAGGACCTCTGGGCGGTGAGCGTTCACTTCCTCACCACGAGCAGCGGCAATCGCAACTCGGAGGCCAACAGCCTGGTCAGCCGCATCCGGGCCAACATCCCCGATGGGGACTACCTCGTGATTGGCGGAGACTTGAACACCGGCAGCCGCAACGAGTCCGCCTTCAGCACGCTGTCCCAGGTGGTGCGCACCGCGGGCCCCCACCCGGTGGACAAGAACGGCAACGGCAACACCAACGCGGGCCGCAACCGGCCGTATGACCATGTGCTGGTGGACAGTGACTTGTTCGCGCACCAGACGTCCGTCGTCATCGGCGGCAGCAGCTTCGCCAACGGGCTGGTGGTGGACACGCGCGTGTACACGCCGCTGAGCGCCATCTCCCCCGCGCTCTACGGCGACAGCGCCGCCTCCGGCATGCAGCACATGGCCGTCATCAAGGACTTCCTCATCCCGGGGGACGGCGCCACCGGTGATGACGCCTCCGTCACGGTGACGTCGCCCAACGGCGGTGAGAGCTGGTCGGGCGGCAGCGTGCGCGACATCACCTGGACGTCGACCGGCGTGACGAACGTGAAGCTGGAGTACACGCTCAATGGCAGCACCTGGAGCACCCTGGCCGCCAGCACGGCCGCCGCCGCGGGCAGCTACGCCTGGACGGTGCCGTCCAGCGCCACCACCACCGCGCGCGTGCGCATCAGCGACGCGTCCGACGCCAGCGTCAGCGACACCAGCGACGCGGCCTTCACCCTCACCACGACTCCGACGGGTGGCACGGGCAAGGTCCTCATCAACGAGGTGATGGTCAACGAGCCGGGCTCGAACGTCGTGGGCGAGTTCGTGGAGTTGGTGAACACGGGCACCGGGGCGGTGAACCTGAGCGGGTGGACGGTGTCCGACGCGGTCAGCGTGCGCCACACCTTCCCCACCGGCACGTCGCTGGCGGCGGGCGGCGTCATCGTGGTGTTCGGCGGCGCGGCGGGCATCCCGTCTGGGACGCCCAACGCGGTGTCCGCCTCCACGGGCACCCTGGGCCTGTCCAACAGCGGCGACACCGTCATCGTGAAGATGGCCACCGGCGCGGTGGTGGAGTCCGCGGTGTTGTCCTCCGGCGTGAGTGGCACGGATGGCGTGTCCGCCAACCGCAGCCCGGACCTGGGCGCCGCGGCGACCTTCGTGTTGCACACCAGCCTGTCCAGCCTGAAGGCCTCGCCGGGCCATCGCGTCAACGGCTCGGCGTTCTGAGCGGCCTCGCGTGAAGTGTCGCGGCCCTGCTCCCCGTTCGCGCGGGGAGCGGGGCCGTGTCGTTTCAGCGGAGCCTCAGTGGCGCTCCGGCGTCGTGGGCGACAAGGGCACGCGCTCGCGCGTCTCCGCCGACAGCACGGACGGGCGGATGATGAGGCTCTCGCCGCCGCCCGTCTCTCCGGGCGTGGCCGGGTCTCCGGGGCGCGGCGTGGGCCGGCCGTAGTCGCGCTCGTAGATGCGCAGCAAGGCCAGGAAGAAGGCCACGATGAGGGGCCCCAACAGCAGGCCCACCGTGCCGAACGCGGCCAGGCCTCCGAGCAGCGCGAAGAAGACGATGGCCGCGTGCTGGTGCATGCCGCGCCTGGCCAGCAGCGGCTTCACGATGTTGTCCACCAGCCCCACCACCACCGTGCCCCAGATGGCGAGGAACAGCGCGGCCCACGGGTGGCCGCTGAAGAACATCAGCGCCGCGGCGGCCAGCACCACGATGGCCGCGCCCACCGCGGGGATGAGCGCCATGAAGAAGGCCACGCCCGCGAAGAAGAGCGCCGCGGGGACGCGGGCGATGAGGAAGCCGACGAGCGCCGCCGCCGCCTGCACGCCCGCGGTGGCCACCGACGAGACGAGCACCGCCACGGAGACGCTGCGGAACTCCCGCAGGATTTCCCCCGTCTGGCCGCGCCGCAGCGGCGAGACGCTCTCCACCCACTTCACCAGCCGCGCGCCCTCCGTCAGCAGGAAGAAGAGGGCGATGAGCATCATCACCGTCTGGAACGCGATGGAGCCCGTCGCCGCCACCGCCCCCGTGACGGCCCGCGCCGCCGTTCCGCCCTGGGTGCTCACCTGCTGCTGCAGCGTCTCGTCGAGCTGGGCCTCCTCCAGGGGGATGCGCTCCAGCAGCCGCTCCACCGGACCACGCACCGGGCCAGGAATCTTGTCAATCAGCCCTTCCATCCCCTCCCGCTGCACCGTGTCGGAGACGAACTTCACGCCGTCCGACACCTCGGTGACGACGAAGGCCGTCAGGCCTCCCAGGGGGAGCAGCAGGGCCAGGATGACCCCCGAGACGATGACCCCCGCCGCCACGTTGTTGTGTCCGCGCAGCTTCCGGCTCAGCCGCGAATAGAGGCCGTAGAAGGTTCCCGCGAGCACCGCCGCCAGGAAGAAGGCCTTGGCGAACGGGCGGACAACCAGGGCGAGCAGGATGATGGACAGGATGATGAGCCCGGTGAAAACCCGCTGGGCGGTCTGCTCGGTTGCCATACCCGCCAAGGTAGGGCTGCCTTCGCGGAAGGGCAGGCACGGGGGGCGCTTTTGTCTGGCTGCCTGCTGTCCTTGCAAGAAGGCTTGGGCCCGGCCCCAAGGCGGCTAGAGTGGTCGCGCCATGCCGCCCTTCGAATCCACTCAGTTCACTGTCTGGCTGCTCCAGGCGCTCTGCGCCGTCTTCCTGGCCATCCTCTTCCTCCAGTCCGGCCTCGACAAGGTCATCGACTGGAAGGGCAACCTGGGATGGCTCACGGGCCACTTCTCCAAGAGCCCGCTGCGCGGCGTGGTGCCGCTGATGCTGGCCACCGTCACCGTGCTGGAGCTGGCGGCGGGGGCGCTCAGCGCCGCGGGGCTGGTGTCGCTGGTGGCCACGGGCAGCGCGACGCTGGCCTTCTGGGGCGCGCTGCTCTCCGCGGTGTCGCTGGTGGCGCTCTTCTTCGGCCAGCGGCTGGCGAAGGACTACGCCGGCGCGGGCGGGCTGGTGCACTACTTCCTGCTGACGCTGGTGGCGGTGTACCTCACCCGCCTGGGCTGAGTCAGAGCACCTTGCGCGTGGGGACCAGGGCATTGGCGGACAGCAGTCCCGCCACCAGCGCCACGGCCACCATCAGCATGGAGAAGGCCGTGTCCACGCCGGCCACCACGTCCCGCTCCAGCAGGGAAGACAGGCTGCGGAAGCCGACGCTGCCAGGCACCAGCAGCATGAGCCCGGGCACCAGCGTGGTGATGGAGGGCTTGCCGCGCAGCCGGGCCAGCGCGTTGCTGCCCATGGCCAGCAGCAGCGCGCCGACGAAGGCACCCAGCTGCGCCCCCAGCAGCAGCGAGCCCAGCCGGGCCCCCGCGAAGGCGAAGGTGCAGGCTCCGGCAATCCAGCCCCAGTCCCTGGGGCGCGCGCGGAACAGCACGCAGACCGCGAAGATGGCCACCAGCAGCATGGGCAACTGCGTCCAGTCCGGCAGCGCGGGCGGCAGCGGCGCCACGGGCGGCGCGGGCAGCACCACCGACAGCCGGCTGCCCAGGGCCACGCCGAAGCCCAGCTGGAGGAAGACGAGCGCCGCCGCCGTGAGCCGGGAGGTGCCGGAGATGAGGTTGCGAGTGGCCAGCTCGTTGATGGCCACCGTCAGGGAGAGGCCGGGGAGCAGGACGATGAGGCCCGCCAGCGTGGCCACCTGCGCGGACAGCGGCCCCATCAGGCTCGCGGCCAACGCGGCGACGGCGGAGGAGAGGATGGCCGCCACCGGCTCCAGCACCCGGGCCGTGGTGGGCTGCTTCCGGGTCAGCACGCCCAGGGTGCCGATGAGCAGGCTGCTGAGCGCCGCCACCGCCATCTCCTTGAGGCCACCGCCGAACAGCCGCCCCGCGGCGCCACCCGCGAGCGTCCAGCAGAGGAGCTGGAGCGCGGGGCCGAAGCGCTCGGGCTGCGCGAGGATGGCGTCCACGCGTTGCGCTCCCTCGGCTGGGGGCACCTGCCCGTGGATGACCTCGTCCGCCAGCGTGTCCAGCAGCGTCAGCCGCTCCAGGTCCATGTCGCCCGGCTCCACGCGGACGAGCGAGGTGCGCAGGGCCTCCGGCGGCCCGAAGGACGAGAAGATGGACGTGGGTGTGGAGAAGAAGCGCCCCTCCAGTCCAAAGCGCTCCGACACCCGCTGCATCAGCAGCTCCAGGCGATGCGCGGGCGTGCCGTAGCGGTGCAGCGCCTCGCCCAGCCGGAGGGTGAAGGCGACGGCGGAGCCCGGCGGCGGGGGATGACTGGCGGCGGTGAGGAGTTCGGGAGGGACGGCCACGGCGGCGCACATGGCAGAGGCTCCAGGCCGAGTCAAACGGCAGCGGGCCACACCCCTTGCTCCCGAGGAGTCGCCCGCCTGCCGTGTCGCGGGTTCAGGTCCGCCCGCTCCTGGGAGCTCCGCCCATCAGCGTGTTTTCCCTGAGTCCCCCAAGCCGGTGGTCTCGACGTTGCTCGCGCTGACGCTGCTGGAGGAAGCGGGCGCTGCCTGCTGCGAGCTCCCTGTGTCGCCGGCCGCTTGCGCGTCCTCTCCCTGGAGCTTCTCCTGGAGTTGTCCACCGAGCTGAGAGACACCTTCCTGGGCGCGGCGCTTCGCGGGCTCGATGAGCTCGCGCTCCTTTCCTGTCACCGGCAGCAGGGCGGACGCCAGCATGCCCAGCGTGATGCCACTCACGGCCAGGAGCAGGGGTTGCTCATCCACCGTGCGGGTGACCCAGTCGGAGGCCCGATGCTGGACGGCTTCGCGCGAGGGAACCCGCTCCCGCGCATGTGACGCCCGCTCCCGGGCCTTGTGCACGGCGCCCGCGGTCCGATCCCGAAGCGCGGTGGCTTTGTCGAGCGCCCTGTCCTTCACCTCATGCGCCTTGTCGCTCACCTCATGCGCCTTGCCGCTGGCGCTGCTCTTCATGTCGGCGAGCGTGCCTTCGCTGTCCGACTCCTCGGTGTAGCGCAGGGCGTCTCGGCCGGCGCGCGGGCCGTCGTGGCGCCACCGTTCGTCTCTCTCCGATGCGAGCTCGCTGTCGTGGTGCGCCGCGCGCGTGGTGAAGGCCTTGCGCATCAGCGCCGAGCCAACGCCCGCCCCCATGAGCGCGCCGAGCAGGCTCCAGCCCTTGGGCGAGTCGGCCCGCTCCTTCAATTCCATGCTCTTGTGCATCACTGCCTCCCTGGCCTGCGTCTTGAGTTCCGTGGCCTTCTCCACGGCGGCCTCCTTCGCGTGCTGCTTGAGCTCGGTGGCCTTGTGCGTGGCGGTCTCGCGGGCACGTTCCTTCAGCGCCGACGCCTTCTCGCTCGCGAGCGCCTTCAACCGGTCGGGTTCCGCCTTCCGGGCCAGCTCGCCCGCGAGCTCGCTCATGCGTGCCCGTGCATCTGCGATTTCATGGAGTGCGCGGTCTTGCTCGCCCATTGCCCATCCTCCTTGAGGGTTTGAATCGTTCGTTCAGGCCCGTGGACCTGCTTCATCCGCTGGAGTCCGCTCCAGGCAATGGCGCCGCCCACCGCGAGCAGCACCGCCGCGACGATGAGGGCGGACGCCCAGAGGGGCAGGGCCAGGGCCAGCACCGCCACCAGGAAGGCGACAAAGGTGATGGCCCCCAGGAGCAGCACCACGCCGCCGCCTGCCAGCAGGCCTGCTCCAGCCGATGCCTTTTTGGCCTCCGTCCGCAGTTCGGTGCGCGCCAGGGACACCTCGGCGCGAACCAGGCGGCGTGCCTGCTCGGTGAACTCGGAGAAGAGCGCTCCGAAGCCGTCTCCGTCTCGATGGGGAATCGTGGGTTCCATTCGTGGCACTCCCCTCACGCCTTGATGAGCCGACCGAGAACGAAGCCCGCCGCCACGCACCCCGCGATGAAGAGCCCGGGTCGCTCGCGGACCTGTGTCTGGGCATCCGCGAGCAGCTCTTCGGTAGTTTCACTCTCCAGCCGTTCAGACGTGCGGCGGAGCAGGCCCGTCGCACGGCCGAGCAGCGGCCGGGCCATTTTCGCCTCGTCCTTGTCCGAGATGCCCTCCAGCGTGGAGACGAGCCCCCGCAATCCCTTGGCCACGTCACCCCGGCGGCTCTCCACCTGGTGGTAGACGCGCTCCTTGGCGGCGCTGCCCAGCTGCTTCGCCTGCTCCTTGCCGGCCTGCCCGAGCCCGGACGTGCCGGATTCATCACGGGCGAAGCGGGAGCCTTCTTCCGAGCGCTGCCCGTACCCGCTGCCTTGGATGCTGCCGTCGATGACGCTTCCCATGCTGACTCCTTCATGTCCCGAGGGGGAAACTGTCGCGGGGACTTCACGGTTCATCGTCCCCGCGTGTCTTCGCATCAGAAGGTAGACATGCTGCGTGGCTGGCCTGAACGGAGCCTGGTACGCAGGCAGGGTGGGCGGTGGAGGGCG
>NZ_JAAIYB010000352.1 GCF_010894475.1 Myxococcus vastator
TTCTAATAGTTTTTTTTTATAATGAAAAAGAGAACACCGAGATCTACACTTCTAGCTTCGTCGGCAGCGTCAGCTGTGTATAAGAGACAGGGGCGGGGGCGCCGCGGTTGCGGCTTCAGGGCCTCCGGCCTCGCTGCGCGGGGTGAGACGGCGGTCCCCGGGGGCGGTAGAGTGCGGCGCGCCGTGCCGGACGAATCGCCCTCGTGGACTGTCTACATCCTGCGCTGCCATGACGGCACGCTGTACACCGGCGCCACCAGCAACCTGGAGCGCCGGCTGGCCACCCATGGCCGGGGGCGCGGTGCTGCGTACACGCGGGCGCGGCTGCCCGTCACCCTGGTGTGGAGCGAGGCCGCGGGGGACCGCGGCGCGGCGCTCCGGCGGGAGGCCGCCATCAAGCGGCTGTCACGCGCGGAGAAGCTGCGCCTGCTGGGGCGCCCCTGAGCGCCTGTATCACGCCGGTGGGGCAATACCTCCCCTGATGCAGGCGCGTTACTCTGGCGCCACCATGCAAAGGGGCCGGCTCATGTCTCACTCGTACTCGAAGGTGTTCGGGGCGTTGGTGCTGTTGGGGCTCGGGGTGTCCTGCCGGGCCAACCACCCGCCCGAGGTCTCCACGGGGCCGCGGCCTTCGCCGCAGGTCGTCGCGGCGGGGGGCGAGGTGTCCTTCGTCTTCGAGGTCGAAGACCCGGACGGGGACGCCATGACCTACCAGTGGAAGCAGCTCCCGGCGCAGCCCGCGGGCACCTTCAGCGATGTGAACGCGCGCAACCCCATCTGGGTGGCGCCCGAGGTGTCGGAGACGACGAACTTCGCCATCATGGTCACCGTGCAGGACAGTGAGGGGGGTGGCATCGTGGCCCAGGGCCCCGGCGTCATCGTCCACGCGGCGGCGTCCCAGTCGCCCTGAGCGCCGTGGGCCGCGCGTCAGGGGGTGGCGCGCGGCGCCGTGGGGGGCGGCGTCTGGCTGGCCTGCCCCCGCGCCCGCTGGTGGGTGCGGCGCACGAAGAGCCCGCCCAGGATGAGGAAGAGGCCCGCGCCCGAGCCCCCGCCGATGACCTGGTACGAAATCAGGTCCGCGGACGTCTGGCGGATGACCTCGGGCAGGTTGCACATCGTCTGGGTGGCGTAGGGCGTCTCGTTGTTCCAGCCCAGGTAGTGGGGCCCCAGCCAGGAGGCGACCACGACGCCCAGCAGGGCGCCGGCGAGGACGAAGTTGAGCAGCGTCTTGGCGGCGTTCATCGGCAGGCACCTCGGCTGGTTGACGTCGGGGCGTGCTTAATATGTGCACGCCAGCGCCGCAAAGCGTGGAACGTGTTAAGGGGGGAAACGTGCCGCTGCTCCCGCTCGCCATCCTGTTCGCCGCGCTCGCGCTGGGCTGCGCCGCCACCCTGCTCGTCCACGCCTTCCGGCGGAGCGTGGGCACGGGGGTGATGGTGCTGCTGATTCCCTGCTACATGCCCTTCTACGCCTTCAGCCAGTTCGAGCACCGGCGCAAGGGCCTCATCGTCGCGGGCTTCATGGCCAGCACCGTGCTGGCCGCCGTGTTCCTGGGGCTGGGCCTGCACAGCCTGTCGGCGCTGGCCTCGCGCTCGCCGCCCACGGGCTTCTGACGGCGGGGCGCCCGGCGTGGAAGGCCGCGTGCGCACACCCGTCGGCGCCATCTGCGCCACCCACCCGGACGAGGCCGCGGTGGCCACGTGCACGCGCTGCGGCGGCTTCCTGTGCGGGGACTGCACGGAGCTGGTGGGTGAGGCCCCCTACTGCGCGCCCTGCGTGGCGGTGCTGCGCCGGGAGGCGCGTCCTTCGCGGGTGATTCGGGTGGCGCTGGCGCTCAACGTGGCGGGGCTGGTGTGCCTGCCGTGCTCGCTGGCGTTGCCGCTGCCCACGCTGGTGGCGGGGCTGGCCGGCGTGGTGCTGGGCCTGCGGGAGCTGCGGCGCATCGCCCGGGGCGAGGGCGCCGAGCGCGGGCGGACGCTGGCGCGGGTGACGACGGGGCTCGGCTGGCTGAACCTGGGGCTGGCCTCGAGCTGGCTGGCCGTCGTCTTCTTTGGCTTCGGGTCCTGAGGGCCGAAGCGCCGCGCTCACACGCCGCGCGCGTTCGGGTCCCACAGGTACTTGTGCATCTGCAGCTGGAAGCGCACGGCGAGCCTGTCCTCGATGACCCACTCGGCGAGCTCGCGTGGGTGGAGCTTGTCGAACACGGTGGAGAACAGGGTACCGTAGGGCTTCTGGAGCAGCTGGTGCTCGGCGATGAGCGCCTTGGCCCAGTCGTAGTCCTCGCGCGAGCCGATGACGAACTTCAGCTCGTCGTTGGCGTTCATCGACGTGAAGTTGCGGTAGTCGTTGCGCAGGTGCTCTCCGGACGAGGGCGTCTTCATGTCGACGATTTTGTGCACCGCCGGAGGCACCAGCCGCACGTCGATGGCGCCGCTCGTCTCCAGCAGCACCTTGAAGCCGGCGTCGAGCAGCGCCTCCATCAGCGGGTAGACGCCGGGCTGGAGCAGGGGCTCGCCGCCAGTGACTTCCACCATGGGCGTGCGCAGGCCCCGCACCTCGCTGACGATGTCCGCGATTTTCCGGCGCGCGCCGCCGTGGAAGGCGAACTCGCTGTCGCAGTAGGTGCAGCGCAGGTGGCAGCCCGTGAGGCGGATGAAGGCGCACAGCAGCCCGGCGTGGGAGGACTCACCCTGGACGCTGAGGTAGATTTCCTTCACCACCACGGAGTCCGCGGTGGGGACGCGTCGGGGCTCGATGTGTGGGCGCGCTGCGGGCATGGCGTCTTCGCTGATTCGGGGGAGGGGCGCTTCAACCCCAACCTGCCGCGCCAGGTCAAGCGCGGCCTGCTGCCTCGCCCGAGGAGCACTCAAGGGGCGGCGGGGCCCTTCACGCGCTCGACGAAGGCGTCGATGAGCTGCCGGGCGATGCTGAGCTTCGGGGGGATGCGGGGCAGGTGGTCCGGGCTGAACCAGTGCGCCTCGGAGATTTCCTTGCGGTCCACGGTGATGTCGCCGCCCGCGTGCTCGGCGGTGAAGCCCACCATCAGCGAGCGGCCGAAGGGCCACGGCTGCGAGCCGAAGTAGCGGACGTTCTTCACGTCGATGCCGACCTCCTCCTTCACCTCGCGCGCGACGCACTCCTCCAGCGACTCGCCCGGCTCCACGAAGCCGGCGAGCGTGCTGAACATGGGCTCCGGAAACTGGGCGTTTTGCGCCAGCAGCATCGTGTCGCCGCGGGTGACGAGGACGATGATGGCGGGGGCGATGCGGGGATAGAAGGGCGTCTTGTCCACCGGGCAGCGGCGGGCGCGCTCTCCCGCGACCAGCAGGGTGGGCTGTCCGCACCGGCCGCAGAAGCGGTGGGTGAGGTCCCACTCGACAATCGCGAGCGCGCGGCCCGCCACGGCGAAGCGGGCGTCATCCACGCGCTTGAAGAGCGAGCGGGCGGCGACGACCTTGTAGCCGTCGGGCGGGACGAAGTCCTTGGCGAACCCCGCCGCGTAGCAGTCCACGCCGTCCAGCGCCCCCAGGTAGTGCGCGGCGGCGGCGAGCTCCGGGAAGGCCGCGCCGGTGGGGATGGCGATGCCGTCCGCGTGCTCCTGGACGAGCACGTCCATGCCCCGGGCGAGGAAGAGCAGGGCGCCCTCGCGTGGCCGGTCGGGTGGGGTGTGGTCGGGGACGAAGAGGGGTGCGGAGCTCACGGCGCCACACTAACGGGCCTGGGCCGGATGTGCAGGCGTTGCGTGAGCTTCGGGCCTGGGACGGCGCGGTGGGCTCAGTGGTCCTTCTGGATGAGCTCCACCTTGTAGCCGTCCGGGTCCTCGACGAAGGCGATGACGGTGGTGCCGTGCTTCATGGGGCCAGGCTCGCGCACCACTTTGCCACCGGCCTGCCGGATGGCCTCGCACGTCCCATGGATGTCACTGACGCCCAGGGCGATGTGGCCGTAGGCCGTGCCGAGCTCGTACTTCTCGACGCCCCAGTTGTGCGTGAGCTCCAGCGCGGGGTGGGTGTCCTCGGGGCCGAAGCCCACGAAGGCCAGGGTGAACTTGCCGTCCGGGTAGTCGTGGCGGCGCAGCAACTTCATGCCGATGACCCGGGTATAGAAGTCGAGCGAGCGCTCGAGGTCACCGACGCGGAGCATGGTGTGGAGGATTCGCATGCGCGCTTCATAACGCCATCATCGCGTCGCGTCATGCGTCCCTACCGCCCACTGCCCCGGGGACTCAGGGCGTCTCCTCGGACTGTGCCTTGGGCGGCACCGTGAGTGTGCCCACCTCGACATGGGACGGCGTCAGCGGCTCGCCGTCCGCGCCCCGTCCGCCGATGCGGGAGCCATCTCCCCCGGCGTGCCACAGGCCCACCAGGACCTTCCGCTCGCCCGCGTCCCAGTCCTTCGTGGACACCGAGAAGGCGTCCCGCAGGAGCGTGTCCCGGGGCGCCTCGGCGAAGAAGTAGGTGCCGCCCAGCACCGGGTGGTCCGCGTTCTTCCGCTTGCTGCCCGGCGGGCCGGGGAAGTGGACGAAGATGCCCGCGGAGCGAGGCACCGGCCCGGTGACGCGCCAGTAGAGCACCAGGTGGAGCAGCCCCTCCGCGTCCGGTGCCGACGGCAGCTCCGCGCCCACCAGCTCCACCGGCACGTCGAACCGCGCGCCTACGGGCTTCGCGGTGGGCGGCAGCGACGCCACGCGCATCGGCGAGCCATCCGCGTTGAGGGGCGCCGCGCGCGCCAGCGGCTCCGGTGACGTCGCCAGCAGCACGCCCCAGACCACCAGCGGCACCGTGGCCACGCCGATGGCCGCGGGCCCCAGCCGCCCGCGCAGCCGCCAGGCCACGAAGCCCAGGCCCAGCCACGCGAGCGCGGAGACCCCCGCGCCGCCCAGGCCGGAGCGTGGCAGGAAGCGCAGCACCACGCGGTGCGTCCCTTCCGCCACGCGCACGCCGAGCAGCCCGTCCTGGGACACCACCTGGCCCTCCGAGGACTTCCAGCCCGGGTGCCAGTTCTGGTTCACCAGCAGCACGGTGGGCCGCGTGGCCGTCACGTCCACCGTGACGCGGTTGGGGGTCCACTCCACGCGGCGCGCGGAGCCCGCGGAGGCGTCCTCCAGGTACTCCTCCTGGGGCAGGTCGCCGCGCAGGCGCTCGGACATGGGCACCGGCCACGCCTCGCCGCAGGCGATGGAGCCCCGGTTGAGCGCCAGGAAGTAGCCCTGGGCCCAGCGGTTGCCGCGCGCCTGGGCGAAGGGGCGCTCCGCCTCCTCGGGAACCGGGCCGGGCGAGGGCACCACCTGCGACCAGCGGCTGAGCCGGTCGAAGGCGCGCACCTGGAAGCCCCAGCCCACGGCGATGACGACGCAGGCCACCGCCGCCGCGGTGGGCCACCAGGACGTCCCTGTGCGCGCGGCCGGCACGCGCCACACGCGCACCAGCAGCACGGCGAGCCCCAGCGCCACCAGCTCCGCCAGGAAGAGCCCGGCGGGCACGAGGAAGCGCTCCGGATAGCGCAGCGTCCCGAAGATGGGCAGCAGCCGCAGCGCGCCGAACAGCGAGGGCGCCGCGGCGTAGCCGGCCGCCATCCACACGCACAGCGCCGCCAGCACCGCGGGGTACAGCGCGCGGCGCCAGGCCCACGCGGCCAGCGGAACCAGCGCGAGCACCGCGGGCGCGAGGAAGAAGTTGCCCGGGTCGCTGTAGCCGGAGCGCGCCGGCATCTGGAGCAGCATGCGCGCCAGCTCCTCCGCGGCGTTGCCCGGCGTGCCCGCCATGATGCGCGGCGCCGAGCGCATGGTCTCCACCAACGGCCACAGCCGGAACGCGCAGGCGCCCAGGGTCAACACGGCAGTGGCGCCCAGCGCCCACAGGGCCGCCTTGCGCCGGGGCGTCCCGCGCAGGCCGTGCAGCGTGCGCCCGGCCTCCAGCGCGACGAAGAGCGCGCCCATGGGGACGGGGTACGTGCCGCCGAAGCCCAGCAGCACCGCGAAGGTGCCGGCCACCACCGCGGCGCCGCGAAGGCTGCCCTCCGCCGCGCGGCGCGTGCCCCACAGCAGCCAGGGCAGCAGCAGGAAGCCCGCGAAGTTGAGCCAGCCAATGGACCATGACAGCGCGGTGAAGCCCGCCAGGCCGAACAGCGGCGCCGCGCCGAGCGCCCCCAGCGCGGAGCCCACGCGCCGCCGGGCGTAGTGGAAGAAGCCCTCCATGCCGAGCACGAGGAAGGCCCACAGCAGCAGCGGTTCCGCCGTCCGCGCGCCCAGGAGCGCGGACACGAGCAGCGTGGGAGACGCCACCCGCGTCTGCGGGCTGCCCAGCGCGTACTGGCCGCCGCAGGCCCACGGGTTCCACAGCGGGAGCTGCCCGTAGTGCGTCACCGTGCGCGTCCCCGCGTCCTCGTAGGAGTGCAGCAGGTGCGCGTCGCGGAAGTCATTCATGCCTCCGGCCTGCTGCAGCGGACGCCAGGCGGCGGCCAGCGCCAGCGCGGCGAACAGGGCCAGCCGCACGCTGGTGAGGGTGGCGGCGCGGTGGGCGAAGCGGAGCAGCCTGCGGGGAGGAGGCATCATGGGCGGTGGGCGCCGGAGCTCAGTCGTAGAAGGGGCGGGGCTTGCAGGGGCTGGCGGTGGCCTTGCGCGGGGGCAACACGGGCTGGCCGTGCAGCTCCTCGTCGATGGCGCCCAGGACGTCCGTCACCGGCACGCGGCGGCGGCGGGCCTCGTCCAGCGCCCACTGGCGCTCGGACGCGCCGAAGTCATCGTCCTGGGACCAGCGGTCGCCGGGAAAGGACTGGCGCGACTTGCGGCGCCACTCCGGCTCCTGGCTCGCGGCGGCGCGGCCTACCTGCTCGCGCTCGGCCGCGCTCAGGGCGCGCTCGCGCGGCGGCAGCTCGGCCGTGGAGGCGCGCACCACCGCGGTGGCGCCGCACAGCGCGAAAGCCAGCCAGCCGACCTGTGCCGTTCGACGCCACCTCGCACCCATGAGGGCGCTCTACTCCAATTCAGCCCCGGCCGTCCTCATCCGCGTCGGCGTCCAGGCCATGCGGATCCGCGAGCACCCGGCGCGCGCGCTCCATCATCTCCACCACAATCTGTCCGGCGGGCAGGACGCTCTCGATGCGCGCCATGCTGGCGCCGCTGGCGGGCATGGCCATCTCCTCCAGGTCCCCTTCGGTGTCGGGGGTGGGCACGAAGGCGCTGTGCGGTGGCACGTCGACAAGGGGGCCGCCTGGGATGCCGGGGAACAGCCGGGTGGTGCCGATGCGCTTCGCGGTCGCCATGGGCATGGGCGCGCGGCCCTCGCGTCCCGTCCACTCGCGCACCACGCCGTTGCGCAGCACGCGCATGCGGTGGCCCGGCCACTCCCGGCCGAAGACGGTGGTGACGTCCGAGTCCCCCGCGTCCCCGTCGACGATGCGCTGCTTGTAGGCCGGGTGGGCGTGCGCTTCCACGGAGGCCACCATGCGCGTGCCCACCCAGACGCCGTCCGCGCCATGGAAGAGGGCGCGCGCCGCGCTGAGCCCGTCGGCGATGCCGCCCGCGGCCAGCACCGGCACCGAGTCCGTCAGCGCGCGCAGCTCGCGCACCAGCGCCAGGGTGGGCGTGGTGCTCTGGTTGAGTCCGGACGCCTGCCGGCCCTGCGCGATGAGCCCGTCCACGCCCAGCGCCAGGGCCAGCTGGGCCACCTCGCCCGAGGGCGCCTGGACCCAGACCCGGCTGCCCGCGGCCCGCAGCGTCGCCACCCACTCCGAGGGCGGCATGCCGCCTTGGAAGGCGACGATGGGCACGCGCCGGGCGACGCACGCCTCGATGTGCTCGCGCGTGGTGGGGTGCCGGCCATCCCGTGGGACCAGGAGGAAGTTCACGCCGAACGGCCGCTGCGTGCCTGCTTGGATGGCCTGGAGCCGGACATCCAGGACGTCCGCTGGCTCCGGCGCGGCGCCGAGCATGCCCACGCCGCCCGCCTCGGACACGGCGATGACCAGCGGCGGCAACGCCACGAAGGCCATGCCGTCGCTGACGAACGGATACTTCACCCCCAGCTCGCGCGTCAGCCGCGTGTGCAGGGTGTTGCCTTCCAGGACATAAATCGGAGGCCGCCGGAGCTCCGGACCCGAATCACCGTGCTCGTCTTCGGGCTCGGCTTCACGGGAAGAGGGCGGGGAACGTCCGTCATTCGCTCCGTTCATCGGGTCTCCTGAAGCTGGCGGGCTCTTCGGCTTCTTCAAGGTTACCAGCAACCCCGCTGTTCTAGAGGCGGGGAGCGGAAGAGAGCCCTCCAGGCTGGTTGCCGGGCAACAACCGAGCGCGGGGCTTGGTGAGAGTACGGGACTTGAACCCGTGGGTGGGGCGATAGCAAACCCCAGGTAGGACGCACTGTTACCCGCTATCGCCTTGAGCTCACGTCGGTTCGTTGTGCCGCCCTAGCCCCGTCTCGCCCCATTTATTGGATGAAGCGCCCGCTGCCGGACGGCACAACGCACCTGCTCTTCACCGGGCTGGAACTGTTACGGCGTGTAGCGTCCCTGGTACCTCCGCCTCGGGCAAACCTCACGAGATTCCACGGCGTCTTCGCTCCAGGCGTCAGACTGCGGCCATTTCTGGTCCCTCAAGCAGGTGCGCAGGAGGCGAGCGCGGGGCTTGAGGCAGCGGCCGGGAAGGAGCGGACACCGCGAGTGGACTTTCGCCGAGTTGCTCAGGAGGACGTTCGACTTCGACGTGTTCGCCTGCGTGAGGTGTGGAGGCAGGCGGCGGGTGTTGGCGTATGTGAAGGGGGCCCCCGGGGTGCTGGCGATTGTGGAGCACCTGGGCTTGCCCACGGCATGTGCGAGGTTGGCCCCGGCACGAGGGCCGCTCCAGGCCGTGTGGTGTTGAGGCGCAAGACAGCCAACAGGCAAAGGCTCCTGCCACGCACTTGATGGGAGCGCGGCCTGGACAGGCGTGTGCCCCAAGGGGGCTCAAGCGGCCTGTCCACCGGCCGGGAGCATCGCTCGGGCGGCCCCGTCAGCGGCCCTCCTCGGCCCCTCTGCAAC
>NZ_JAAIYB010000353.1 GCF_010894475.1 Myxococcus vastator
CCCCTGGTGCGGCTGGGGGACGCGGTGGTGGGCCGGCCGCTGCTGCCGGGCAACCGCGTCACCGTGCTGGAGTCCCGCCGGGACGCCTACCCCGCCATGCTGGAGGCGATTGACGCGGCGCGTACGACGCTGTCGCTGTGCAGCTACATCTTCGACAATGACGTGGCGGGCCGGCGCTTCGTGGAGGCGCTGGGCGCGGCGGTGAAGCGGGGCGTGGAGGTGCGGGTGTTGGTGGACGCGGTGGGCTCGCGCTACACGTGGCCGCCCATCCTGGGCCGGCTGCGGCGCGCGGGCGTCCGCGCCGCGCGCTTCCTGCCGTCGCTGATGCCCTACCGGCTGCCCTTCGCCAACCTGCGCAACCACCGCAAGCTGCTGGTGGTGGACGGGCGCGTGGGCTTCACGGGCGGCATGAACATCCGCAAGGCCTTCTGGCCCGGCGAGCACGCCGCGGTGGACCTGCACTTCCGCGTCGAAGGCCCCCTGGTGGGCCAGCTCCAGGAGACCTTCGCGGAGGACTGGGCCTTCACCACGCGCGAGCGGCTGACGGGCGAGGCCTGGTTCCCGCCGCTCACCGAAGCGGGCACCGTGCTCGCGCGGGGCATCGCGGACGGCCCGGACGAGGACCTGGAGACGCTGCGCACGGTGCTGCTGGGGGCCCTGGCCACGGCGCGGACATCGGTGCGCATCATCACGCCCTACTTCCTCCCGGACACGGTCCTCATCACCGCGCTGAGCGTGGCGGCGCTGCGCGGCGTCCAGGTGGACATCCTCCTCCCCCAGAAGGGCAACCTCCCGGTGGTCCAGTGGGCCACCTGGGCGCAGCTGTGGCAGGTGCTGCGGCCGGGCTGCCGCATCTTCCTCACCGCCCCGCCCTTCGACCACACGAAGCTGATGGTGGTGGACGGCGTGTGGTCGCTCATCGGCTCGGCCAACTGGGACCCGCGCTCGCTGCGGCTCAACTTCGAGTTCGACGTGGAGTGCTACGACGCCGCCCTGGCCACGCAGTTGGAGGGCGTGGTGGCCGCGCGGCTGCGCGACGCGCGGCCCCTCACGTTGGCGCAGGTGGACGCGCGCGCCCTGCCCATCCGCCTGCGGGATGGGCTGGCGCGGCTGCTGTCGCCGTACCTTTAGAGCAGGGCGCGGCGGACGCGCCGATGCGCGAGCAAGCCTTTGATTCGCCGTGAATGGTAGGCTTTGCGGCTGATGCGTTGCCTTCATCCATTCTGGATTGCGCTGTTCGCTGTGTCCTGGCTGGGCTGCGCCACCGTCATCAAGCCCCCCGTGCAAGAGGCATGGGATGCGGCGGAGGTAGAGTGCGACGCCTCCCGGGAAGACCGGTGCGTCGCCCTCCTGTGCCTGGATGACGCCTGTGGCTTCTACCGCTGCGAGGACGTGCCCGGAGGTGTCAAGCTGGCGCGCTTCCCTCCCTCGCGCCCACCTGCGGCTGCCGCGGCGCCTGGCAGCGGCCCTCGGAGGAATTGGGGCGGAGCGCAGAAGCTTCCCCCTGGCGCCACCATGACGTTCCCCAACTGGAACGGCGCCCCTGCGAAGGTCATCCCACCTTCACGTCGGCTCACGACTGGACGGTGGGAAAAGCACCATATCTTCCCCCAGTCGCGAGATTTGGCGGAGTGGTTCGAGGCTCGGGGTGTCAAAATCCACGACTACACCATGCCCATTCCGCTTCACGTTCACAGACGAATTCACGACGGCAACGGGCGTGGTGGCGCATGGAATGAGGCCTGGCGCGAGTTCAAGGCGAAGAACCAGAACGCCCCGCCATCGGAAATCTACAGGTTCGCGGGGGAGTTGATTCACCGCTTCGACCTCGTCGGCGGCCCAATCCAGCCCTACTATTCCCGCCCCGGAGCGTGAGGTCTTCCGACTGATGAGCCGGTTCTTCTGGTTGCACGAGACCAAGGCGCCAACGGCTGGCTTCGACGCCACCCACAAATGGCGCTTGCCCGGCGTGCGGTGCCACACGTGCGGTGCCACCTGGTCAAGCGCGGGGCACCAGTATCCCGCTGTGGACCTGTCGCAGTTGCCGGAGCGCCGCGAGTTCGAAAAGGCCCGACCCGAGCCGTTCCCCGAGTTCGAGCGCCTACGGGAACTGGTGCGCCCCCTGGCACCGCCCCATGCCGAGTTGCCGCCCGGCACACACTTCGGTCCCCTGGTGGGCCCCGCCTCCGGGAAGTTCGGCCCGTTCACGTCCCTGGGCGACGTGCTTTGGGTGGTTCGCCAGGATGCGCTGGAGCGCCTCCAGGCGGAGGGGGTGAGCGGCTTGTTGGGCTGCAGAACAGAGCTGCGGTTCCGACAGAAGGACCCGCCAGCGCTGCTGGAGCTCCAAATTGAGCCGCACGGCCGACTGCACCGGGACTGTCTTCCGCCGGAGGTTCCGCCACCGTGCGCAACCTGTGGCTGGGTGTATTTCCGGCTGCCAGATGAACCCATTCTGGATGCGGCATCCCTGCCCCCGGCCCTGGACCTGTTCCGGGTGAGTGACTACTCAACGGTGATTGTGGGTACCGAGCGGTTCATGAATGCCGTGCGCCGCCTGGAACTGGACGGCATCACGTTCCGCGAGCTGCAGACGCGCTAGCTGAGCCGCGCCCCGCAGCTCGCGCACCCTCAACTAGAGCAGGGCGCGGCGGACGCGCCAGAAGGTCTCCTTGGCGGCGCGGAAGCCCCGTGAGTCCTGGGGCAGCAAGGTGCGCAGCAGCTCCGCGGACTGCGTCTGCAGGGGCCGCACGCAATGCGTCTCCACCTGGGCGCGCAGGAAGCCCAGCGGGTCGCGCCTGCGGTAGTCCGCGAAGTAGGTCCGCAGCTCGTTGCGCGTGCGCGCCTGCCCGTTGTCCGCGTACTTGGCCACGTAGGGACTGAAGTCCGGGTAGAGCCGCCCCGCGCCGAAGTCGCCGTGCAGCGTCGTCTTCATGAAGTTGCCGATGAGCAGGTCGTCGAAGACCTGATAGCGCACGGCCGTCATCAGCGAGCCACGCGGCACCTCGAAGGTGATGCCCCGGTGGAAGCGGCGCTTCTGGAACGCGACGACGTGCTCCCTGCCGCCCACGCGGAAGCGCAGGAAGTCGAGCGTGCGCCCCAGGTGCTCCACGCCAAGGAAATAGGTGGTGAGCGTCTTCACCTCGCCCGCGTCCAGCGGCTCGCTCCAGTCGTCCCCGAAGGCCTTGGGGTCCATCGGACGCAGGACGCGCTCCGGAGGCTGGATGCGCTCCGTCTGACCGCGGATGAAGTCGTGGCGGATGAACGCGGGCAGCAGCGAGCAGGTGCGCGACTCGAAGCCCCGGCCGTAGTCCTCCAGCCGGGTGGTGTACTCGGAGGCCCAGCGGCTGTCGGCCCGCTGGTACTTGTGCATGGAGCTGAAGGGGATGAAGTAGCGCGCCCCGTAGAACTCCGCCTGCCGGGCAATGGTCCGCCCCACGGGCGTCTTCGCCGCGGCGTGGGGCGCGATGCGATGCCCGTCCTCGGTGAAGAAGTTCATCATGTCCGCGTCGCCATACCCGGACAGCGCCAGGAGGTACGACTCCTGATACCCGCTGACCACCTTGCGCACGAAGCGGCCGGCCCCGCGGTCCCCCGCGTCGTTGAGGTTGACCAGCAGCCGCCCGTCCATGTCCACCAGCAGGACGGCGTCCTGATTCACGTCCGGCAGGCACATGACGCGGATGCGCGGTGACAGCTGCGTCCACACCCGGTCCACCAGCACGTGCACATTGAAGCCCTGCTCGCGCAGGTCATCGCGCATGCGGTTGCCGAAGTGGTTGGGCACCAGCAGCGTGCGCGCGCGCAGCACGTCCAGCGACTCCATGCTCAGGTGGTCCGGGTGGCCATGGGACAGCCACACGTAGGGACAGGCCTGGATGGCCGCGCGCTGCGCCGCCGGAATCTCATGCGACAGCGTCCAGCTACCGAAGTACGCGCTGCCGTCCGTCCACGGGTCGGTCACCAGCACCGGACCGTGGTCGTGGCAGATGAGCGTGGCGTTTCCAATCGTCTCGAAGCCCAGGTCCATCGCGTACCCCCTCTTCATCCTGCGTCCGCTCGCAAGTCCGCCGGTTTGGTCGGACCAACGTGGCGATGGGCGGACGCCGCCTGCACTGCCCGCCAGCGCGGTGAAGAAGATTCGTTGCCTGGACGCACGCTCCCCGTTCCTGCGGGCGTGTGGACGCGGCCCCTTGCGCCCCGCCCCGCGGACTTGCCCTGGCATCCGCGTGGCGCGAGGGGGGAAGCGCCCTTCCCTTCGTGGGAAGGACGCCGCCTCATGCGCGGGCTTCCGGGCTCAGCTCCTGCGCGCCACCAGGGAAAGAATCTGCGCGCCGTAGCGCTCCGTGAGGGAGGGCCCCACCCCGTGGATGGCCATCAGCTCCGAGCCATTCTCCGGACAGGCCGACGCAATGGCCTCCAGCACCCGGTCGGTGAGGATGCGGAAGGCGGGCACGCGCCGCTTGCGAGCCTCCGCGAGCCGCCAGGCCTTCAAGGCCTCCACCATCTTCGGAGAAGGCTCGGCCGCGGCGCGGCGGCTCCGGCCCGACGTGGAGGAGGCGCTCGGAGCCTCCGCGCTCCGAGACGCACGCGGCGCCCTGGCGGTGCGCACCGGGGGAGCGTTCGCGCGCCAGTGCGCCGGCGAATCCTCCTCACGGGCTTCAGCGGCCGTGCGCCGCGTCGCGGCCCCGCCATGGGCGCGGACCGTGCGCTTCTTGCCCGAGGACCGCTTCGCGGTGCCCGTCTCCGCGCCCTGGCGCCGCTTGCGCTTCGCGGCCTTCTCCAACGGCATGGGCAGGAGCACCTGCTGGGGGTCCACCGCGCGCGCGCGCCGGCCCGCGTCCGTCAGCGCCAGACGCTGGAACGAGATGACCTGCCCGTCCTTGTCGAACGAGTCCACCGTCAGGCGCGTCAGCCCGGCGCGCACCAGTCCGCCCACCAGTCGCTCGAAGTCACGCCGTGGCAGGGCCTCTCCGAACAGCTCACGGTGGAGCCGTCCGGTGGCCTGTCCGTCCCGCTCCTGGAGCGACTCCAGGATGCGCTCCAGCCCGTGCCGCTCCGCGGACGTCGGCTCGGCGAAGCGCAGCGTGGCGCAGGCCTCCGGCGCGCAGACGTCGCACAGGCCACACGGCTCGCCCGAATCCTGGGTGTCACCGAAGTGCCCCACGAGCTGCTTCATGCGGCAGCCATGGGCCTCCGCGTAGCGCCCCATCTGCTCCAGGTGCAGCAGCTTGCGCTCACGCTGCGCGGAGTACGCCGCGGACCAGTTCGGCCGCCCGCGCATCACCGTCTCGTCGGGCGTCATGACGACGCCGCCGTGAATCCAGAGCTGCTCCAGCGCCTTGTCGAAGACCTCGGGGTCGCCTCGCACGCGGCCCTGGAGCACGGCCTTGGGTTCGAGCTGCGGCGCCGTGGACTGGAACAACCGCTCCAGCACGTACGCCTCCGGGTAGTCCCGCCGGTGGAAGAACTCGTGCGTGCGGCGGTCGATGTACGAGTGCAGCAGCACCGCGCGCGACGGCTTTCCATCACGGCCCGCGCGGCCCAGCTCCTGGTAGTAGCCCTCCAGGCTGGCGGGGAGCGCCGCGTGGATGACGGTGCGCACGTCTGGCTTGTCGATGCCCATGCCAAACGCCGTGGTGGCCACGATGACCTCCAGCGAGCCCCGGAGGAACTCGGCCTGCACCCTGTCCCTCTCCGAGGGCTGGAGGCCCGCGTGGTACGCGGCGGCGGTGAACTCGCCCGCGAGCAGGTCAGCGAACTGCTCGGCGTGCTTGCGCGTGGCCGCGTAGACAATCGCGGGCCGGTTCTCCTCGTCCTGGAGAAGGGCCTGGATGGCGTCGCCGCGCGCGCTGGGATTCAGCTCACGCACCTCGATGGCGATGTTGGTGCGGCGGAAGCCGTGAATGAAGGTGCGCGCCTTGCCCCCGGGGCCGTGCAGGCCGAGCTGCTGGACGATGTCCCGCTGCACGTCCGGCGTGGCGGTGGCGGTGAGGGCCACGACGGGCGCGGGGCGCAGCAGGGGCAGGCGGGCGCCTAGGAGCCGGTAGTCCGGGCGGAAGTCGTGTCCCCACTGGGAGATGCAGTGGGCCTCGTCCACCGCGATGAGCGCGGGCGTGCGGCGCGCCAGGAACTCCACGAAGCCCGGGACGCCGAGCCGCTCGGGTGCGATGAACAGGAAGTCGAGCCGGTCCTCCAGGTAGTCCGCGCACACCTGCCGCGACATGGCCCTGTCTCTCCCGGAGTGGATGCGGTCCGCCGCGAAGCCGAGCGACTGGAGCCGCGCCACCTGGTCCTCCATCAGCGCGATGAGCGGACTCACCACCAGCGTGGTGCCCGCGCGCGCCAGGCCGGGCAACTGGTAGCAGAGGGACTTGCCCGCGCCCGTGGGCATCACGAGCAGCAGGTCCTCTCCCGCGGTGGCCGCGCGGCACACCGCCTCCTGGTACGGCCGGAAGTCCGAGAAGCCGAACGCCTCCTTCAGCAGCGGACGCAGCGCCTCGGGCGCCGTTGGCGCGCGCCGCATGCGCTCCGGCCGCTGCCCGGTGGACGCGGCAGACACCGTGGTCCTCGCACGGTTCACTGGAGCACGGGCGGCGCCAGCGTCCCCCCAGGCCCCGGCGTTCGAGCCCGCGCCGTCCGCTCGCGGAAGGCGTGAGGCCGGTCCGCCGCCCGGTGACATGGCGGAGGACGGTGGCTCGTCATGAGGCTCCGAGCGACCCACGGAGCCCGAGGTCCTGCTCCGCCGCGTCCCGAAGAGCGGCTCCGGAGCCTCCGCGAACGCCCCCTGCCGGCCACCTCCCGACACAGCATCCGCATGGCGCTCGGCGGAGGGCTCCCCGAACCCAGCACGTCCGCCCGGGCCACGTGCTCCCACGCCAGACGAACCTCCCTCGCTCGCCACCTGCGCCGCGCCGCCCTGCCCCCAGCCCGCGCCAGGTGGCGCCCCCACGACCTCGTCGCGCAGAGGCCGTTGCGGCGCGGTGGCGCCATGGCCCACCACCTCGATGACATACGCCTCGATGCCGCGAATGAACGCATCGAGCTGGCCCTCACCGCGCTCGATGCGCTGGAGCCACGCTTCCCACTGGCCCGTCATGGCCGGCGTCTTCACATCCGGGTGCACCACCTGGATGAGATGGATGCCCTTCTCCGTGGCCTCCATCACCTTGCCCCGGCGGCGCAGGTACTCGCGGTCCAGCAGCACCTCGATGATGGCCGCGCGGGTGGCGGGGGTCCCCAGGCCCGTCTCGCGCATCGCGTCCGCGAGCTCCTTCTCATCCAGCGCCCGCCCCGCCGACTCCATGGCCGTCAGCAGCGTCGCATCCGTGAAGCGCGGGGGCGGACGCGTGCGCTTCTTCACCGCCTCCACGTCCTCCACGGACTGCGGCTGCGCGCGCGCCAGGCCCGACGGCAGCGTCTGGGGCTCGTCGTCCGGCTCCCGCTCCCCGTCCTCGCCCTTGCGCCCCTCCGACTTCAGCCGCGGCGCCTTCTGCCCGCCGCCAATGTCCAGCACCTTCCAGCCCACCCGCTCCACCTGGGTGCCCGTGCTCTGGAAGCGGTCCACCACCGGCGGCGCCCCTGGCGGCGTCACCGCGGTGATGACCGTGGTGACCCGCCAGACGTGGTCCTCGTGCCACGCCTGGAGCAGACGCCGGCACACCAGGTCATAGACGCGCTGCTCATCCGGAGACAGCCGCACCCCGCCCGGCGACGTGGGCGTGGGGATGATGGCGTGGTGGTCCGTCACCTTCGCGTCATCCACGTAGCGCTTGCCCAGCGCCCGAGCCCCCGTGCCGACGGCCAGGTCCTCCTCATAGGGCGCGCGGATGGCGTTCACCACCTCCGGCAGCGTGTCCGCCACGGTGCGCGACAGGTGCCGGCTGGCGGTGCGCGGATAGCTCAACAGCTTGTGCTTCTCGTAGAGCGCCTGCGCCACCTCCAGCGTGCGCTGCGCGCTGAAGCCATGGAGCCGGTTGGCGTGCCGCTGCAGCTCCGTCAAATCGTAGAGGAGCGGAGGCGCCATCTTCTTCTCCTCCGACTCCAGCGATTCGATGACGGCCCGGCCGGAGCGCACGCGGTCGATGACGGCCTGCGCCTCCACCCCGTTCGCCTCCAGCCGCCGCGCCTCGCGCACGCCCTCGAAGCCGGGGGGCGCCACGGGCTTGCCATCCGGCCCCGAGCGGAACCACGTGCCCTGGTACAGCGCGTCCGGCGCAACGCCCTTCGCCCTGGGCGCGAAGGTGGCCACGACCTCCAGGTAGTCACGCGGCACGAAGTCGCGGATGGCCAGCTCCCGCTCCACCACCATGGCCAGCGTGGGCGTCTGCACCCGGCCCACGCTCAGCATCTCTCCATGCCCCCCGTGCGCCAGCGTGTACAGGCGCGACAGGTTCATCCCCACCAGCCAGTCCGCCCGGCTGCGCCCCATGGCCGCGGCAGCCAGCGCTTCGTATTCACGGCCGTCCGCGAGCCGACGGAAGCCGTCCTGGATGGCCCGCTCCGTCAGCGACGACACCCACAGCCGCTGGACCGGCTTGCGGCACTTCGCCGCGTCGTAGATGTACCGGAAGATGAGCTCGCCCTCGCGCCCCGCGTCCGTGGCGCACACCACCGAGGACACCTCCGGCGCGTTGAGCACCTGCTTCACCACCTCGAACTGGCTGCGCGTCTCCTTGGAGACGACCAGCGGCCAGTCCGCCGGGAGCATGGGCAGCAGCGCGCGGCTCCACTTCTTCCAGTCCGCGCGAATCTCATGGGGCTGCGCCAGCCCCACCAGGTGCCCAATGGCCCACGTCACCACGTAGCCGTTGCCGCGCAGCCAGCCCTCACCGCGCTCGTTCGCCCCCAGCACCCGCGCGATGTCGCGCGCCACGGAGGGCTTCTCCGCCAGCACGGCCACCAGGGAGGAGCGACCGGGGGACGCCTTCACACCACCGCCGTCCCTGCCTCCGCGCCTGTCCTCCCGGGGCGTCTCGCCCATCTCTTCCCACCTCATGTGCCCTGTCCCCTCC
>NZ_JAAIYB010000354.1 GCF_010894475.1 Myxococcus vastator
GTGCACCAGCACATGGGCGCCCGGGCGCGGGTGCGCCAGCTCGAAGAGCGCGTAGTACGCGGTGAGGAACACCGTGGGGAACCCCGCGGCCTGCTCCATGCTCAGCCGCGCGGGCACGGTGAACACCTGGTGACGGGGCACGGTGACGTGGGTGGCGTACCCACCAAAGCGAGTCACACCGAACACCCGCGCGCCAGGCGCCAGGTCCGCCACCCCTTCGCCCACGGCCTCCACCCGGCCGGCGAACTCGAAGCCCGGGGTGATGGGCCACCCCACGTACTCCTTCGCGGAGGCGTACAGCCCCATGCGGATGACGCAGTCCGCATAGTTCACCCCGATGGCCTCGGTGGCCACCCGGACCTCCCCGACTCCAGGTGAAACCTGATTCACCTCTTCAAGGTGGAGCTGCCCGTACCCACCGGCTTTCCGGATGACGACCTTGCGTGAGCGCATACCCCGTTGAGTACCACGCGACGCAGCGCGACAACGTCCGTGCACGTCCAGACGACGGAAGACGCTCGCGGGAGATGTCTCTAGACTGTGTATCGCGCTCGAGGACACTTCCTGTTCCGGACGCGCTCTCCAAAAACAAACAGAGGAGCATGCCCATGCGTCTGAGGCCTTCGCTGTATCTCGCGAGCACGCTGCTGCTTGGCATCACCACCGGCTGCGGCGAGGAGCTCGCGCCCCACGAGGAGGCGCTGGGCGCGGTGGAGGCCGCGGCGGTCTCCACCTCCGGCGCCACCACGCACTTCCGCAACTGGCTGTCGTCCAACGGCTACAACAGCTACGACTTCGTCCGCGCGGACCTCAAGGGCGGAAGCTACGGCGGCAAGGCCAGCGCCTCCGACACCGTGACGAAGCAGCCCGTCATCTTCATCCACGGCAACTCGGACAAGGCGGTGGGCTCGGGCGTCTTCGGCCAGACGGGCTGGACGAACTCCATCGAGTACTTCCACTCGCGGGGCTACAAGACGAGCGAGCTGTACGCGACGACGTGGGGCCCGGCCAACGCGCTCCAGTCCGCGAACCAGTACCACTCCAAGCAGAACGTGATGAAGGTGCGCAAGTTCATCGAGGCGGTGAAGGCGTACACCGGCGCCTCGAAGGTGGACATCATCACCCACTCCATGGGCGTGACGCTGGCGCGCAAGGCCATCCTCGGCGGCACGGCCCACGACGCGGCGGACGGCGGCAGCTACAACGTGGGCGCGCCGCTCACGTCCTCGGTGGACACCTTCGTCGGCATCGCCGGCGCCAACCTGGGCCTGACGTCTTGTTATCTGTCCGGTCCGTCGACGCCCACCTGCGGCTCCACCAATGGCCTGTACCCGGGCTACCTCTACTGGGGCAGCGTCACCGGCCGCTCAGCGTACCTCAATGACCTGCGCTCCAGGAGCGGCTACGAGGGCGCCTACCGCTACACCATCTACTCCACGGCGGACGAAATCATCGGCTACGACGGCATCGTCTACGGCGAGTACACGTCGCGCATCCCCGGGCAGACGGGCGAGAAGCGCTACACCGGCTACCCCTACGGCCACTTCAACTCGAAGGACCTGACGGAGGCGGTCCAGTACGGCATGGTGGTCAACCACACCATCCCGTAACCGGCTCCGCGCAGGCACCTCCACCCTTGCGAACGGGTGGAGGTGCACCGGGCCGCGCGCTACGGCTGGGGCAGCACGCCCGGCGTCGGCTCGCCTTCCTGGCCCGGCGTGGGCGGAGGCAGGCTCTGCGGCATGAGCGGCTCGGATGCCGGTGCGGGCGGAGACTCCGGCTGTGGCGCCGCCTCCTTCGCGGGCGCGGACGGCACCTCGATGCGCTCCGCCGCCACGTCGCGGACGAAGGCGAAGGCCGCCTCGTTGAAGCGCTCCGCGCAGTCGAGCTGCACCGTGTGCCCGCACCCCTCCAGCGCCACCAGCTTCGCGCCGGGGATGTGAGACGCGCCGTACTCCATGACGCCGCGCGCCTCGCCGCCGTGGAGGAAGGGGCTGGGGATGAGCCGGTCATCCGTGCCGTAGATGATGACGGTGGGCACGGTGACGCGGTGCAGGTTTCCACGCACGAAGTCGTTGTTGGACAGGCCCCGCACCGTGCGCACGTTGGCGTAGGCGTAGGCGTCGAACTCGGGCGACTTCGCCAGCCGCACGCGCTCCTCAATCAGCCACTCCAGCTCTGGCCGCCAGTGCATGAAATTGCCCTGGCGCACGCTGCCCCAGATGCTGGCCTCCGGCGCGGTCTTGATGAACTCGGAGCTCATCACCCGCGCGAACCACTCCTTCTCCCGCCAGCTGAACTTCTCGAAGCCGGCGGGCGACGCCAGCACCAGCCCGCTGAGCGACGCCGGGTAGCGGATGGCGAAGGAGAGCGACGTCTGCCCGCCCATGGAGTGGCCGGCGAGCACGGGCGTGTCCAGGCCCAGGGTGTCCACCAGCTCCAGCACCGCGTCCGCCATGGCCTCCATGGTGTACGGGAAGCTGCCGGGCTTGTCGGACTTGCCGTAGCCGGGCAGGTCCACCGCGATGACGCGGTAGCCCTGCTGCTGGAAGGCGTCCAGCTGCGCCCGCCAGAACTTCAGGTACGAACCCAGGCCGTGGATGAAGACGACGGCCTTCGCGTCCGGGCCGCTGCCGGGCATGTCCACGTAGGCCATTTCGGGCACCACGGCCATGCCGTACTGGTTCGCGGTGCGAGGCAGCGCCAGCCGCTTCACCGGCCAGGGCTGCTTCGAGCCCTCGGAGGAGTAGTCCAGGTCCTGGAAGGAGAGCGCGGGCTGCTGCGCGAACGAGCGCACGCAACCGGCGGAGGAGAGCCCCGCCGCGAGGAGCAGGGCGGTGAATGCGCGGGAGGTGCTCATGGTCAGAACGCGTACCAGGTGAAGGTGGTGAAGACGGAGAAGGGGTTGGTCCGGATGGTGGGCGAGCCCTCGTAGAAGCTGCCCCGGAACAGGTAGCCCGCGTGCAGGCCGGCCGTCATGAGGTAGCGGATGTGGTAGCGCAGCTCCGCGTTGACCTCGGTGCCAATGTACCGGCCGCGCTCGACCTCGGGCGTCCACCGCGCGGGCGTCGCGTCGGAGGTGGCGGTGCCCACGCCCAGCTTGAGGTTCAGCTTGTTGGGCACCATGTCCCACGCCGCGGTGGCGATGGCCGCGCGCATGCCGTAGCCCTGGTTGGAGATGTCCGTCACCGCGCCCGTGTAGTTGTTCACCGTGCTGGTGAACGGGAACAGGATGAGCATCTTGTGGTTGAACCACACCGCGCCCGGCAGGCCGTACTGGTTGAGCGTGAAGGCGCCGGTGTAACGCGAGTCGGAGAGGTCGCTGTCACCGGTGGTGTACATGCCCTCCAGCGTGAGCATGTCCGCGGACCCGCGGCCCCACTGGTACATCAGCTCCAGGTTGGCGGAGAGGCCGGAGATGGTGAGCTCGTCCAGGGCGGAGCGCTCCGGGTCGTCGCTGACGTACTTGCCGCCGTTGTACATGACGAAGCCCGACGCGCCGAACCGGCCCGTGCGGAAGTCGATGTTGTGATTGAAGTTGGCGCCCGCCCAGAAGACGTTGCCCGTGGGCCGCGCGATGTCGAAGCGCGCCGTGCCCGTGAAGGTGTTGAGGCCCGTGGAGGACGGGCCGCTCTTCACCAGGCCCTCGAAGGCGTAGGCGTCCCCCTTCGTCTGGTCGTTGAGGAACCACAGCGACAGGCCCACGTTCGTGTTGGGCCGCACCGGGTACACGTAGTCACCGGTGATGAGCCAGATGTACTTCAGGCGAGGGTCGTTGCGCGTGGCCTTGTCCGCCTGCGCGGAGCCCAGCGGCAGCAGGCTCAGCTTGGCCAGGCCCTTGTAGCCACTGAAGAGGGAGAGGCCCGTGGCATCGCTGCCCAGGAAGCTCATCTTGTAGCCGGTGCGGGTGATGTCCGACAGCGGCGTGCGCGTGGGGTCGTAGACGTTGTCGTAGGCCGGCTGCGTGCCCACCAGCAGCGTCAACTGCCGCGGGTTGCGCGTGGGATACAGCGCGACGTTGACGTTCTTCGTCTGGATGTTGACCTGGTCGGCGTTGAAGCCGCCGCCCTCGTTCTGCTGGAGCGCGTTGGCGGAGCGGCCCCACATGTAGTCGATTTCGAACTGGGCCCGGAAGGAGGCCAGCCCGTCCACGAAGTGGGGGCTGTACTCGAGCACCGGAATCCACCGCTGCTCGATGAAGTACGCGGACAGGCCGGGCTCGGCGCGCACCGCGCTCCCCGCGGGCAGGCCAATGGGGCCCAGCGACACGCCGCGGAGGCCGGCCGGGTCACCCACCTGGTTCTGCACCGACACGCGCGTGAAGAAGTAATTGATGAGGCTGAACTCGCGCGGCTTCGCGTCCTCGTCGCGGTTCGCCTCGTCGTTCCACTCACCGAAGTAGAGGCCGGGGACCGGCGTGCTCTGCGCCGCCGCCGGGAGCGACACCCCCGCCAGCACCAACGCCAGGGCTCCCGCGGACCGCCGCGCCGCCCTGCGTGCCTCGGACAACCACCACCGTGCCATAAACACCTCGGCCCCGCGCGCGGGGGCGCTCCCAGCCTTCCGGCCGGACTGCGAACGTCTGCGTGCTCGACTCTTGCGCCCGCGCCACACGGCAACCGCCGGGCGCGGGCCCCACACGGAAGGGAGGAGGAGCACACCTCCCTCCCGGTGGGTTTCACACTAGCTGCCGCTGATGACGTAGCTCTGCACCGCGCTGCCCTCGAACGGACGGCTCTCGCCCCCGATGACCTGGTTCACCGTGGCCGAGCCCACCGCGCCCGCCGCGCAGTTGGCGCCCGTGGCGCCGCCCTCGAAGAAGAGCTCCAGGTCCAGCCGCCGCTGGTCCGCGGAGAACGAGCCGCGGCCCACCTGCCGGAAGCCCGGGAAGGAGAACACGACGTCGAAGCACTCGCCGTCCGCCGACACGTTCTCGATGTTCACGACGGTGGAGGTGAAGGTCAGCGCGTTCTGCGGCAGGTCCGGGTTGCAGGTGCCCGTCTGGCCCGCCTGCGGCGCGCCCTCGATGGTGCCCGGGATGCTGTCCACCCGGAAGTTGCCGCCCTGCACCGACATGGTGACGCTCTGGTAGCACTGCGAGCTGGCGCCGAAGTTGACGTCCTCGCTGAAGCCGTTCGGATGGGTCGGGATGTCGTCCCCGGTCATCGTCAGCGTCTTTCCTTCCAGGAACGTCAGGATGCCCTGCGACGTGCTCAGGTTGGGGGTGTTGTCAGGGCCGTTGTCGATCGGGTCGCTCTCACCACAGCCCACCAGGGACAGCGCAGACGTCATCACCGCGGACAGCAGCATCTTCTTCATGGGGTTGCTCCTCTTCTTCCGGCGGGCATCGCCGGGCTGACGCGACAGTCGACAGGCAGCGAGCCACCGTTGGCGTGGCCCGTCCTTCAAGGTGCGTTCACGCTCAATGACGCGAGCGGTCCCGGTCCGCGGCCACGGCCGCGTCGCGAAGCTCGCGCTTGAGAATCTTTCCGGCCGCGGAGATGGGCAGGCGCTCCAGCAGCTCCACGCGCTTGGGCACCTTGAAGCGCGCCACGCGTCCCCGCAGGTGCTCCAACAGCGCCTCCGACGAAACCTTCCCATCCGGCTTCAACACCACGAAGGCGCGGCCGACCTCGCCCCACTTCTCGTCGGGCACGCCCACCACGGCGCACTGGGCGACGGCGGGGTGCTCGTACAGCGCGGCCTCCAGCTCCAGCGGGTAGATGTTCTCCCCGCCGGAGATGAACATGTCCTTCTTGCGCCCGGCGATGGTGAAGAAGCCGTCCGCGTCCATGCGCGCCAGGTCGCCGGTGTGCAGCCACCCGTCCGGGTCAATGGCCTCGCGCGTGGCGGCCTCGTCCTCGAAGTAGCCGGAGCACATGGAGGGACCCTTGAGGAGCAGCTCGCCCACCTCGCCCGTGGGGACCTCCCGGCCGTCGTCATCCACCAGCTTCGCGGCGATGAAGTAGTTGGGCCGGCCAATGGAGCCCGCCTTCGACACCGCGTACTCCGGCCCCATGCTGAAGAGGCCCGGGCCGAACTCCGTCATCCCGAAGCCTTGCTTGAAGGGCACCGGGTGCACCGCCTGCCACGCTTGGATGAGCGGCACCGGCAGCGCCGCGCCACCGCTGGTCATGAAGCGCACGGAGGAGAAGTCCGTCGTCTTGAAGCGCGGCGACTCCAGGAGCTGCTGGTACTGCGTGGGCACCGCGAAGAAGAGCGTCACCTGCTCCCGGGGGATGAGGTCCAGCAGCGCCTCCGGCTCCCACCGGCGCATGATGACGACGGTGCCTCCCACGGTGAGCAGCGGCAGCGTGTACACGAGCAATCCGCCCGTGTGGAACATGGGCGTGTGCGTCACCGTGACGTCGCCGGGCCGCACCTCGTGGACCAGCGTGTTGAGCGTGTTCCACGCCACCATGCGGTAGCTGACGCGCGCGCCCTTCGAGCGCCCCGTCGTTCCGCCGGTGAAGATGAGACAGAGGATGTCCTCCTCGGACACCGCGTCCTGCGTCACCGGCGCGCCCGGCACGTGGGCCAGCGCCGCCGCGTAGGCGTCCGCGCCCGGCAGGCCGCGCGGCTCCAGGGCCACCAGCCGGGGACCGCCGCCCAGGCGCTCGCGGACGTCCGCCATGGTGTCGCGGAAGTCGTCGCCGAAGAGGAGCACGCCGGGACGGATGGAGCGCACCAGGTCCGCCAGCTCGGCGGCGTGCAGGCGCCAGTTGAAGGGGACGAAGACGGCGCCAAGCTTCGCGCAGGCGAACAGCGCGTCCAGGTACTCCACGCCGTTGTGGGCCACGAGGCCCACCCGGTCCCCCTTCTTCACGCCGGCCACGTCGCGCAGCCAGCCGCCCAGCGCGGTGGCGCGCGTGTTCATCGCGCGGTAGGTGAAGCGGCCCGCGTCCCCACGGGACGGGTCCACCACCGCGACACTGTCGGGCCAGTACAGGGCGCCACGGCCCATCCAGTCACCGATGAACATGTGAGCGCCCTCCGTCATGGCGTGACTCAGGCCGTCCAGCGGTAGAGGGCGGAGGCCATGGCGAGCCCGCCGCCGCTGGCACACAGGGCCACCAGGTCGCCGCGCTTCACCTTGCCCTGCACCACCGCGTCATCCAGCGTCATCGGGATGCAGGCCGAGCCGGTGTAGCCCCACTTGTCCATGGTGTAGTGGGCCTTCTCCATCGGCTGGCCCAGGATCTTCATGGTCGCTTCGATGGTGCGCAGGTTGAGCTGGGTGAAGACGAACTGCTTCACGTCATCCAGTTGCAGCTTCTGCCGCTTGAGGAGCTGGTCCAGCAGCATGGGCCAGCGCTCGGTGTTGAACGTCGCGGGGAACTTGCGGACGAACTGCACCGCGGGCTTGCCGCCCGTGAGCTCCAGCGACTCGGCGGTGGCCGGGCGGTTCGTCCCGCCGGTGTAGACGCCGAGCGCGTCGTGGTACTCGCCGTTGGCCAGCAGCTTCGCGCCCATGAAGCCGGGCGTGTCACCCGCGCCCAGCACCACCGCGCCCGCGCCGTCCGCGAACAGGGTGGCCGTCTTCTTGTCCTTCCAGTTGATGTAGCGCGACATGCCGTAGGCGCCCACGACGAGGATGCGCTGGTAGCTGTCATCCGCGGCAATCGTCTTGGAGCCCACGTCCAGCGCCGTCACCCAGCCCGCGCACGCGCAGTTGAGATCGTAGGTGCCGGCGTTCACCGCGCCCAGCTTCGCCTGCACCACGGAGGCGGTGGCGGGGCTGAGGTAGTCCGGGGTGTCGGTGGCGATGATGATGAGGTCCAGCGCCTCCGGCTTCGTGCCCGCGCGCTCCAGCGCCTGGCGGGCGGCGCCCACGCAGAGGTCGGAGGTGGCCTGGTCATCCGCCATCATGTGGCGCTCGCGAATGCCCACGTTCTGCTGGAGCCACTCATCCACCTTCTCACCGAGAATCTTCTCGACGTCGGCGTTGGTGAGGACCTTCTCGGGGACGTAGCGGCCAGTGGAGAGAATCTGGGCGTATCGCATGGGTGTTCGTCAGCTCCGGGCGCCGCGCGCCGGTCGGCGGGCGGAACGCAGGGTGTTCTTCTTCGGGGTCTTGGGCTTCGGCTTCGGCTTAGGCTTCGAAGCAGCGGAGGATTTCACGGTGTTGCGGCCCGTGGACGCGCGCGGGTCCAGGCCGTGGGAGATGAGCGTCATCGCGGTGTCGAGCACGCGCTCGAGCCCCGGGTCCTCCTCCCAGAGGACCCAGCGCATGCCGAGGAAATCACTGATGCCCATGAGGCAGTAGGCCAGCGCCTCCGGGTCCATGCGCCGCACCTCGCCCGCCTCCATGGCGCGGGTGAGCCCGCTCACGTAGCCGCGAGCGAAGCGGTCGTAGTAGCGGCGGTAGCACGCCTCATCCACGAACTCCGCCTGGCGCACCACGCGATAGAGATTGGGGTGCTGCCGCACGAACTGGAAGAAGGTGCGCAGTCCCTGGCGCTCCACGTCGACGCGGTGCTCGCAGCCGGTCACGGACTCGGCGATGAGCCGGCGCAGGCGCGTGCCCAGCTCGTCCACGACTTCGACGAAGATGGACTGCTTGTCGGGGAAGTAGACATAGAACGTCCCCAGCGCCACGCCGCCCTTGCGCGTGATGTCCGCGATGGAGGCGCGCTCGTAGCCCTTCTCACCGAAGACCGACTCCGCGGCCTTCAACAGCTTCGCACGCGTCTTCTGGCCTCGCGGCGTGACGGGTCCGGAGCGGTCTGGAGAAGCTGAAGCCCGATTCATGTTTCACCTAGCGGTAGCACCCGGCAAGGAGGGTGTCAAAGCACGGTCGATGGCTCCGCGCGTCAAACCGCACGTCCGACGCACGGCGTCAGCGCTCGTGTCGCGCCAACGACAGAAGAGCCTAGCGTGAATGCGCGCCTCACGCGCCCCGAGTCGCGGCGAGGCACGGAGGTCCCATGCTGGGAGTGCGGCGCGGGCAGGGCGTGCTCCGAGCGGGGGGATGCGCAGGGCGCTTCACGCGGCGACGACTCCCGCGT
>NZ_JAAIYB010000355.1 GCF_010894475.1 Myxococcus vastator
CATCCGGGGAGTGAGGGGATGCGTTCGAGGGAGGGCACGGGAATCGAACTCGCCCGGGGCGCCTCTCTGCGGTTTTGAAGCCCCGTCTCCTCAATGCGGACTACTCAGGATCGAGCGCCCAGGTGCCGTCCTTCCAGCGTCGTAGTGTCATGAGCGCTCCGATGGCGGAAACCCCTCCCTCGTTCGCCGCCGCTTCCAGTACCGCCTTGGCTTCTTCCGTCCGGTAGCGGAGCAGAAACACCGGGTGCTACGCGAAGCGGGGCAACTGGCCCACCGTGGCCGCGCCAAGGCGCCCACGCCCAGGCCACGGGCCGAGCACCTCGCCACAGGGCCGAACCAGGTGTGGAGCTGGGACATCACCTACCTGAGGGGCCCCGTGACGGGCAGCTTCCTCTACCTGTACCTGGTGGTGGACGTCTTCAGCCGCCGCATCATGGGCTCCGAGGTGCACGAGGAGGAGTCGTCCGCGCATGCAGCGGCCCTCATCCGCCGCTGCTGGCAGGAAGCGGGCTGCCCCGAGGGACTGGTGTTGCATGCGGATAACGGTGGCCCCATGAAGGGCGCCACGCTCTTGGCCACCCTGCAGTGGCTGGGCGTCACCCCGTCCTTCAGCCGCCCCCGCGTCTCGGACGACAACCCGTTCTCCGAGGCCCTCTTCCGCACGCTGAAGTACCGTCCCTCCTTCCCACAGCGCCCCTTCACGTCCGTCGAGGACGCGCGTGCCTGGGTGACGCGCTTCATGGCCTGGTACAACACCGAGCACCGCCACTGCGCCATTCGCTTCGTCACGCCTGACGACAGGCACTTCGGCCGCGAGCACGCGCTGCTGGCTCGACGTCGCGAGGTATACCAACGCGCTGAAGCGCGTCATCCCGAGCGCTGGAGCCGCGACACTCGCAACTGGACGCCGATGGGCCCCGTCCGTCTCGGCCCCTCTCCGAACCTCACCCCGGCTGTGCAGGAGATGAAGCGCATCGGTTGAGCCCTCTCACGCGACAACAATCTTGAGTGCGCCAGGCCAAGCCTGGATGAGGAGGACGTAATGGCATAGCCGGAACCGAAACCTCACATGGAGCCCAGCAGGTGAAATCCCTGCCCGGCAAAGGTGGCCACCAGCCGGAAGCGAGTCTTGCGTGGCGCCGGGGTAACCCGGGCTGCGAAGCGTAGACAGCGAGCGTGCGGGCCGCGTCATTGAGCCCCGAAAGAGTTGGTCTCGTGAGGGCCGACGTCGTTCAAGAGACGGAAGGCTGTACTGGGCGCGCCGCGAGTTCGGCCAGGCGCTCCCAGCCTCACCGGGGTCGCCAGAGCGGGGCACGTACGCAAGGGGCTCCCCAGGAACCTGGGAGGCCCTGTCTCTTCCACCACAACGAGACGGTTGGGGAACCCGTCAGAACAACCCCGGCGTCCGGGCGATGCGTCCGCCTCCCGGAGGAGCGAAAGACGGACGAGGGTGGTACCGCGAGGGCGAAGGCAACGAAGCCGATAGCGGGAGGAGCGACAGGGCGTCGGAGTGCTCCGTAGTGCCGCAGAGGCAGGGGAACGGCTGCTGCCCGGGGCCGGACCCTGCGGAGGGAAGGGAGCACCGGAACATGGACCCGAAGGAGGGAAAGATGGCGGGAACACCGAGTCCCATCCCCATCTCAACGCGACTTCAACGGATAGCAACGCTGGCGAGGCAGGGGCCGGACATGGCCTTCACGACGCTGGCCCACCACATCGACATCGACTGGCTGCGCGAGGCCCACAGGCGGGTGCGCAAGGACGGCGCGGTAGGCATCGACGGACAAACGGCCCAGGAGTACGCGGCGAGGCTGGAGGACCACCTCCACTCGCTGCTGGGGCGCATGAAGTCCGGCACCTACCGAGCGCCGCCCGTGCGTCGGGTGCACATCCCGAAGGGGCAAGGCAAGACACGTCCCATCGGGATTCCGACCTTCGAGGACAAACTCCTCCAGCGGGCGGTCGCCATGGTGCTGGAGGCCGTGTACGAGCAGGACTTCCTGTCGTGCAGCTACGGCTTCCGGCCCGGACGCAGTGCACACTTGGCGCTGGAGGCATTGTGGCAGCAGTCGATCGAGATGAACGGTGGGTGGGTGCTTGAGGTCGACATCCAGAGCTTCTTCGACACCCTGGACCATGGACAGCTCCTCGCCTTCCTTCAGCGGCGGGTGCGCGATGGGGTGCTCCTGCGCCTCATCGGCAAGTGGTTGAACGCAGGAGTGCTGGAGGATGGGGCCGTCGTCCACCCCGAGGAAGGCACTCCGCAGGGGGGCGTCATCTCCCCCTTGCTGGCAAACGTCTACCTGCACGAGGTGCTGGACGTGTGGTTTGAGAGGCAGGTGAGGCCGCGTCTGGTGGGCCGGGCCGCTCTCGTCCGCTACGCCGATGACTTCGTGGTGCTCTTCACCCGGGAGGAGGACGCTCGGCGCGTCATGGCCGTGCTTTCAAAGCGCTTCAGCAAGTATGGGCTGACGCTCCACCCGGAGAAGACGAGGCTGGTGCAGTTTCCTCGGCCACCCCGCTCGGCTACCAAGCCGCTCGGGGCACGGCCGCGCAGCTTCGATTTCCTCGGCTTCACCCACTATTGGGGGAAGACGCTGAAGGGCAGGTGGGCCGTCCAGCGGAAGACCACGTCAAGCCGGATGTCGCGGGCGCTGAGCAGGATGACGGACTGGTGTCGCATCAACAGGCATCTGCCCGTTGCCGAGCAGCACCGCGGCCTCGTACAGAAGGTGAGGGGCCACTACGCGTACTACGGAATCAGCGGAAACACGCGGAGCCTCACTCGCTTCCTGTACTGGGTGGCACACACGTGGCGCAAATGGCTTGGACGCCGCTCGCAGCGCGCCACGCTGGCATGGGAGAGATTCGCACGGCTGCTGCAACGCTACCCGCTGCCACCTGTGCGCATCATCCACCGCTATCGCACTCTCGCAGCAAAACCATGAGCCGAAGAGCCGGATGCGGTAGTCCCGCACGTCTGGATCTGTGGGGGGCCAGGGAGGGTGACTTCCCTGGTCTACCCGACCGCTCACCGCCACCCAACTCCTCTCGCGGCGCTACGCCGAGCTGCAGTGTCGATAATCCCCTCGAGGACCTGCACCTCCTCGCCGGAGTCCACCAGCCCTGGCTATCCTCTCTCCTGACGGGCGCGAACGCCCGTCATCCCTTCCGTTGAAGCGGGTGTCCGGTCAGAACGACAGGACGTCGCGCCGCACCGAGGCACCGCGCTCGAACTCGGACAGCACCGAGGCCGCATCGAACGGCAGCGGCTCTGACAGCTCCTGGGCCTGGCCCGGGTCGTCCTGGGCCAGGAGTCCCGAGGTGACCTGGAGTTCGAAGTAGCCCACGTTGTTGTTCTCGTTGCTCTCCGTGACGACGCCGTTGGCATCCGCGACCAGTACGATACGGTAGCTGCCCAGTGGCATGGCGGAAGAGAAGGTGATGGGCGTGGGCGGCAGGGAGAAGGGCCCCGCTCCAGTCCCGACGGAGACAGCGCCAATCACTTCCAGCACCTGGAAGCTGGGGTCCGTTAGATAGATGCCGACGTGCGAGCCGGTGGATACGGGGCATTGGGTTGCCAGAGTGAATGAGAGGTCGGCGGCCCCCCCCGGCTGGATAGTATTGGGCGAGAGCGTCCCGCCGGAGAAGTAGAAGTCCGGCGGTTTCGTGCTGCCCATTAGCAAACTGCGATCCACCAGCGGAGTGTTGTCCACAAACCCCAGGATGTAATAGGTCTGGGGTTGACACGCAGCCGCGATGGCCTCCAGTTGCGCGACGGTCGACGCCTGCATGTTGACCCGGTGCATATATACGGTCTGGGTGCCAGACGGAGGATAATACGGTCCCAGGCCGTTGCCTTGGAGAAGGATCTGTCGCGAATCGAGGAGCCAGACCGGACCGCTCCCGTTCGGGGTCGTGGATAGATAGAAGTACAACTGCGCGGACGCCGCGCCGACGCCGTACTTGCTGCCGGAGAGCGTGTAGTTCACGTTGAAGCCTGTCAGCGGATTCGCCACCGTCGCGGGAGGAGTGATGGAAATCATCCTCACTTGCGCCAGGGCGGGACTCGACACCAGCCCGAACAGCAAGAAGCAAGATAGCCACAGGGATTTCTTTGTCATTCATAAACTCTATGTGGCAAACGCTGCTCGCCGCAAGGTGTCCACAAATCAAGCGCCCGAAATCAAGATTGCCCCACCCTGGGGCAATCGCATCCCACTCTTGATGCGCTCCTCTTGATTGTATGTTTATGTCGAGAGCGGAACCTGAGGGAATGCCATTCGCCCTCTTCTTGATATGTCTATCGGGGCGCGGACGCGGCTGGCCGAGGTGAAGGAGGAGTACCGAAGGGCGGCGGAGGAGGCGGCGTTGACGGCGCTGGGCGCCCGTGAAGCCTTGGTGCTTGTGGAGGCGAGCGGTGCCAAGGTGAGCTGCTGAGCGGACTGGATAGGGATGGGATTGAGCAGGGACATGTCGAGGTACCGGTAGTGCGATTCGGTGGCACGTCGCGGAGCAGAAAACGGCTGATGCAGTTCGGGGGCTATTGAGGGGAAGAGGCATCACCGAGATTGACGTGATCTTCACCCCTCCGCTTCCATAGGGGGATGCGCAGCATGGACGAGACCATTTATGCCGGTGCGTATTGGGGGCCACGGAAGGAACTCCCGGAGGATTGCGCCCGCCGAGTGGACGTTCTCCTCAGGGGCCTTGCAGCCATCGACCCGTCGTTCGGGCGCTGGTTCCAACTGGGGCGGTCGCGCCAGGAGGCAGTGCGGCGCCCCATTGAACCTACGCGCCAAGCCTTGGAGCGCCTCATTCGTCGAGGCAGGGACCGAGTGTTTGAGGACCTTGGATTCCGGATGCGCGGCTGGAATGGCGTGGAAGATGATTACGACGCAACGGGCTTTGACGTCACCTGCGGTGGCTACGCCGACTCAATGACCAACTTCTGCTACTTCAACCTGCCCAGTCGCAGTGCGAACGCTGAAAGGGTCATGACTGCCGAGGCGCTGTGCCAACTCCTCCGGTGCATGGTGCTCGCCTGGGAGCCTGATTCGGCGGTGGTCACCTCGGCGGCACACCGGGACATGGTTTCATCCAACCCCAAGCCTGGAACGTTCGTGGGCTGGATAACGTATGTGTCTCGTCGCAAGGGTACGGTGCCTCCGCTCCCTGCCCCGGTCCGCATCGAGCCCGTGGAGGATGTCGGGACGCTCGTCGTCCTCACTCCGGAGCGATTCATGGCCAGCAATCCAGCGCATGTCGCGGTAGCTGGCCGGGTTCATGAGTTGCTGGCGCGGGCTGGGCTGCTGGCGCCACTTCGGCACTCAGCGTAGCGGCGCTACTGGCTCGGGACCGCCGTGACGAACTCCGAGATGAAGGCGCTATCGCTGCGCGCGCTCCTGCCCGACAAGGAAGCCTGACCCGCAACGGCCATCAGCTCGCCGTCAGCGCCCCCAACAAGTCCGGGGCGAGGTCGGCTCCCGCGAGGAACACCTCCGCATGGCCGGTCCGTCCATGGGCTACCGCCTCGCGCTGCTGGAAGGCCGCCAGGGTGGGGCCCACGGCCTCGGCCCCGCCAAACTGGAAGCCGACCTGGGTGCGGTAGCAGGTGCAGCCGCGCACCTTGCGCCACAGTTCGGCGGACACGTCCACCACCACCGGGCGGAGGCCCGCGGGCAACGAGGGGTCCGGCCGTGCTCCCGGTTGGCGCACGGCATAGGGCGTGTCGCGGTACCACAGCGTGCGCGACGCCCATTCGCCCAGGGATGGCAGCAGCCGTGCCACCTGCACGTGGTCCACATGGCCGCCCAGCGCCTGCGGCGCCAGCACGAGGTCCGGTCGCAGGCCGGCCACCACCGGGGCGAGCCGTGCCACCGCCTCGGCGCCAATGCCATCGTCCTCGCGAGGCGGCGTGAAGAGGGCCGCCGCGCTGTCGTAGCCACGATGTGGCGCCTCCGGCAGGTCGGCCCACACCAGGGCATCCACGTCCATCCGCGCCGCGAAGTCGCGGTCCTCCTGGCGACGCAGCACCATGTAGTCCACCTCCGGCGGGAGGCCCTTGTCCGTCTGGCATGCGAGCGCGAAGCCCGTGGGGTGGGGCACCGAGCGGGTGAAGACGGTGACCAGGGCCACCGTCCACCCCCGCGCCTTCAGCCGGGCCAAGGTGCCCCCGCAGGAGAAGGCGACGTCGTCCAGGTGGGGCGACAGGAAGAGGGCGGTGCTCATAGCAGGTGCGGCGCGCTCCGGAAGCGGCAGGAGGGGTCCGCGGTGTCCACGGTGGTCGCCGGGTCGTACAGCCGCGTCCAGCCCGTGTCCGGGCGGGTGCCGGTGAGCTGGCCATACACCTGCTGGATGCGCCGGCCCACCGCCTGCCACGAGTACAGCTCCCGCACCTCCGCCAGGGCCGTGCGCGCGAGGCGGCGGCGCAGCTCCAAGTCACCCAGCATCCGGAGGATGGCCTCCGCCAGCGCGGGGGCGTCCTGTGGGGGGACGAGCAGCGCGTCCCGGCCGTCCTCCAGACAGTCCACCACGCCCACCACCCGCGTGGAGACGATGGGCAGGCCGCTGGCCATGGCCTCCAGGAGCGTGTTGGAGAAGCCCTCCGCGTACGTGGGCGACACGAACAGGTCGCCACGCCGGTAGACGGCGGGCGCGTCCTCGTAGGAGGCGTGGCCAGTGAGCTCGACGCGGTCGCCCAGGCCCAGCGCGGCCACCCTTTCTCGCACGGCCTCCAGGTCCGGGCCGATGCCGGACACCAGGAGCCTCACCTCGCGGCCGTCGCGCGCCAGCAGCCGCAGCGCGTCCAGCAGCTCCATCACGCCTTTCCGCGCGTCCACGCGGCCGTGGTAGAGCAGCACCGGCCGCGCCCGCATCGCGCCGAGCGACGACTCGTCGCGCGGGTGGAAGCGGCGCGTGTCGGTGGCGCCGGGCACGAAGGTGAAGCGCTCCAGCGGCGTCCCATGGTGGCCCCGCACCTCCTCGGCGAAGGAGCGGCTGCCAATCAGCAGCGCCCCCGCGTGGCCCAGCACCGCCAGCATGGCCTGCTTGTGAGTCCCACAGCAGGTGCCCACCCAGTGGCCGTCACCGCCCTGGATGGACACCATGTTGGGCAGCCCCAGCCGCCGGCTCGCCTCCAGCGCGGCCAGCCCGCACGGGTAGCCGTACTGCGCATGGATGAGGTCGAAGGGTCGCCGCCGGTGCTCCCGCTCCACGGTGGCCACCAGGTCCTCGACGTCCTGCTCGAAGCTGGCCGGCAGGCCCTCACCGACGCGCTGCTCCCCCAGGGACTCGCGGCCCAGCACCGTGACGCCGGGGACGCGCGGCGGAGGCCCACCGCCATAGACGGAGCCCCCCGCCCGGTCATCGCGGTACTGGCTGACCAGCGTCACGTCATGGCCGCGCTCCGCCAGCTCCCGCACCAGGTTGAGGGCATAGACGCTCATCCCCGAGACGGCCGGAAAGAAGCGCCGGGAGATGAAGCAGACCCGCGGAGCATTCCTCCCGCTCATGCGGCCACCTCCGCGCCCGAGGGCATGTGCGCCCGCAGCCACTCCCGGGCCTGGGGCACCATGGTGTGCGCGCGGTGCGAGTCGCGCGACAGCTCGACGCACACCAGCCGGTCGAAGCGAATCTTCACCAGCGCCTGGAGCACCGACGACACGTTCAGGTCGCCCTCGCCGAAGGGCAGGTGCTCGTGCACGCCGCGCTTCATGTCCTCCAGCGCCACCGTGCCCAGCTCCGGCGCCAGCTCGCGCACCGCGTCCGCCGGCACCCGCTCCTGCGTCACCCACAGGTGTCCCACGTCCAGGGCCAGCCGGAGGGGGGCCGCGCCGCGCCGCGCCACCGCCTCCTGAAGGCAGCGCCAGTCATCCACCGTCTCCACGCGCATGCCCGGCTCCGGCTCCACCGCGGCCACCACGCCGCGCGCCGCCGCGTAGTCCGACAGCCGCGCCACGCCGTCCACCAGCCAGCCCCAGGCCGCCTCCGGGTCCACCCCGGGGCGGGGCACTCCGGCCCAGAAGGACACCGCCTCGCCCTGGCAGATGGCGCACAGGTCCACCGCCCTCTGGAGGAAGTCGAGCCTGCGCTCACGGCCCTCCGGCTCCGGGCTGATGAGCGTGGGCTCGTGCTTGGCCCGAGGCTCCAGCAGGAAGCGCGCGCCCGTCTCCACCACCAGCCCCAGGCCGAGCTGCCCCAGCAGCTTCGCCAGCGCCTCGGCGCGGCGCTCCAGCCGGGGCGCGAAGGGGTCGAAGTGATGATGGTCCAGCGTGAGGGCGACGCCGTCGTAGCCGCTGTCGGCGATGAGCCGCAGCGCGTCCAGGAAGCGGTGGTTGGCGACGCCGTTGGTGTTGTAGGCGAAGCGCAGGCTCATGACAGGCCTCCCCCGAAGCGACGGCGAAGCAGCACGTGCTGCACGCTGTGGCGGCCCGGCTCGCGGTAGAGCGGGTAGAGGCGGCCCACGCGCTGCTCGGCTCGCCGGACGTCGAACCAGGCCGGTCCGCCCAGCCGCGCCTCGGCGGCGGGCGTCAAGCGCACGGCCCGGGCGCCCTCGGGCGGCGCGCCGAGCCCGGCCAGCGGCTCGCCTCGGGCGCGCAGCCGGGCCACGTTCCGCTCACCGATACGGAAATACGTCATCGTCTCCACCTCGAGCCCCGGCACGAGCGCCTTGACGACGTAGACGGCGTGGTCCGGAGGAGACATGTCGGCCACGAGGATGTCGAAGCCAGCGGCCTGCAGCGTCCCCACCACCTGCTGGCAGCGGACCGTCGGGTCCTCGGCGGCAGGGGCGCGGGGGAGCTCCGCGAAGCGCACGGTGCGCGTGCACGCGAGCGTGCTGGCCGTCAGCTCGCGCAGCGCGTCCGCGGGCAGGCGGGCCCACTCGACCATGCCCCGCAGGGCCCGCTCCTCCTCCCGCTCCACGTTCACCTGGGGGGGGAAC
>NZ_JAAIYB010000356.1 GCF_010894475.1 Myxococcus vastator
CTCCCTCTCCCCTCCGACGACACCCACCCCTCTCTTCCTCCTCAGGGCCACGTCGAGGAGCTCCTCGCTCAACTCTTCTGCCAGGTCCTCGGCCTCTCCTCCCTCTCTCGCCACGACGACTTCTTCTCCCTCGGCGGACACTCCCTCAGCGCCACTCGCCTCGCTGCCCGCATCCGCTCCTCCTTCGGCGTCGAGCTTCCTCTCGCCTCCCTCTTCTCCTCCCCCTCCGTCGCCGCGCTCGCCCAGGTGATCGGCACGGCGGCGCAGGCCCAGGACGTCTTGCGGCCCGCGAGCCCCAGGCCGTCGCGCTTCCCCGCGTCGCTGGTCCAGGAGCGCCTGTGGTACGCGCTCCAGCTCCCGGATGCTCCGCCCTACGTGGTGCAAGTGTCCCTCGTGCTCGAAGGCGCGCTCGACGCGGCGAAGCTCGAAGCCGCCCTCGAAACCGTGCTGGAGCACAACGAGACCCTGCGAACGACCTTCCACCTGGAAGCCGACCGCGTCATCGCCCAGGTGCACGGCCCACAGCGGCCGGTCCTCTCGCGAACGGACCTGTCACACCTGCCGCTTGAAGAGGCGCAGCACACCGCGCGCGCCGCCGCGACGCGAGAGGCCCAGCGGCACTTCGACATCCAGAAGGGCCCCCTCTATCGCTTCGAGTTGGTCCAGCTCGACACGACGGGGCTGCGGCATGCCTTCATCGCCTCGCTCAGCCACCTCGTCACGGATGGCGTGGGCACGCAGGCGTTCATGGAGGAGCTGGTCGCGGCGTACCGAGCGGCTCGCACCGGCGCGCCCGCGCCGCTCCCGCCCGACATCCAGTACGGCGACTTCGCGCTCTGGCAACGCAGCCCGGAGCACCAACGCCAGGTGGACGCGAGCCTCGAATCCTGGAAGCAGGCCCTGGCCCACGCGCCGCCGGTGCTGGACCTGCCCACCGACTTCCCGCGCCGCGCTCCCGCGCTCAACGCGAACATGCGCCCCACGCGGCTGACGCTCGCCTCCGGAGACATGAGCGCGCTGGAGGCGCTCGCGCGCCAGGAGGGCGTCTCCACCTTCACCGCGACACTCGCGCTGACGCAGGCCTGGCTCCACCGGCTGAGCGCCCAGTCGCACGTCGTCGTGGCTTCGCCGTCCTCCGGACGCACCCTGCCGCAGACGGAGCACCGGGTGGGCTACTTCGCGAACATCCTGCCCCTGTGCACCGATGTCTCCGGGCAGCCGTCCTTCCGGGAGCTGCTCCGCCGCGCCCACGGCGTGGTGCTGCACGCCACCACCCACCAGGAGGTCCCCTTCAAGCGCATCGCGGACGCCGTGCAGCCCGACGCCAGCCGCACCGCGCCGCTCCTGGCGCAGGCCCTGCTTGTCCTGGACCGCTTCTCCCGCCCGTCCTTCGAGGGACTCTCCGCGTCGGAGCTGCTCGGCGACAGCGTCATCCCCGCCTACGACGTGGTGCTCAGCCTGGTCGAGCACCCCGGAGGTGGCATGGAGGGGCTGCTCGCCACCGACGGCGCCCTCTTCACTCCCGCGACGTCCAGCCGCATGGCCCAGGCCTTCGAGCACCTGCTGTCGCAGGCCGTGCGTGCCCCGGACGCGCCCCTGTCCCGGCTGCCCTTGCTCTCGGCGGAGCAGCAGGCGCAGGTGCTGTCAGCCCTCGCGGGTGGACCGCAGGACGTGCCCGCCGGCACCTGCATCCACACCTTCTTCGAGGCCCAGGTGCGCCGCACGCCGAGCGCGCCCGCGGTGGCCCATGACACGACGACCTGGAGCTACGCGGAGCTGAATGCCCGCGCCAACCTGCTGGCGCGGTACCTGCTGGAACGCGGCATGCGTCCCGAGGAGCGGGTGGCCATCGTGATGGAGCCTTCCGCGCAGGGCATGGCCGCACTGCTGGGCATCCTCAAGGCGGGAGGCACCTACGTGCCGCTGGACGCCAACTGGCCCGAGCCCCGCAAGCGCGCCGTGCTGGAGCGCGCCGAGGTTCGCAGGCTGTGGGTGGACGCGGAGGCCCTGGCCGCGCACCAGGGGCTCGTGCCCGACGTGGAGGTGCCGCTCCAGCCCGAGCACGTGGCGGAGGACCTGGCGCCCGGCCCGCGCGCGGTGGCGGACACGCAGCTGGCCTACATCGTCTTCACCTCGGGCTCCACGGGCGAGCCCAAGGGGGTGATGGTGGAGCACCGCTCGGTGGTCAACCACAACCTCGCCATGGCCGCGCGCTTCGGCCTGCGGCCCGGGGACCGGATGCTCCAGTTCGCGCCGCTGAGCTTCGACGCCGCGGCGGAGGACCTCTACCCGCCGCTCGCGGTGGGCGCCACGGTGGTGATGCGCAGCGGGCTGGTGCCCGCGCACGCGATGACGCCGTACCTGGAGGAGACGGACATCACCCTCATCAGCCTGCCGCCCACGTACATCGAGGAGTGGATCCGCCAGATGGAGGCCCTGGGGCAGCGGGTGCCCGCGCGGCTGCGGCTGCTGGCGCCCGGCGGTGACGTCCTCAAGCGCGAGACGTACGAGGCCTGGGTGCGCGTGGGCGGCGGCCATGCCCCGTGGCTCAACGTCTACGGCCCCACCGAGTGCACGATCACCTCGGCCACGTGTGACATCCCAGGCGCGGAGGGCGTGGGCACCGACGCCACGTTCCCCATTGGCCGTCCGATTCCGCGCGTGCGCTTCTACCTCCTGGACGAACACCTGACGCCGGTGCTGCCGGGCCTGCCAGGGCGCGTGTACATCGGCGGCGCGGCGCTCTCACGCGGGTACCTGCGAGCGCCGGACTTGACGGCCGAGCGCTTCATCCCCGACCCGTTCGCCGCCGCGCCGGGCGCGCGCATGTACCACACGGGAGATTTGGCCCGGATGCTGCCGGATGGGCGCCTGCGCTTCCTGGGCCGCGCGGACCACCAGGTGAAGATTCGCGGCTTCCGCATCGAGCTTTCGGAAATCGAGGCCTGCTTGCGCCGCTTCCCGCGCGTGGAGGAGGCGGTGGTGCTGGCCCGCACCGCGTCCACGGGGCTCCAGCAGCTCGCCGCCTATGTCCAGGCGCCACCGGAGGCCGTGGCCGTCGAGGCGCTGCGCGGGCACGTGGCGGAGCAACTCCCGTCGTACATGATGCCCGCGGCCTTCGTCGTCATGGCGGCCCTGCCCGTCAACGCCAACGGCAAGGTGGACCGTCACGCCCTGCCCGACCCGGACGCGCACGCGGCGGCCACCCAGGCCCCCGAGCCCCCGGCGAACGCCACCACGGCCCTGGAGCTCCGCTCCACGCTGGAGATGCGGCTGTTGAACCTGTGGCGAGACGTCCTCAAGCAGCCTGGCCTGGGGCCCGACGACGACTTCTTCCAGCATGGCGGAGACTCCATCCTGGGCATGCGCCTGCTCGCGCGCATGGAGGAGGAGTTCGGCCTCCCGGTCCCCCTGGCCACCCTCTTCCAGTACCCCGTGCTGAAGGAGACCACCGACGCGCTCCGGGAGCTGCTGGAGCAGGGCCCGCCGCTCTCCAGCGTGGTGCGCCTGTCCGGGCCGGAGGCCCCCGCGGAGGCGCCCCGGCTCTTCCTCATGCACCCCGGCGATGGGGAGCTGCACTACTACCGCCACCTCGTGCCCCTGCTGTCGCCGCACCTGCGCTGCCACGGCCTGCAGGCGCCGGAGACGATGTCGCATCGCGGGTTCGACACCTTCGAGGCGCGCGTCGCCGCCTACGCGGAGGACATCCGCGCCGTGCAGCCGCGCGGGCCCTACCTGCTCGCCGGCTTCTCGTTCGGTGGATACCCCGCCTACGGCGTCGCCGCGGCGCTCGAGGCCGCGGGCGAGGAGGTGCGCATGCTCGCCCTCATCGACACCCTCACCGTCCGCGCGCTCAACGCCGTGGCGCCGCTGACGCTGCCCCCCGTGCTCCAGCTCGCGAAGACCTTCGAAGTGCTCGACGCGGCGCTGGAAGCGGAGCTCGCGGGCCTGCCGTCAGAGGGCGCGCAATGGGAGCGCGTGGCGGCCCGTGCCAGGGAGCGCGGCACCGTGGCGCCCCACTTCACCGGCGCGGACCTGAAGCGCATGTGGCACCTGGCCGGAGAAATCCTCCCGCCGCAGGTGCGCACCTGGCGCGTGCCCGACGTGCGCGCGCGGCTGCTGCTCTTCCGGGCCGACGGCAACCCGTCGCTGGACGAGACGCTCGGCTGGAGCCAGGACGTCCCGCGCGAGCGCATCGACGTGGTGCCCCTGCCGGGTGGGCACTCGGGGGCCATCGAGCCCCCGACGGTGAGCGTGCTGGCGCGGTACCTGGTGGAGAAGGCGCTCGGTGAGGCGTAGCCGGCGCGGCTAGCGCAGGCGCCCCTCCAGCCACGACTTCGTGAAGAGGTTGGGGCTCAGGGGCGCCAGCTGCACGTCCTCGTAGCGGACCACCAGCTGCGTGCCCTCCTCCTCCTCCTGCTCGAAGACCTCGCGGTAGTGGATGATGGGCTGCTGGGTGACGGGGTCCTTGAGCTTCTGGTAGCTGCGGACCAGGTCCGTGCGGAGCACCCGCCCGGAGGGCGCATAGCCGATGCGCTTGACGATGTTGAGGTCCGGGTCCAACCACAGCCGCAGGTGCGCGAAGCTCACCTCGGTGTCGGGCCGCGCGGACAGGTACACCTTGCGGTAGCGCGTGCCCTGGATGACCTCCTCCCCCTCGTCCACCGCGGTGTAGTCCTCCGACAGGCGCGAGCGGTCGAAGTCCCCTTCACAGGCGATGGTGCCCACGATGTTGGCGCGCCGCGTGGTGCGCTCCCAGTGGCCCAGCGCGGCGTTGTACTCCCACAGGTTCTTCCCGATGCGCAGGTAGCCGCCTCCCGCCAGGTTCCGCGGTTGGGTGATGACCATCAGGAAGTTCTGCGACGAGTCGCGGCGGTACACCTGCATCTCGATGAGCCGCTCGATGCCGTCCTTGCGCGTCTCGCGGATGCGGACCACGCCCCGGTAGTCGCTCTGCATGGACATGCGCTTGTCCACCTGGCGCACCAGCGCGTCCGCGGAGGGCTTGGCCTCCTTTTCCTCCTTGGCCTCCGCCGCGACAGCCAGCACGGGTAGCAGCAACAGCGCGAGGACGAACGAAGGCAGCGGGATTCGAGTGCGCATCAAAGGGAGTCCATGGCGGAGCGAGGAGAGAGGGAGGAAGCGCGAGCAGCCGGGATGATGGACGCCAACGTCGCCCCCACCGTGGCCAGGATGACGGCGGCCACCACGTGCCCGGGGCCCGGCGCCAGCGGGAGGGTGTCGCTGAAGAGGAAGCCGGACAGGGCCTCCGGGAGGGAAATCGCATCGCGGAGCAGGACACACACGCCCGTGGCCACGAGCGCGCCCAGGCCGGAGGACACCGCGCCCAGCAACATGCCCTCCAGCATGAACATGCCGACCACGGACCGGCGATGCATGCCCACCGCGCGCAGGGTGCCCACCTCGCGCGTCCGCTCCCGCACGGCGACGCTCAGGGAGACGAACAGCCCCATCATCACCACCGCCAGGGTGATGGCGCCCACCAGCACCGTCAGCGCGGCCAGGCCCGCGGAGATGAAGCCGAGGAAGGCGGACTCGTCCTCCCACGTCGTCACGTCCACGCGCTGCCCCGCCCAGCCTTCGCGCAGCAGGGGTGACAGCTTGTCGCCGTAGGCCTCGCGCGCGGGCGGCAGCACGGTGAACCCCGCCTGGCGCAGCGAATCCCGGAGCTGGCCCGCCAGCCCGTCCACGTCCAGCCCGCCACCGTCCGCGCCAGCGCAGGCCACCTGCAACACGCCCGCGGAGCCGGGCCGGTAGCCGTCCAGCTCGCGCAGCGTCGCGTTGGAGACGAGGATGCCCGCGCTCTCTCCCAGCAGGCCCGCGCGCTCGGTGATGGCCACCACCTCCACGTCGAGCGCGTTGCGCTGGCCCCCCACCGTCTGCGTGAAGAGCGTCGCCATGTCACCCAGGCGCACGTGGAGCCGCCCGGCCAGTTGCGTGGACAGGGCCACCGTGCGCGGCCGCGCCAGCGTCTCCAGCGCGCCGTCCTTCACCTTGAAGCGGCGCAGCGCGGCGCCCTCGCCCTCCACGTCCAACGCCACCACGTAGGAGCGCACCCGGTGACGGCCCGCGCCCGCGGTGGCCTGTCCCCGCCCGCGCTCGCGCAGCAGGCAGCCGTCCGGAACCAGCGGCTCCACGACGGTCCGCACCCGCGCGGCGTCCCCCACCACCGGGGAGATGCTGTCGGGGTGGACCTTGAAGAAGCCGCCCACGTTCAGCTCACCGCTGAGGAACGTCGTCACGACGTCCTTTTGCGTCGCGGCGACGCCCGCGCTCAGGGACATCACCCCCACCAACACGCCGCTGGCGGCGGCGATGACGGCGAAGAGCAGCATCCCCTGCTCACGGCGGAGGAACAGGTTGCGCAACGCGATGCCAAGAAGGCCCCTCATCCGTCCATCTCCCGCAGGCGCATGGCCACCGCTGGCGTCACCGCGCTGCCGCGCCACGCCGGAATCCAGGTGGCGACCAGCACCACCAGCGTCACCCCCACGCTCACCACGGCCGCGTGCCACGCCGCCAGCTCCGGCCGGAGCACCGCGCCGCCCAGGAAGAACTGCAGCGCCTCGTCCCGCACCGCGATGCCGTCCGAGCCAAGGCCCCACAGCAGCGCCGCGCCCAGGCCATGGCCCAGCAGGCTCCCCACCGCGCCCAGCACCAGGCCCTCCAGCATCAGCCCGAAGAAGACGTCCCGGCGCTGCATGCCCACCGCGCGCAGGGTGCCCACCTCGCCGACCCGCTCACGGGCCAGCAGCAACAACGTGCCCGCCGACACGCCCAGCACGAACAGCCCCATCATCCCGCCGAGCGCCACCAGCAACACCTGCGTCATCCCCACCATGCCGGTGACGAAGCCGCCCACCTCACGCCAGTCCGCCGTCGCCAGGGGCACGCCCTTCGCCTGGGCGAGCTGCTGGATGCGCTCCGCCACGGCGTCCGCATCGGCGTCCGGCGTCAGCACGAGCGCGGCGTGGAAGATGCCATCCTCCAGGTCCGCCGCATCGAAGGTGGGGGGCAGCGACGCGCGCGCGAAGGTGGGCGCCGGTGCTTCCTCGGTGGGCGCCGCGGGCTCCACGTCGAGCATCCGCGGCGGGCTGAACGTGTCGAACGAAGGGGCCTCCTCCTTCGAATCCATGCCCACGGCGGCCAGCAACCGCTTCGCCTCCTCCATCTGCTCGCGCGTCATCCGTCCGGACAGGTGACGCACGGTGGCCAGGTCCAGGAGCGAGGCGCCGTTGGCCTGGCTGCCGTCGCCGCCCAGTCCCCGGAAGCGGTAGGTGCCCCAGACCTTCACGGCCACGCCCGGGTCGTTGTCCAGCGTGCCCTTGAGCACCAGCGTGTCACCCGGACGCACCCGGTACAGCGGCAGGTGGGGCGCCAGCGTGCCGTAGAACGCCTGGAAGCGCGCGTCGAAGTTGCCGTCATCCAGCGCCCAGAACTTCTCCAGCAGGGGCTCCAGCTCCCCGGGCTCCCCCAGCACCCCCTCCAGCGAGGCCCGCAGCGCCGTGGCCCGCTCCACGTCCAGGCGCGACAGCAGGTCGGGAATCTCCGCGAGGCTGCGCTCCACCTGCGTGCCCAGCCGCTCGTCGCCCGCGAAGGTCGCCCCCCGCTCGCGCTCGCGCTTCAGCTCATCCAACCGGACGGCCATGGGCAGCTTGAAGGAGCGCTCATAGACGGCCTGCCCCAGCAGCAGCCCTCGCGTGCCCCGGGGAGGCAGCTCTCCGGAGACGAGCTCGAAGCGGCCGAACGCCTTCGCGAAGCCGCCCAGGTCCGTGCCCACGTAGTCGAGGTACATGGACTCGCCTTCACCCACCTGCTTGGCCACCCGGTTCTCCAGGAACTCCAGCACCGGGAGGGGCTCGGCCCCGAAGCGCTCCCAGAAGGACGGCGCCAGCGCCTGCTCCAGCGCGCGCGCGTCCTCCTCGCTTCCGACGCTCTGGGAGAAGGCCTCATCGCGGCGACGCGAGTCCCTGGCGACGCGTTCGAGCGCGCGCCGGAGGTCGTCGGCCATGCGGCCCAGCCGCGCGTCCCTTTCGGCCGAGGCCGGCGCGCGCGCCACGTCGCGCACCGCGGCGAGCTTCTCGTCCAGGTAGTTGCCGCGGAACACCCGGCCGGTCCCCACCTCCAGGGGAACGACGTCGCGCACGCCGTCCACGCCGAGCAGCAGCTCGCGGGTGCGGGCGTAGTCCGGCAGGGGCACCATCTCCGGAGCCCCGCCCGGCCCCAGCGACATCTGCGGCCCTTCGGCGGAGTTGGCGTTGTAGACCTGGAGATGGCCCGCCCCGCTCTCAATCATGCTGAGGCGGGTGCCGTCGTAGATGCTGCCGACCAGGGACAGCCCCAGCGTCAGCAGGGCCGCCATGCTGGCCGCGAGCAGGCCGACGAGCCAGCTCCGGGGACGGGAGCGCACGCTCTGCAGCGCGAAATGGAAAAGCATGAACCCCGAATCCTAAGGATTCGAGTCCCGTGAAAACAAGCGCCGCGCTCAAGGCGCCTGAATGACGCTGAGCAGCAGGGCCACCTGCGCGTCGGTGAGCAGTGAAACATCGAGCTGTTCGGGGTCGACGAGATGCCGGATGTGTGCCGCGAGCCTCGCGACGGAGGCGTGCTCGAACAGCACCGTCACGGGCAACCGCAAGCCGGTGCGCTCCTGGACACGGGCCAGGACGCGGGTGGCCTGCAGCGAGCTGCCACCGAGCGTGAAGAAGTCCGCGTGCGCGCCCACGTCATCCACGCCGAGCACGTCGCGGAAGGCCTCCGCCACCACGACCTCCAGCGGCCCCGCCGGGGTCCGCGCCCCGCCGCCCGACAGCATCGCGCCAAGCGCCTCGCGGTCCACGGCGCCACTGGCCTGCCTGGGCAGCGACTCCAGCACGTGCACCTGTGCATCCGCCCCGTCCACGTCCGCCGCCCC
>NZ_JAAIYB010000357.1 GCF_010894475.1 Myxococcus vastator
TCATCCATGACATCTCGAAGTGCCTGGTATCGCTCCGCCACGGCCTTTTCCGCGTCCATACCCGGCCAACGCGCTCGGCCCCTCTGGCTATTCCCCTATTCGGCTAACTAATTCCTGAGCGGGCCCTAACCCTCCGGATTCGAGCGGGAGAAGACCGAGGAGCCAAAGCCCACGTCTCCTCGGGCCGCAGTACGCCGACCGGACTGGTGCAAGGAGGCGGCTGGCTGCGCGGCGTGAGGTCGGCGCGACGTGGGGACCCATGCGGCAGCTCCGTGGCCTGCAGGTGCTGCTCCGCCGAAGAACGTGTCGAACGCGAAGTCGTAGATGGCCTTGCCCGTGGACGCGGTTGGAAGCCAGCGCCGCTCCTCCACGTGGAGCAAGTCCTCGCCAGAGCGGAACCTGCGCGTGAGGGGCTGGCGCACACCTCATCATGCGGGCTTCAAATTTCCATCAGAGAGCAGGCCCCATCCAGACAGGAACGAATGTTCCAGGACATGGGTGAATGTCGCATGTCGCGCGCCACTTCGCGTTGCTGCTGCCGCGCGCCTGACGCTAAAGCCCGCCACGTTCGCCGAGCGCATCGACCTCAGGGCGGGGCCCGGCTCCGGCGACAGGGAGCGCACATGCGAGTCGCGGTAGTCGGGTGGACGAGTCTGTGGTGCATCGCGCTGTTTGCCTGTGGTGGTTCCTCCGGAAGCGCGGACCGCGCGGAGCGGAGCGGGGACACGGCGGGCCTCGCGGACGCTCGGACCTTGACGTGCGCCAGTCTCCAGGTCGCGAGCGGCGCCATCGGCTCGGGGCAGACCGTCCAGGGGCTGCACACGCAGACGTTGTCGGGCACTCAGGACCGCTGGGCGGAGTACGTCGAGTTCTTCCCCGGCACCTCCGCCACGTGCACGTACGCGCTCCCCGCGGACGTGGGCGTCGCCGACGTCGTCGCCGCCGAGGTGGGCCTCAACTATCGCGGGCCCACCAGGTCGCAGATGCGTTGGCTGTTCGAGGCGTGGGACTACGTGGCGGGCGCCTGGGTGTTGGTGGGCGACAACACCTTCGCGCAGTCCTGGAGGTGGACCGCCACGTCGCTCGCGCTGACGTCTCCCCAGCGCTTCGTCAGCGGCGGCCCGGTGAAGCTGCGCTACCGCACGACGTCCACGGCGGATGCGTCGCTGCTGGACCTGCTCGTGGTGCGCATCCAGGTCGCCGCCTCGGACGCGGGCACGCCCGGCGACGCGGGGACTCCCACGGACGCGGGCACCTCCTCCGACGCGGGAACGGGGACCGACGCCGGCACGCCCGTGTCGTGGGAGGGCATCCATAGCTTCACCTACCAGCTCACGAACTATCCCCAGGGGAAGCTGGACACCATCGCCAACTCGAAGTTCGACCTCGCCATCGTCGACCTGTCGCGTGACGGCTACGACGACTGGTTCACCGCCGCCGAAATCACCGCGCTCAAGGCCAAGGGCAAGCAGGTGCTCGCGTACTTCGAGATTGGCGCCATCGAGGAATACCGCCCCGAGTGGTCCCAGGTGCCCGAGGACTTGAAGCTCGGCCCCGTGGGCGGCTGGCCCGACGAGCAGTACGTGAAGTACTGGGACGAGCGCTGGTGGCCCATCGTCCAGGGCCGCCTCGACCAGGCGCTCGCCGCGGGCTTCACCGGGTGCTACCTGGACATGGTGGTGACGTACGAGGAGATTCCCGCGAACGCCGCGGGCACCAACCGCGCCGACCTCGCGCGGAAGATGGTGGCCCTCCTGGCGCGCATCAACCAGTACGCGAAAGCCCGCAACCCAGCCTTCAAGGTGATGCCCCAGAACTCCCCGGAGCTGGTGGATGACCCCGCCTACCTGCCCGCCATCGACGGGCTGGGTATGGAGGACATGTACTGGTCCGACGACACCCCCTGTGACATGGGCTGGTGCGCGGAGAACCGGGCCAACGCAGCCCGGGTCCGCGCGGCCGGCAAGCTGGTGCTCTCCACCGACTACGCCGTCCAGGCCGCGCACATCGCGGACGCCTATACCCGCTCGCGCGCGGCGGGCTTCGTCCCCTACGTCTCCGTGCGCGCGCTGGACCGGATGACGGTGAACGCGGGGTGGGATCCGCAGTAGCGGCTCTGGCCGTCCGGCGCTCCTCCACGGAGGGGAGGGGCGCCGGTGGCGGCTGTGTCCTCACCATCTGCGTGAGGCGCGCACCCGTGGTGTAGGCCACCCAGGCCAGCACCGCGAAGAGGATGAGCGCGTCCCCCACCATTGAGGCGCTTCCCCTGGCACGTCTGCCGGTACATGTCCTCCAACCCCTCTTGGAAGGGCCCGCCGAACAGCTCGTTGAGACATCCCGGCTCAGCACTGCCGCGTGTGGACGGACCTCGACGGGACGACGGAGCCTCGCCGGGACTGCGTGCCTGAGCAGGGGCTCGAGCTTGACGGATATGTGCATGGACGTGTATATACGCGCTCATGCAACTTGACGTCTTTCAGGTGCTCTCTGATCCGACGCGGCGTCGCATCGTCGAGGCGCTTCGGTATGGCGAGCAGCAGGTCAGCGACGTCGTCGAGAAGGCTGGCGTCCACCAGTCCGGTGTCTCGCGGCACCTGCGCATTCTGTCGGAATCGGGCTTCGTCTCGATGCGGCCGGATGGGCAACGTCGCCTCTACGCCTTGAAGCCGGAGCCGTTCCAGGACCTCGATGGGTGGCTCACTCCGTACCGGCAACTCTGGGAGGCGCGAATCGATCGTTTCGGAACCGCACTGGAGAAAAAGCAGCAACAACAGACTCGACGAGTCGAAGGAAAGAGGCAGCGAAAATGAGCAACGAGAAGGCGAAGGTCGTCATCGAGCGGACCTACCGTGCGGGAATCCAGGACATCTGGGCGCTCTGGACCACGAAAGAGGGCTTCGAGTCGTGGTGGGGGCCCCAGGGCTTCCGTGCCGAGGTTCAGGAGCTCGATGCACGCGTAGGCGGCGCCCTCCGGTACGACATGATTGCGGACTCACCGGAGATGATTGCCGCGATGAAGCAGATGGGCCAGCCGACCTCCCATGCGACCCGTTCCCACTTCACCGAGGTGGCGCCACATTCGCGACTTGTCCTCACGAACGTCATCGACTTTCTGCCCGGGGTCGCGACCTACGAGAGCAAGATCGCCGTGGACTTCCTCCCGAGCGGCGACCGCGTTCGCATGGTGGTCACGCTGGACGCGATGCACAGCGAGGAGTTCACGAAGATGCAGCAGGATGGTTTCACGAGCCAGCTCACGAAGCTGGACTCGCGCTTCGGGTGAGCTGAAGTCCGAATCGAATCCATCACGGCATCACCGCCCGCGGCAGCAGCGCCAGCCCTGACGCCGGCTGACGCTGAGCCTCCTCGGATGTATCAGATTCCGCAGATATCCTGGGCCAGCGAGATGCACGCTTCGATGAACTGCGCGGTGGTGCAGTCTCCATTCTGGGTGCAGACGATGTCGCCGGTGCCCGGCTCGCTGCACCACTGCAGCGTCACCCAACACGCGGCCTCGGTGACGGTGCGTTCTCCTTCGATGGCTTGGGCGCTCACGTTGCTCTCGCCCGAGGCGTCCCGCACCGTCACGGCCGTCCCGTCGCTCAGCGTGGCCTCGTAACGCGGCCCCTGCTCGCCAGCGACCGCTTCCGGCGAAGACGTCTCACCACAACCCGTGAGCACACCCATGACAAGACCCGCGACCATCACGAATGACAGTGCTTTCATACGCTTCTCCTGGTGATGGAACTCACCAACCTGAGCTCCGGGAAGCGATATGCAAGATTTGCCTGCGCTGCTCTATCGTTGAATGCCACTATCTGAAATGTTTTCAGTCTGGCCCTGTGTCTTGGAATGAAATTGAATGCGATCGCTGTGCGTGAATGGGTCGTGGCGACGGATTTCGTGAAAGCTTCCGCTCCACCTGGGCCACGCAGGGGCCTGCGCTCGCGCGGGAACGTTGTCTGGTCGACTTGAGCGAACCATGAAGGCCCAGAAGTGCCGGGGGCCCACATGCTGTGCGCCAATCCCGTGGAGAGGCCGTGCAGCCTTCCCTGTGCACACGCCGGCCCAGGCAGCCCATCGCAGCCCGGCCGACGGTGTCAGCGGCATGCGGGCTCCTGGCCCCGTCGCGGGAACGGACAATGCCCTGTCCCCAGGTGTCACATCCCGAGCCGACGGACGAGCTCCGCCGGCACGGGGTAGACGGCCTCGGGGGGCAGCAGTCGCGAGGTCTGCTCCGCGCGTCCGGCGTCCAGGTGCTTGCGCAGCTTCTGCACGAGGGGCGTCAAGTCCGTGATGGAGACAATCCAGTCCTCCACGAATCGCTGGATGATGGCGCGGCCCAGCCCCACCTGAATGCTGTCATGGGGGAGTCCCGCGCCACGCAGCGTGCGCTCGGGGTCCCACTGGACATGGACAGGCGCGGCGTCGAAGGCCTTGCGCCACGCCTCCGGCGAGCCGTGGGCCTTCGGCTCGTAGGCGGTGAGGACTCCGAGTCCCAGGGCCGCCTCCCAGTCACTGCGCCGGATGCGCACCGCGAGCGTTCGCTCCTGCCCGCGCTTGCGCCCCCAGTTGGAGCGATGCATGAGCCAGAGGAAGCTGGGTTTTATCCAGGTCATCCGTCCGGTGGAGAAGGGCGGACCGAACTTCTGCCGCGCCACCGCCACGTCCGCGATGGCGTCTGGATAAGCCTGATACATCACGATGGAGGTACGGTCGAAGTCGGCACGGACCTCTCGCTGTGCGCTCATGACCGCGCCCCCATCCCGCCCGCCTGTCGCGAGTTCCGCATCATGGCGAGCACGGTAGCAGGCCCCACGCGCCCGCGTTGTACCACCCGCCCGGTCCGGGGCCAGTGAGGCAGGGCGCCCGGGTAGGCAGGGATACAGCGGCGCGCGGAGGCTGCAGGGACGGCGTTCAGCGGATTACTGCTCGGTGATGAGCTCCACGTACTCGTCAGCGGAGATGGAGTTGCTCCACTTGGAGGAGAACCCCAGCGCGTGTTGCGGGTTCACCACGCGGGGCGCGGCCGTCTTCGCCACGTCCAGGCGGGTGATTTCGTTCTGGAACAGATCCAGGACCAGGCCGAACTGCTTCGCGGTGAGGAAGGCCCGCTTCATCACCTTCTCCACCATGTCCTCCCGCGTCAGCTCGTTGTGGGTGCCCTTGAGGGACTGCATGAAGCCGCGGAAGGTCTCCGCGTCCATCGCGAAGTGGCCGTTGCGCTGCATGGTGCAGCCCGGGTCCTGGTTCGTCCCACAGTCTCGGAAGGCGGGCTCGGAGTCGTACCGTACATGTCGGACGGACTCCTCGCGCGGCGCGACTCGCTCACGACGCTCTCTGCGCTCATGTCGCTCCGGCGGCGGTGGAGTCCCGGTGCCCGACACGTTCACCTCCATGCGGGCGCCCCCACCGCGAATCTCCATGTTGACGCCCGCTGCCTCGCCATCCGGGGACATGCCCTCCACGGCGATGCGGGTTGACGGCATGTCAATGTCATCGGCTTGGATGTTCATCTCGACGTCCTGCGCGAAGGCGGAGGAAGCGGCGAACAGGGATGAGGCCAGCACTGCGCGAGCAATCGGGTTCATCGAGCTTTTTCTTTCTGTGGTGCGGGGAGTCAGTGACTGACTGGCTCACCTGGACGCACTTCTGGATGGAATATTCACGGCCCAGCTGTCGACGGAGCGCCTCGCCTGTTCGCGATGCCGCGCCTCGGGGCAGGGCGCTGAGAGCAAACATCCGTGGAGGGGACTCGGTACCGGTGGACCCATCCCCTGCCTGGGACGCGCGGTCATGCATGACGTCTGCTCCAGGCGCCCTGGCACTCCGCGGCTTGAGCATTCCCCTCGTACTGGCAGCAGGCGCGCGGATGCGGGTCCCCGCTGCCCGCGCGCTGCGGCAGCCTTTCCTCAAGGACCGGTCCGGACTGATTGCCCTCCCTTCGGCGGGACGGCTCGTGGTGAAGCTGGTAGCTCCGCAGGCGCCGTTGGCTGGAAGGTGGGGGACGAAAGCACTGCCATTGATGGGCAGTCCATCGGCCCCGACTTCGCAGGCACGGAGCTCTCGCGGTGGCGGTATCGCGCCACGGGCAAGGCGGTGGTGCTCACGTTGAAGGACGGCAGCAAGCGCCGGCTCACTCTTCGCGACTATTATTAATCCAGCGTCGAGCGCACCAACGGCTCGTCGTGCGCATCGCTCACCGTCATGACGCGCGTTTTGCCGCAGTCTTGATGCACCGATGACGCAGCAACCGAGTCTTGGATAGGCACGCGGGTCAGACGCTCCAGCGCCATTCAAGCCCACCGGGAAGCGCATCGGCGGCGAACTCCAGGTGGAGGACGCGTCGGTGACCAGGCTTCGTGGCGGGAGAGGATGCATGAAGCAGCAGGGGATGGAACGCGAGCACGTCGCCTCGCCGCGCGAGGCAGGTCACGGCGGCGATGCGCGACTTCCTGTTCTCGATGTCCGCCTCGCTGAGTCGACCCTGGAGGTGCGTACCCGGTAGGACCCGCAGAGGCCCGTTTTCCTCGCCGCAGTCGTCTAGGTGGATTCGCAGGGCGAGCATGCGGGTTAGCAGGGTGTCGGGCGCGAGCGCGTGGGCGACACCCTCTTTGTGTGTCCATGGTCCGAAGCCAGGTGTTTCTCGCCGCTCGCGCAAAGCGATGGTGAGGTCCTGGTGCCACCGCACCTTCCAGTTGGCGTCGGGTGTCTTATCGAAGAGCAGGGCCCGCGCCGCGAAACAGTCCTTGCCGAGCACTGTCTGCGCGAGCGCGCGGACCCCCGAGCGCTCGGATGTGGCTGCGATGACGGCTGGCACGTCGAGGACGTTGCGTTGTCCTCCGCGTCTATGGGTGGACTCCTCGCTACTCGATGGCGGAAAGGCCCTTTCCAGCATCGCCACTATCTCCGGAGACGCGGCCTGGGGCATTAGCGCGAGGCCCTTGTGGCGCAGTTTCTGGGTGAAGGCCTCTTCCTGGTTCATGGAGGCAGCCAGCCATATCGTCTCGGAGCTGTCCAGGAGGACGCGGCTCACGGTCGCGGTGGGCGAACCTGTTGTGGCTGGACGCCAGTGGAGTATCCACGAGATTCTTCGACATCGTCGTGGAGGGATCGCCGCCCCAGCGCGCTCGGGGGAGGCTCACCGGTGGCGCACCCTGGTGGAGCGGGGGCTGCCACACCTGCCCTGTCGTCTGATGCGCCCCGGACTTCCGGGTCAGAGGTCCAACTGCCAGAGCTGGTTGTTCGCCGTCCCGTCGCGCTTCATGGGGAAGGTGATGAGCCGCCCCGAGCCGTCTGTCTTGGCGCCCTCGATGTCGAGCACGAGGCCGTTGAGCTGGCTCTGGATGTAGTAGGTGCCGCGGACGCGGCCGGGCACGAGCTGCCACACCTGATTGGGCTGGCCATGGGCCTCCCAGGTGACGACGCGGGTCCCCTGGGCCTTGTTGGCGCCCTCCACGTCGAGCACGAGCCCGTTGAGCCGGCTGCGGATGAGGTAGCCGCCCCGCGTGGGCACCAGCTCCCACTTCTGGTTGTCATTGCCCCCGCGGTGAGGCTTGGCCGGGTGGGCGATGAGCCCCGCCCCCGGCGCGCGGTTGCCGCCCGCGATGTCGATGACGAGCCCCGCGAGCCTGCTGCGGATGAAGGTGCTGCGCTGGGGGCGCGTCTCACCCCGGCCATTGCCCCAGTCCTGTCCGCCGGGGCCTCGGCCCGGAGGCGGCGGGGGCGGAGTGCGACGCGCCTCGCCCTGGCACCAGCCCGCGGGGCTGCACGTGCGTGCGCCATCGCACTGCGAGTTGTCGCGGCAGCGGTTGGGCCCGGGGCGATTGCGCGACTCGTCCCAGCGGTAGTCCGGCCCCGGCCCCGCAGCCGCCGTCAGCGGCAGGAGCAGCAGCGCGAGCGCCGCCCAGCCCTTGCCCTTCGCGGACGACCGGTTTTCACGCGCACGACCACCCTCGGAGCTACGCCGAGCTGCCAACATGGGACTTCTCCTTGGCTGAGACTTCATGGGGAGGGGCCGCGCTCGCCGCCCGCTCGCCCTGTGTCCTTCATGACGGGGGCACCTGGATTTCATTCACGCCCCACTGCGTCCTATCCACTCGCAGCGCGAGGGAACGCCCTCAATCGACGGGCGCGTGCTGCTGGAGGAACCGCCCCACGCGCGCCCGGGCGAGCTGACGGCCGAAGCCGCCATCCCAGATGTCGAAGCCGTGCTCCGCGTACGGCAGCGTGAAGAGGGCGTGGGAAACGCCAGCCTGGGCCAGCCGAGCGGCCATCGCTCGCGAGGCGTCGAGCGGCACGACGCTGTCGGCCCCGCCATGGAGCAGGAGTGTGGGAGGGGAGCGTGGCCCGACATGATGGATGGGGGAGAGCAGCGCGTACAGCTCGCGGTGGCCTTCCAGCGGCACACCCGTGAAGCCCTCGAGCGGCGCAGGGGCGATAGCGGCGTAGGCCACCAGGTCACTGGGCGCGTAGAAGCTGATGATGGCCGCCACCGATGTGTCCCCAGGGGCGCAGGAGGACGGCAGGCGCGCAGCTCCCTCGGTGTACCCCGCCAGGGTCGCGAGGTGCCCGCCCGCGGACTCACCGAAGAGGACGAGCCGGTCCGGGTCGATGCCGTAGGTGGCCGCGTGCTGCCTGGCCCAGCGGATGCCACACTTGACGTCTCCCACGGCCTTCAATCCGGTGGCGGGAGGAAAGAGCCGGTAGTCGAAGGAGATGAGCGCATAGCCCCGCGCGGTGAAAAAGTCGGCCCAGGCGCGGGCATAGCCGCGCTCTCCGCCACGCCAGCCACCTCCGTGGAAGTAGAGCACGGCGGGGCGGGCCCTGGAGGCGGAGGACTCGGGAAGGAAGACGTCGGCGTGCAGGTCGCGTCCCTCGACCACGGCGAAGCGAACCGTGTGGTTCGGGAG
>NZ_JAAIYB010000358.1 GCF_010894475.1 Myxococcus vastator
GTGGGGCGGATTGGGGAGGCCGCGGTGCCCCTGCTGCCGCGACTGGTGCCCTTGTTGAAGGCGGAGGAGGACGTGGCGGGCGCGGCGTTGGAGTCGCTCGGCGCGCTGGCGTCACTGGCTCCCGAGGTCGCCACGCCCGCGTTGCTGGAGGAGGCGCGGGCCGCGGAGGGCACGCGGCTCTACCTGGCCCTGACGTCGCTGCGGAGCCTGGTGGAGGACGCGCGCCGCAAGGGTGGGGCGCTGCCCGCGCTCCCCGACCTTCATGAGGCGCTGCGCCGCGCACTGAAGGAAGCGGAGCCCGCCATTCGCGTGGAGGCCCTCTCGCTGCTGGGGCTCACCGGCCCCGCGTCGCCCGCCGCGCAGGAGGCCGTGGCGGGGCACCTCCAGGATGCGAACCCCTCCGTGGCCGCCTGCGCCGCGGTGGCGCTGCTGCGGCTGGGGGCGCCCGCGCAGCCGGCCCTGTCGCTGCTGCGGACCCAGCTCTCCTCGGTGGATGCGCCGGAGCTGCAAGGGGCCGCGCTGTCCGCGCTGGAAGAGGTGGAGCCCGCGACCCTGGGGCAGGCGAAGGGCATGTTGAAGACGGTGGTGGACACGTCCTCGGGCCCGGCGCGTGACGCGGTGAAGGTCCTGCTCGACTCACTGGGCTGAGCAGCGGGGGGCGCTGGGCCCGACCTGGCGGAATGGGCTATGGACGGTGTGGAATCCGCCGTTGAGGGCATCCTCAACGGCCCGCCTGCCCCAAGCGCCCTTCAAGCCGACCTTCGTCCCCATGAATCGCAGACCCGAATTCGACAGCCTGCGCGGCATCCTGCTCGTGTTGATGACACTGACGCACCTGCCGACGCGGCTGAACACGATCAGCAACCAGCCCTTCGGCTTCGTCTCCGCGGCCGAGGGCTTCGTCTTCCTGTCCGCGTTCCTCGTGGGCGTGGTGTACGCCAACAAGCTCGAAGTGGCGGACCCGAACGTGCTGTGGCGCAGCCTCTGGCAGCGGGCGCTCAAGGTCTACGGCTACCACGTGGCGCTGCTGGCCTTCGCGTTCGCGGTCATCGGGACGTTGGGCATGGCGACGCACCGTCCCGCCATCCACAACCTGCTGGGCTTCTTCCACGAGGACCCCGTCACCGCGCTGTGGAGCAGCCTGTTCCTGCTCTACTGTCCGCCGCTGCTCGACATCCTCCCGCTCTACGTCGTGCTGCTGTTGCTGACGCCCTTCATCCTGCTGGGCGCGCGCAAGGGCGGGTGGACGCGCATCCTGTGTCTGAGCGGGCTGGTGTGGTTGTCGGCGCAGCTGGGCTTGAAGCGCTCGCTCTACGACTTGCTGGTGTTCATTCCGGTGCTGCCGTGGCCGCCGCTGCGCATCGAGCTGTCAGGGGCCTTCGACGTCTTCGCCTGGCAGTTCCTGTGGGTGCTGGGCGTGTGGCTGGGCGTGGGCCGTGCCACGGCGCCGGAGCAGCGCGAGGCCGTTTCGCCCGTGCTGCTCAGCGGGGCGCTGGTGGTGAGCGTGGCGTTGCTGCTGATGCGCTACCAGGTGGGCATCTTCCGCATCGACCTGGACCTGTATGGCGCCCTCATCGACAAGTGGACGCTGGCGCCCGTGCGGCTGGTGAACTTCCTGGCCGTAGCGCTGCTGGCGAGCTGGCTGAGCCCCAAGCTGTTCCGCTGGCTGCGTCCCCGCGTGCTGGAGGCGCTGGGCCGCGCGTCCCTGCCGGTGTTCTCCGTGCACCTGGTGCTGTGCCTGCTCAGCCTGGCGCTGCTCAACGAGAACGAGGACCCGCTGGCGGACTGGGAAGAGGTCGTCGTGCTGGTGTCCACGTTCACCGTGATGCTGCTGGTGGCGTGCAGACAGGCGGCGGCGCCGCGCAAGAGCCACACTCGATAGGGCTTCTCTGAGAATTCTCTCAGGATGCCCTCAACCGGCACGCGCGCGCCCTCCTTAGGGTGCGCGGCATGTGGCCCTTTCTCGTCACGCTCCTCGCCGCGGCAGCGGCGCAAGAGGCCCCTCCACTCACCTTCGCAGAGTCCCAGGCGCTGGCCGCGAAGGCCGCGTTGCCCGCGAGCCTGACGCGCGCCGTGGAGACGCGGCGTGTGTGGGACGCGCGGCTGCCGTGGCTCGCCGCCAACCCCACGCTCAGCGTGGTGCCGGGGCGGCGCGCCCAGCCCGACGGTCCGGGCTTCGAGCTGACGGTGTCAGTGGAGCAGCCGCTCTTCCTGTCGAACCTGGCGGGGGCCCAGCGCGCCGCGGCGAGCGCGGAGACCCGGGCGCAGGAGCGCGAAGCCGTGGCCGCGCTGCTGAACCGCCGGCTGGAGGTGGCGCGGGCCTGGCTCACGCTCTGGTCGGCCCAGCAGGCCGCTGCGACGGCCGAGCAGGAGGCGACGTTGGCGGGTGCGCTGCGCACCTCCGTTGCGGAGGCGCTGGCGCTGGGCGGCGCCACCCGGTTGGAGCTGGTCGAGGCGGAGGGGTTCGAGGCCGAGGCCCAGCTGGCGCTCCTGGCGCGCGAAGCGGAGGTGACGCACGCGCGGCTGTCGTTGGCGGTGCTGGTGGGCCGTCGGCCCGATGCGCACCTGGTGGTCGCGGAGGCCCTGCCGGAGGTGGCCTTGCCGCCGCCTTCCGAAGAAGCGCGGTGGCTGGCGCGCGCCTCCGAGCTTCCAGAGGCGGAGGCCCGGCGGCTGCTGGGCGCGGCGGAGCGGGCCCGCGCGGCGGAGGTCCGGGCCGCGCGAGGCTGGCAGGTGACGGTGGGCGCGCAGGGCGTGCGCGAGTACTACGGCGGACTCAGCGGCCTGCTGATGGTGGGCGTGACGCCGCCGCTGTTCGACGCTGGCCAGCGTGAGCGTGGCGCGCTCCTCGCCGCCGCTGAACGCCTGGAGGGCGAGGCCCAGGAAGCCGCGCTGCGCGCCGCCGCGGAGCTGGCCCTGGCGTTCCATGAGCGCGAGCACACCGCCGCGCAACTCTCCGTCGTCGAGAAGACCCTGGTGCCCAAGGCCGAAGAGGCGGTGCGGCTGGCCGACGTGTTGCTGCGCGCGGGCCAGCGCACGCTGCCCGACGTCCTGCGCGCCCGCCGCGCCCGGGCCGCCGCCAACATCCGGCTCGCGCTCGCACGCGGCGAAGCCTCGCTCGCCGCCGCGCGGCTCCACCTCCTGCTCTCCGCCCTGCCATGACGCCCTTCGTCCGGAGTCTCGTCGCTGTGCCGATGTTCGTCCTGTCCGGGGCGTGCACGTCCGGTTCCTCCACCCCGGAGGTTCCGCCCACGCCGCCCCCTGCGCGCGCCTCCGCGTCCTCTGCGTGGGTGCCCGTGCGCGCGGCGTCTCGCGTCGCCCTGGCGGAGGCCCCCGCGCTGGTGCTGTCCAGCCCGGAGGCCGTCGCGGTGCTCTCCGCGCCGTTCCGCGCCCGTGTGCAGCAGGTCCGCGCGCGGCCGGGCCAGCAGGTCAAGGCGGGAGCCCCGCTGGTGGAGGTGCTGATGCCGGAGGTGGTGGAGGCGGCGGGGGCCGCCAGCGCCGCCTCGTTGCGGCTGGAGGCCTATTCGCGGCAGGTGGAGCGCCTGGAGGCGTTGCATGCCCAGGGCCTGGCGAAGCTGCCCGACCTGGCCGACGCCCAGACGCAACAGGCCGAGGCCCGCGCCGCCCTGGTCGCGGCGCATGCGGTGCTCCGCGTGGCGGGCATCTCCCCCGGGGAGGCACGGGGCGTGGCGGAGCGCGGCACCGTCTGGCTCAAGAGTCCCATCGGCGGAATCGTCACCGAGGTGCGCGCGGTGCTGGGGGAGATGCAGCCCGAGGCCAGCGCCGCCCTGCTGCGGGTGGCCGCCGACGGTCCCTCGCGCCTGGAGGCCCGCCTGTCCGCGCGTCCCCCCGAGGGCGCCAGCTTCGCCTTCGTGTCGTCCCTGGGCCTCGCCGTTCCGGTGCGGTGGGTGGGCCAGTCTCCCGTCGTCGACGCGGCGGATGGGACGTGGCGCGCGTGGTTCGAGCCGGAGGACACCGCCACCGTGCTGCGCGCGGGGCAGGGGGGCCGGCTGCGCATCCAGGCCGCGGCGGGCGAGGACACGGTGCTGGTGCCCGCGCGCGCCCTGGCCTTCGACAGCGCGCGCACGGTCGTCTTCACGCGCGGCGGTGAGGGGCAGGCCGTGCGCCGGGAGGTGGAGGTGCTGGCCACCTCCGGCGCGGAGGCCCTGGTGAAGGGGGGGCTGTCCGCCCGGGACGCGGTCGCCGCTGACGGCGCGGCGCTGCTGTTGGATGCTCAGGCCGGCGCCGGTGATGAGGTGACGCCGTGATTGAAGCCCTCGTGCGGTGGTCGGTGCGCCACCGGGTCTGGGTCCTGGCCCTCACGGGCGTGCTCGCGCTGGCGGGCGTGGCGGTGTCGCTCCGGCTGGAGCTGGACGCGATGCCGGACATCACCACCAACCAGGTGCTCGTCCTCACGCGCGCGCCCGGCCTGACGCCCGAGGAGGTGGAGCGGCTGGTGACGCGGCCGGTGGAGGTGGCCCTGGGCGGCATGCCCGGACTCGAGGAGCAGCGCAGCCTGTCGCGCTACGGCCTCTCCTCCGTCACCGCCGTGTTCGCGGACGACGTGGACCCGTACCGGGCCCGGCAGCAGGTGCAGGAGCGCCTCAACGTGCTCGGCTCCACGCTGCCCCCGGGGGTGGATGCGCCGGAGCTGGGGCCCCTCACCGGTGGGTTGGGTGAGGTGTTCCACTTCACGTTGTCCTCGCCGGAGCGCACGGGCGCGCAGTTGCTCGAGCTGACGCAGTTTCGCGTGGCGCCCCGCCTGCGTTCGGTGCCGGGCGTGGTGGAGGTCAACAGCTGGGGAGGCCACCAGCGCACGCTGGAGGTGCGCGCGGACGCGGTGCGGCTGGCTCAGCGGGGCGTGACGCTCGCGCAGCTGCGTGACGCGCTGGAGCGCGCCACCGGCAGCGCTCCGGGCGCGAGCCTTCCGGTGGGAGAGCGCCACGTCCTGATTCGCGCCGTGGCGCGACCTCGGACGCCGGCCGACCTGTCGGAGGCGTTGATTCCGCGGCCCGGGGCCATGGCCGTGCGCCTGGGCGACGTGGCCGAGGTCGCCGAAGGCGCACTGCCCCGCATCGGCAGCGCCACCTCCAACGGCCGCGGCGAGACGGTCTACGTCATGGTGCAGATGCTCCGGGATGCCAATGCGCTCGCCGTGACGAGCGCCATCTCCAGCGCGCTTCCCGAGGTGCGAGCGCTGCTGCCCGAGGACGTGCGGCTGGACGTCGTCTACGACCGCGCCACGTTGGTGCGGGGAACGGTGCGCACCGTGGGCAAGAACCTGCTGGAGGGCGGCCTGCTCGTCGTGGGTGTCCTCTTCCTGTTGCTCGGCAGCGTGCGCGCGGGCCTGCTCGTCGCTTCGGCCATTCCGTTGTCCATGCTGGGCGCGACAGCCGCCATGGTGGCGCTGGACATCCCCGGCAACCTGATGAGCCTGGGGGCCATCGACTTCGGCTTGCTGGTGGATGGCGCGGTGGTGATGGTGGAGGGCCTGTTCCACCGGCTGGCGCACCTGTCACCGGAGGAGAAGCAGCGCCCGCCTCGCGAGCACGTCGAGGAGACGGCCGTGTCCCTGGCCCGCCCCGTCTTCTTCTCCGTGCTCATCATCCTGCTCGTGTACCTGCCCATCCTGTCGCTGAGAGGCGTGGACGGGAAGATGTTCCGGCCCATGGCGATGACGGTCGTCTTCGCCCTGGCCACCGCGCTGCTCCTGTCGCTGACCTTCATCCCCGCCGCCGCGAGCTGGCTGATTCGCCCCGAGCACGTCCCCGCGCGGGAGCCGCTGCTGGTTCGCTGGTTCGAGCGTCTCTACGTCCCGCTGTTGGGACAGAGCGTGCGCCGGCGCGTGCCCGTGGCCGCCGTGGCCGTGTTCCTGCTGGGCGTGGGAGGGTGGAGCTTCGCTCGCGCGGGCACGGAGTTCACGCCGCAGCTGGATGAAGGCGACCTGGTGATTCAGACGACGCGGGTTCCCGACATCAGCCTGGACGCCGCGGTGAGCGAAGCGGGCCGGATGGAGCGCGTCCTGCTCGAAGCGATTCCGGAGGTGCGCCAGGTCGTCTCGCGCGTGGGCAGCCCCGCGGTGGCCACCGACATCATGGGCCTGGAGATGGCGGACGTCTTCGTGTCGTTGGCGCCGAGGGAGGCGTGGCGGCCCGGGCTCACCCGTGAGTCGCTCATCGAGGAGATGGGGCAGGTGCTGGAAGCCCGGGTCCCAGGCGGAGACCCTTCCTTCACGCAGCCCATCCAGATGCGCTTCAACGAGCTGCTCGGCGGCGCGGTGACGGACGTGGCGCTCAGCATCTACGGCGAGGACCTGGCCGAGCTCGGGCGCCTGGCACGCCGGGCCGCGGCGCTGCTGAGCCAGGAGCCGGGGGCGGTGGACGTGCGGGTGCTCGCGCCGCCGGAGGTGCCGCTCTTCGAGGTGACGCCTCGTCCGCTGGATTCGGCCCGCGCGGGGCTGGGCGCGGTGGACGTGCTGGAGGCGGTGAGCGCGGTGCGCAGCGGCGTGGAGGTGGGCGCCACCTGGGATGGGTCGGTGCGCGTGCCCATCGTCCTGCGGTTGACGGGCGCGACCGAGGCCTTCTCCCTGGCCGAGTTGCCCCTCCCCACGGAGGCGGGCGGCCTGGTGCCGCTCTCCCGCGTGGCGGACGTGCGGTTGACGTCCTCGCCTGGGCTGGTGAGCCGGGAAGGGGGGCAGCGCCGGCTGGTGGTGGGCTTCAACGTGAGAGGCGCGGACCTGGGGACGGTGGTGGAGCGGGCGCGGCGCCGCGTGGAGCAGGCGCTCGCTCCGCCTGATGGCTATCGGCTCGAGTGGGGCGGCCAGTACGAGACCTTGACGGAGGCACGGCAAAGGCTTTCCCTGGTGCTCCCCGCCGTGGCCCTCCTCATCTTCGCCGTGCTGCTGTTCGCCTTCCGCCGCATGCGTCCCGCGGTGGCCATCTTCGCCAACGTCCCCTTCGCGTGCGTGGGCGGGATGATGGCGCTGGCGGCTCGGGACCTGCCCGTGTCCATCTCCGCCGCGGTGGGCTTCATCGCGCTGTCCGGCATCGCGGTGCTCAACGGCGTCGTGCTGATGTCGCGCGAGCAGGGGCTGGAAGCGGACGGCCATGCTCCCGGGGAGGCGGTGGTGATGGCGGCACGCGAGCGGGCCCGGCCCGTGCTGATGACGGCGCTGGTGGCGGCGCTGGGCTTCATCCCGATGATGCTCGCGCGTGGGGTGGGGGCCGAGGTGCAGCGGCCCCTGGCCACGGTGGTGGTGGGCGGGCTCGTCACCTCCACGCTGCTGACCCTGGTCATCCTCCCCACGCTCTACCCGTGGTTCGCGGGTGGGACGCGCGCGCGGGCGCGTGCATGATGGGGCGACGGAGGCGGGTGCCGTGAGGCTGCTGCTGGTGGAAGACGAGGAGCGGATGGCGAACCTGCTCCGGCGGGGGCTCGGAGAAGAGGGCCACCTCGTGGACACCTGCCGCACGGCGGAGGACGCGCTCGACCAGGCTGGCGAGGTGGCCTACGACGCCATCATCCTCGACTGGGCCCTGCCCGGCATGGACGGCGTGGCGCTGCTGCGGCGCTGGCGCGAACGCGGGTTGATGACGCCAGTGCTGATGCTCACCGCCCGCGGCACGGTGGGTGAGCGGGTGACGGGCCTGCGCGCGGGCGCGGATGACTACCTGGTGAAGCCCTTTGCCTTCGAGGAGCTGCTCGCGCGCCTGGAGGCGCTGCACCGCCGCTCCGAGGGCCAGACGCAATCCTGGGGCGGAGGGCCCCTCCACCTCGATGCCCGGCGGCGGATGCTGACGTGTGGCGGCCGGGAGGTGGCCTTGACGGGCCGCGAGTTCGCCCTGCTGGGGGAGCTGGCCTCGCGCGCGGGCGAGGTCCACACCCGGTCCAGCTTGCTGGCGAAGGTGTGGGGCCCCACCTTCGATGGGCCTCCCAACATCGTGGATGTCTACGTGGGCTACGTGCGCGCGAAGCTGACCGAGGTGGGCGCGGAAGGCGTCACCATCCAGGCGGTGCGTGGGGTGGGCTTCCGGTTGGTGATTGAGGGCGCGCGGTGAGGTTGGTCCGCCGGTTGTGGCTGTGGGGCGCGGTGGTGCCCATGGTGGCGGTGGTCGCCGCGCTGGGCGTCGCTGTCCAGGTGTTCCGCGTGGTGCTCGAGCGGACCCTGGACGAAGCCTTGCTGTCGCAAGCCGCGGCGGAGAGCGTGAGCCTCTTCGACGCTCCGGATGGGCGCCCGCATCTGCACGTGGAGCCCTCCCCATTGGCGGGCGAGGTGCGTGCCTTCGTCCCCGCGACCCGGCTCTACGGACCGGATGGGACGCTGCTCTCCGTCTTCCCGCCCGAATCACCCACCGTCCATGAACGCGTGCTGCCCGAGGACGGGCCCACGTCCCGGCTGGAGACGCAGCGTCTGGGCACGGGCCTGCGGCTGCGCGTGCTGACGGTGCAGGTGCGCTCGCCGGAGGGCGTGCCCCATGTCCTGCAGTTGGTGGCGTCCCTGGGGACGGTGGACCAGGCGGTGGGCACCTTCACCACCGTCGCCACCGTACTGGCGCTGCTCCTGGGCGGGGTGCTGATTGGCATCCAGGGCTGGCAGGCGAGGGGGCTCGCGCGACGGCTTCATGGCATCGCGGACCAGGTGGCTCGCTCGCGCGACGGAGGCATGGTGGCACCCGTGCCCGTGGATGAGCCCCGGGACGAAATCAGGGAGGTGCGCCTGGCGCTGACCGAGTCCGCGGTGCGCGTGCGCGCGGCGCGTGAAGCGCAGGAGCGCCTCATCGCGCGCGCCGCGCACGAGCTGCGCACGCCGCTGGCCCTCATGCGCACCGGCCTGGACCTGGCGTTGCGGCGTGAGCGTGACGCGGAGGAGCTGCGCACCGTGCTGGAGGAAAACCGGCGTGAGG
>NZ_JAAIYB010000359.1 GCF_010894475.1 Myxococcus vastator
CTGGTGGGGGTTGTCATCGTCCTGAGCCAGGCGCTCTGGTAATCTTCGTCTCACCCCATGCGCTGTCCGGTCTGCCACCGCCGTCTCGCCACCGGCGCGGTGTGTCCTGTGCATGGCCAGCGCGCTTCGTCGCCTGGCCCTGACGCGGAGCCCCTTCCGCTCCCGGACGTGCCAGGTTTGCGCCCCGCGGCCTTGCTGGGCTCGGGCGGCTTCTCACACGTCTTCACCGCGTACCGCGAGGAGGATGGCCATGAGGTCGCGCTCAAGGTGGGACGGCCCCCTCACCGCGACCGCTTCGCCCGCGAGGCCGCCGCGCTCCACCGCGTCGGCGCGCCGACGACGCCCGCGCTCCACCAGTCGGGGGTGGTCCGAGGGCGGCCGTTCCTCGTCATGGAGCGGCTGCATGGCCAGACGCTCGCCGCGTGGATGGCGGCGTTGCCGGGCTCGGGGGCGGCGTCCGTGCCCCGCGTGCGCGAGCTGCTCAGTGGCCTCTGCGCCGCCCTGGAGCGCGTCCATGCCGCGGGCGTGGCCCACCGTGACCTCAAGCCGGAGAACATCTTCCTGCGTGAGGGTGGGGCGCTCAGCCTGCTGGACCTGGGACTCGCGCGGTTCCTGGACACGCCTGACGACGAAGCGCGTCCGGAGGCAGCGGGCCTGACGCTCGTGGGGCAGCGGCTGGGGACGCCTTATTACATGGCACCCGAGCAGTGCCTGGACGCACGCGAGGCCGGCGCCGCCGCGGATGTCTACGCGCTGGGCGTCCTCCTGTACGAGCTGCTCACCGGCGTGCCGCCCTTCCTCGGCGGGGCCGAGGAGATTCGCCACGGGCACGTCAGCCTTCGCCCAGCCCGGGTGTCGGCGCGCGCGCCCGTGCCGACGGCGCTCGACGCGGTGCTGTCGCGGTGTCTGGCGAAGGCGCCCGCCGAACGCTTCTCGCGCGCATCGGACGTGCTCGCCGCGTTTGATGCCGCGTGCAGCCAGTCCCTGTCCATGGCTCCGCCGGAGGGCACGCCCGCCGCGGTGCTCACGTCGTCCGGGCCGGGGGCCGGCGAGCGGTGGGTCGCGCTGCTGGGCGTCCGCGCGGACCTGCCGGTCGATGCGCTCCGGCTGACCTTCGAGCCTCAGGGCGGCACGCTCGCGCGCGTCCGCACCCGGGGCTATCTGGTCGGGTTCTCCGAGTCCCTGTCCGCCGAAGCCAACCTTCGCGCGGGCGCACTGGTGGCGCGCAAGCTGATGGAGGAGGGGAAGGCCGCCACCGTCCTGCACCTGGCGCGACTGCAGATTCATCCAGGCGCCACGACCACGCGCGTCGCGGGGCCCGCGCTGGAGGCCGTGGGGGACTGGTGGCCGGAAGACCTCGCCCTGGGAGAAGCGCGCGTCACCGCCTCCGCCGCGGCGCGCTTGGGGCCGGGCGCCACGGAGCCTTCGTCCGATGGCGCGCGCCTGCGACTGCACGACGGTGGCGCGGCCACGTCCTCCGCGGAGGCGCCGCCCCTGTCGGGCCGCGAGGCCGTCCTGGCGGCGCTGGAGGCCGAAGCCTCACGCTGCATCGAGGAGGGTATCCCGGGCCTGTGCGTCCTCACGGGCGACGTGGGGCACGGCACGTCGCGGGTCCTGGAGGCGCTGGCCACCCGGCTGGAGGCCGCGGGGCGGTGTCTGGTGGTGCGGCTCCGCGCGCCCGCTCCGGACGCCGCGTCCTCGGAGTCGCTGCTGGACGCGCTGAGGGCCACCGCCGAGCCACCGCGCGTCGTCCAGACGCCGGGCCTTCCGCTCGTGGATGAGCGACACGCCGCCGCGCGCGCGCTCGCCGAGGGGCTCCAGCGCCAGGCCCTCGAAGCTCCCCGTGTGCTGCTCGTCGACGACGCGCACCTGGCGGACCCCACCAGCCTGGATGCACTGGAAGTCGCCACCCTGGCTGGCGTGCGTGCACCGCTCTGGGTCTGTGTCGCCGCGCGGCCCGCGTTGCTCGGGTTTCGGCCGCACCTGGGTGAGCGCAGCGCCCGCGTCGCGCGAATCGCACTGCCGCCGCTGACGCCCGAGGCGAGCCGGTCCCTGTTGCTGCAACTGCTGCGCCCCGCGGAGCACGTCCCCGAGCCGGTGCTGGCGCGGCTGGAACAGCTGGCGCAGGGCGTCCCCTTGTCGTTGGTGGAGCTCTCGGGCGCGCTGCGGGCCGCGGGGGCCCTGCGGGCGTCCCCTGGGGGCGGGTGGTACATCGCGCCGGACGCGTTGCTGGACGTCTCCGTGACGCCGCTCTTCGAGCGGCTCGCCGCGCGGGCGCTGGCCGGACTCCCCGCGGCACATCGAGTCCTCGCGCGGCTGTGCGCGGTGCTGGGAACGGAAGTGGAGGTGTCCCGGGTGGACGCCGCCCTGCGACACCTGGCGCCGAGCGAGGAGCTGGCGCGCGTGACGTCGCTCGACGCGGGGGCCGGGCTCCAGCGGCTGGCGCGCTCGGGGCTGTTGCGGCCCACGGCGCCGGGCCACTTCGCCTTCCGTCACCCCTTGCTGCGCGAGGCGCTGGAGGCCTTGCTGCCGGCGTCCTCGCGCCGCGTCCTCCACGCCGCGGCGCTGCGCGCCACGCCCCGGGACGGGATGGCCGAGCGCCGCCGCTGGGCCCACCATGCCGCGGCCTGTGGCGCGCACGCGGAGGCCACCACCGCGTTCCTCGCGCTCGCGGAGTCCGCGCGCCGCGCGCACCTGTCCGTCGAGGCGGAGCAGCACTACACGCGCGCGCTCGCGTTGTTGCCGGAGGGAGAAGTGGAGCGCCGGGCCCTGGCGCTGTCGGGGCGTGGGCGCGTCCGTCACCGGCTCCAGCGCTTCCGGGAGGGGCTGGCGGACCTGGGCGCGGCGCGGGCGCTGGCCGTGGCGCGCGGTGACGAGGCCCAGCAGGTGGAGCTGCTCCTGGAGGAAGCCACCGCGCGCGACTGGATGGAGGACGTGGAGGGCTCCTCGGCGTGTACGCGTGAGGCCTTGGAGCGCATCGAGCGGCTGGATGAGCCTCGCCTGTCCCTGCGCTGCTCGCTGGCCCGGGGCCGGCTCCACGTGCGGCTGGGCGAGTGGGGCGCCGCCGTGCGCGTCCTCACTGGCGTGGTGGAGGGCGCGGAGCGGGCGCATGACCACGAGACGCTCGTGGTGTCGCTGGCGCTGCTGGGCTCGGCGCTCACGTTCCTGGACCGGACCGACGACGCCGCGGCCCACTTCGACCTGGCGCTGCTGCGCTGTGAGCAGGCCGGGGACGCACTGCACCGGGCCGCCACGTTCATCAACCGCGTGCTGCTGTGGTTGCGCCTGGGGGACGTGGCGCGCCTGGAAGAGGACCTGCGCCGCGCGATGGCGCTCGGCCGGGAGCTGGGCCATGCGCAGGTGGAGCGCTGGTCCACCTTCAACCTCGCCGAGGTGCTCTACATGCAAGGCCGCCTGGAGGAGGCGCTGCCGCTGGCCCGGCGTGTTCACGAGCTGGGGGTGCGCTTCTTCCGTGAGCATCCCGTCCCGGTGGATGCGTTGCTGCTCGCGCGCCTGGCCGCCGCGCTGGGCGACCTGGACGAGGCGACGCGGCAGCTCCGGTGGATTGACGCCCACTGTCCGCCCGAATCGCTGCCCCCCACCGCCGTCATGCGAAGGCTGGTGGAGCTGCAGGTCCAGGACGCGCGCGGCGGTGGCTCGGCGCGGGAGGCGTGGCTGGCCCTGGCGGACGACGCGGACACCCTGGCTTCGGCGGATGAGAAGGCGGAGATTCTCCTCCAGGCGGCCGGGGGCGCGCTCCATGCGGGACGTGCCGACGAGGCGCGCACCTGGGTGATTCGCGCCGAGCGCGCGGTGGAGGAGGGCGCTCCCCTGTGGCGAGCTCGCCTGGAGGCTCTGAGGGCCGCTCTTTTCAACGTGTAACGAGAAATGTCACTGTCTGGCGGCGGTGTGACGTGAAGCGCTACGCGAATGCCGCCCGCAGATCTGCTCTCATGTCGCCGCATACAACCTCCCAGGCTGGCTCGGCACATGCTTGCTGGGAGGAAGCTCTCCTTCCTTCCGTCGTTCCTGGAGGACGTCTCATGGCCCTTGGTTCGCCTCGCCTGTTGGCGGTTGCCTCGCTCCTGTTTCTCGCCCTGTCGGGTTGCGGAACCGGGCCTCACGAAGAGGAGCCGCCCACGGTAGGGGCGCAGGCGTCGGAGATTCGCATCGCCAACGCGCTCACGACGCAGGCGCTGGTGCTCAACGCCATCTCCACCAACGCCGAGTCCAACGGGCTGCTGGGAACCTCGGCCCTGCTTCAGCTGTTCCACCCCACGCTGGGCGACGCGAACACGCGCCGGCGGCTGCATGACCCCAATGCGCAGCGGTTCATGGCGTACCTGGTGGGCTGTGCGCTGACGGCCGGACAGGAGGTCGCCTATTACGACCCGCGGCTGCCCAGCCCCGGCATCCGGAAGTGGGTGGGACAGGCGGGGCTCTGCCCTGATTGGGCCACCGCCGCGCCGTCCGAGGAGTGCCTGGAGCGCGTCTCCGCGTGCGTGCTGGCGCGCAACAACGCGGAGGGACGGCGCGTGGAGTTGTCCATGCGCGGCGAGCACCAGTTCCACGCGTCGGGCCCCAACATCTACACGCTGGATGCGAAGACGCTCCCGGCCCGGCACGTTCCCATCACCGGCAGTCCGCTGGCCAGCTTCGAGGACTGCGTCCTGGGCGAGTCAGGCGCGCAACGTGACTGCGGGTGGACGCCGGATGGCATCGGCAGCTGCACGCCCTCTTCGACTGTCGTGGTGGGCGCTGGCGGCCCGCTGTCCTGCGCGGGGCCGTCTCCCACGCTGGGCTCCAGCGTGAACGGGCCCGCCGCCCTGCGGGTGTGCCAGGGCATCGCGGGGTGCGACCATTCCGACGGGCGCAACCTGGGCGAGGCGACCGGGACGTGCGGGGCCGCACCCGCCAATCCGGTGGTCGTCTTCACCTGCCCGGCCGGGGGCTACTACAGCGTGATGACCGCGCCGGCTTCGAGCACGACCGTGGGACTGGTGGCGAACGTCGAGTCTCATCCGGACTCCGCGTCCACCTATGGTCTCTCCGAGCAGCAGGTCTATGCCGTGCGCGAGGGCGCGTTCTACGGGAACATCTTCCTGCCGGACGAGCTGGGGGCGGAGGTGGAGGTCGTGGCGCTGGGCGAGGGGGACAAGCGGCAGTACGTGGTGGTGGGCGCCGACGTCATCGTGCGCGGCTCCATCTACCGGAAGATGTTCTCCTGCTACGACCCGGCCTGGTCCAGCGGGGCGGCGTACGCGGCGAACCGCGTCTGCGCGCTGCCCACGTCGGGCTCCAACTGCGCCGCGCGCGTGACAGGGGCCTGCTTCACGTCCCTCAATCCGCCGGTGGCCGGCAAGTGCCTGGTCCAGGATGGGCCCCTCACGCCGGGGGACGGCGACTACGAGCTGTGCCGCGACCATGCCAACGTGCTGTGGCCGGAGTCGGTGACCACCTACCTCCATGCCCCGTGTGACACGGTGACGAAGGAGCAGCGCGCCCAGTCCTGCGTGCGCGCGGCGGTGCCCGTCGAGCCGCTGCCTCCGGCGGGCGAGCTGCCTTTTCCCTTTCCCCGGAAGAAGTAGGCCACCTGCCGCATGGCGTCCGGTGACGAAGAGGCCCTCTATGGCGAGGAGCTGGGCGTCGGCGCCCTGGTGTCGGACTGGCTGGTGGAGCAGGTCCATTACCGGGGACCTGTCTCCACGCTCTACCGCGCCCGTCATGTCCGCACGGGCGGGCCCGCGGCGCTGAAGGTCCTGCTCCCGCAGCCCTCGGACGTCGCGCTGCGCCGCTTCCGCCGGGAGGCGGAGACACTCCAGCGGTTGAGCCATCCGCACATCGTCGATGTGCTTGGCTACGGGACGCTCGCGGACGGGCGGCCCTTCATCGCGATGGAGTGGCTGGAGGGGAGGGACCTCGCCGCGGAGCTGGCCTCACGCGGACCGCTGTCGCCGGGAGAGGCGCTGGAGGTGCTGGAGCAGGTGGGCGGCGCGCTGCGTGCCGCCCACCAGGCCGGCGTCGTGCACCGCGACTTGAAAGCCCAGAACGTGGTGCGCTTGAGCACGGGCGGTGGCGCGCCGCGCGTGAAGCTGGTGGACTTCGGCGTGGCGAAGGGGCTGACGCCGGATGCGCCGGGCGCGTCCACGCTCACGCTGACGGGCGTCTCCCTGGGCACGCCGCTGTCCATGGCGCCCGAGCAGATTCGCGGCGAGCCGCCCGACGCCCGCACGGACCTGTACGCGATGGGCGTGCTGCTCTTCCAGCTCGTCACCGGACAGCCGCCGTTCCAGGGGGCCACCCGGCACGAGGTGGAGGACCTGCACCTGAATGCGCCGCCGCCTCGGCCCAGTGAGCGCGCCCCGGTGCCGGCCGCGCTGGATGCCGTGGTGCTGCGCAGCCTGGGAAAGCGGCGCGAGGACCGCTACCCGGACGTCGATGCCTGGCTCGACGCGCTCCGGCGCGCGGTGAAGGGCCGTCCCACGCAGGAGCATCCCTCGCTCGCCGTGGCGCTGTACGCGGAAGCCCGGCTCCACGGCGCGGTGGAGGCCTCCTCCCTGGAGCGGCTGGATGCGTTGCTGGAGCGCGTGGGGGGAACCGCGCGCGCCGCGGGGCTGGACGTGCGGCTGGAGGGGAGCGGCTGCCTGCTGGCCTTCGCGCCGCTGCCTCCGGACGCGGGGGCGGAGCAGGCCGCGCGGGCACGCGTCCTTCACGCCGCGCTGGCCCTGGTGGAGTTCGTGGCGGCGAGCGAGGCGCCGCGCCCGGTGGACCTGGCCATCACCGTTCACGTCGCGGAGCTGCCTGACGAGGATGGGGGCGGCGGCCTGCTGCGCCTGCCGGGCTGGGTCGCGGAGCCACCGGGGACGGACCTGGTGGCGACCTCGCGTGCGCTCCAGGGCCTGGAGACGGGCTTCCTGGCGACGCCCGTGTCCGCCGCGGGGCTGGGGTGCTGGCGCGTCAGCCGCCCGCGTTGAGGCTCACGGCTTGATGCCGTGGCGTCGCAGCAGGCGGTAGAGGTGGACGCGGTCCATGCCGGCGGTGACGGCGGCCTGGGCCACCTTGCCCTGGTGCTTCTCCAGCAGCGCGCGCAGGTAGCGGCGCTCGAAGTCGTCGACGACGTGCCGGCGCTGGTCGGCGTACGGCTGCGAGGGGTCCACCTCGGGCGGGCCGGAGCGGCGGGCCTCTTCCTCGGAGAGCTCCACGGCCTCCTCGAAGACGAGGCAGCGCTCCAGGTAGTTGCGCAGCTCGCGCACGTTGCCGGGCCACGCCGCGTGCCGCAGCCTGGCCAGGAAGTCCTGCGTGCGCAGCGCGCCCGTGCGCTCGCGGTCCGCGCCGAGCAGGTCGAGGATGCCCTCCACCAGCATGGGCAGGTCCTCCGGGCGCTGACGCAGCGGTGGAAGCAGCAGGCGCAGCACCGCGAGCCGGAAGAAGAGGTCGGAGCGGAACCGGCCCGCGTTGACCTCCGCGCGGAGGTCCCGGTGCGTGGCGGCGAGGAGGCGCACGTTCACCGGTTGATACGTGTTGCTGCCCACGCGGCGAATCTCGCGGTTCTCCAGCACGCGCAGCAGCTTGGGCTGCAGCTCCGGGGGCAGCTCGCCAATCTCGTCCAGGAAGACGGTGCCGCCGTCGGCTTCCTCGAAGACGCCCGCGCGGCGCTGGACGGCGCCGGTGAAAGCGCCCTTCTCGTGGCCGAACAGCTCGCTCTCCAGCAGGTGCTCGGGGATGGCGCCGCAGTCCACGATGAGGAAGGGGGCGTCTCGCCGGGGACTGGCCTGGTGGATGGCCAGCGCGGCCTGGCTCTTGCCGGTGCCCGTCTCACCTTCGAGCAGCACCGTCACGTCGCGGCCCGCCGCGCGCTCCATCATCGCGAAGCAGCCGCGCATGGCCACGGAGGCGCCCACCAGCGTGCCGAAGCGCGTGCTCTCCGACAGCGGCAGGCGGTTGTTCTCCGCGCTGAAGTCGAAGCGCAGCACCACGCGGCCCAGGCGCAGCAGGCTGCCGCTGCGCAGCACGCCCTCCACCACCTGCACCCCGTCGACGATGACGCCGTTGAGGCTGTCCAGGTCCTTCACCTGGGGGCCCCGCGGCCCGATGCGCACCTCGCAGTGGAACCGGGACACCGTGGAGTCCTCCACGGCGAAGTCGTTCAGCGGGTGTGAGCCCACCGAGCACGTGTCGCCCGTGGACTCCCACGTCGTCCCCATGTTCGGACCTTCCGCCACCGTGAGCCGGAACCGGCGCACCGTGGAGGCGTCATAGCCCCGGCGTGCGTGCTCGTAGGGCAGCGTGACGTGCAGCGGCGTCTCACCCCCACCTTCGACTTCCATCCTCCATTGCGATTCGCCCTTCACGTCCGGCGAGGAGGGTGCGGCCCGAGCCCGATCCAGTGCAGACATGGAAGTCAAGATATCACGGGGGCCGACATCCGAACGGTTCTCTCCCCGGCTCATTTTTATTGTGGGGTGGGTATTGGCCGCCCGCTCTGGGAGCAAGGCAGGGCCCGCGCGGAAGGCGCGGCGTCTCCGGGATTTCCGCTAGTCGAGGCTGTCTGGACCTCCTCGGCTGAGAAGCGCTGTGTCACAGCGGACTCGATGTCTGTCATTGACGCGGGCCGCGCCGGACAGTTGCTCCATCACCGGACATGACGCGCAGGTACCCCGCGTCCCCGCGCGTTGCCGCGGCGCGTCCGGCGCGGGTCCGCGAGCTGTTGGAGGACGCGTGGCGGTGGCGCGGGCGCGGGGCGCGGACGGACGCCAGCGTTTTCGCGGCGGGCGTTGGCAGGCCCGGCATTCAATGCGAGGCTCTGGGAGAAGAGGGGGGCAGGCCGGGAGGGGGCGCAACGCGTTGGCAGCGCCGCCCATGCTGGCCGGTCTCACCGGAACGGGAG
>NZ_JAAIYB010000035.1 GCF_010894475.1 Myxococcus vastator
GCCCACCCTCACGCGGCTCGACTCCGGTCAGCTCCTCATCGCGGGCGGCAGCAATCTCGCGACCGCTGAACTGTACGACCCCGCGAGCAACACGTTCCTGCCAACCGGGAGCCTGCCAGTGGTCCGGCGCTCTCACACCGCCACGTTGCTGCGGAGCGGGCAGGTGCTCGCGGTGAGCGGCTTCAATGTGGACGGCGAGGTCCCGAGCGCCGACCTCTACGACCCGGTGGCGGGGACGTGGACCGCCGCCGCGGCGCCCCTGGTCCCAAGGCACTACGCCACCGCCACCCTGCTCCCCGATGGCCGCGTGCTGCTCGCGGGTGGATTCACCGCGGGCGGTGTCACCACGCATGCCGAGCTCTACGACCCTGTGGCCAACACCTGGACGGCCACGGGCGCCCTGAACTTCCCGCGCAACGGCCACACCGCCGCGCTGCTGCCTGACGGCCGGGTGCTCGTCATGGGCGGCTCCAACGCCGCGCGGGATGCCCAACCCATCTCCGAGCTCTACGACCCCGCCACCGGCACGTGGACCGCCACGACCTCCATGGCGATTGGCCGGGAGAACAGCACGGCGACCCTGCTCCCCTCCGGCAAGGTGCTCACCGCCGGGGGCTACACCTCCAATCCGTCACTCACGTTCTACGCGGAAACAGAGACCTATGACCCTGGCGTCCAGGCCTGGTCCGCTGCGGGAACCCTGGGCGGTCCCCGCGTTGACCCGCTGATGGCGCTGCTGCCCACGGGCCGCGTCCTCGTGGCGGGTGGCCGTGACGGAGCGGGCGCCGCGCTGGCGTCCGCTTCGATGTATGACGGGACGACGAACGTATGGTCCGCGGCGGCGGGCCTCTCCACCGCGCGAGCGGATGCCACGGCGACGACGCTGGCTTCGGGCGAGGTGCTCGTCGTGGGCGGCGCGAACGCGGGCGGCACGCTGAACACGGCGGAGCGCTACACGCCGGACACGAACACCTGGAGCCCCGCGGCGTCACTCACCGGCGCGAGACACCTGCACACCGCGACGCGCCTGCCGGATGGACGGGTGCTCGTCGTCGGTGGTCAGGACGGCGCGGACGTGCTCGCCTCCGCGGAGCTGTATGACCCGGCCACCCAGGCGTGGACCGCCGCGGCGTCCGTGGCCGTACCGCGCACCGCGCACGCCGCCGCCCTGCTGCCCGATGGACGGGTGCTCATCGCGGGAGGACGCGGCACAGGCGGAGCGACCCTCGCGGCGGCGGAGGTGTACAACCCCGCCACCAACACCTGGACCCCCGCCGGCGGGCTCAACCAGGGGCGTGGGGACTTCACGCTGACGCTGCTGCCCTCCGGTGCACTCCTGGCGGCGGGCGGCGCCGCGGGAGGCGTGGCGCTCGCCACCACGGAGCGGTACTCGGCCGCCACGAACTCCTGGACGCCGGACAGCCCGCTGACGCAAGCGCGCTGGCGCCACACCGCCACCCTGATGCCCTCCGGCACGCTCCTGGTCGCGGGCGGCCTGAGCGCGCCCGACACCTACGTGGCCTCGGCCGAGGCCTACGGCGCCCCCTCGCGGACCTGGACCCCTGTCAGCGCGCCCGACGTGCGCGGCGGAACCACCGCCGTCGTGTTGCCCTCGGGGGAGGTCCTGCTCGCGGGCGGCACGGCCGTCACCACGGCCCAGCGCTACGACGACGTCCTCGCCCTCCCCGCCTGGCGGCCTGTCGTCACGGCGCCGGAGACGCTCTACCAGGCCTGCCCCGCCATCATCGAAGGCCAGGGCTTCCGGGGCATCTCGGGCGCGTCCAGCGGCAGCTACCTGGACTCGCCGACGGACTTCCCCCTGGTGCGCCTGGGCGCCGCCGGGGGCGGGCGGCTCTGGACGCTCCCCGCCACGGACATGTCCGCCACGCGCGCGACGGTGCGGGTGCCCGCGGAGATGCTTCCGGGTCCGTATGCCCTGTCCCTCTTCGCCAACGCCATTCCGGGCGGACGCATGGTGATGGTGCGCGCCAACACCGCGCCCACCGCGGAGGCCGTGCGCATCGCCACGATTTCCGGCCTCCCTCAAGACGTCACGCTCACCGCGACCGACCCGGACGCGGACCAGACGTTGACGTGGACCATCGTCACGCCGCCCCTGCATGGAACCCTGAGTGGCACGCCGCCGGACCTCCAGTACACGCCCAACCCTGGCTACGTGGGCGCCGACAGCTTCACCTACCGCGTCAGTGACTGCGGCCTGGACAGCAACGAGGCCACGGTGGACGTCGAGGTGGAACCAACAGCGGCCCTGGCCATCACCTGCCCCGCGGACACCGTCCTGGAGGCAACGGGACCGGAGGGCGCCCCGGGCAGCTGGCCGCCCGCCACCGCGACTCCCGGGGGCGGAGGGCCGGCCACCATCACCTATGCCCCCGAGGAAGGCAGCACGCTGCCGCTGGGGACCACCACCGTCACCGCCACCGCGGAGGACGCCTCGGGCGCGCAGGCCACGTGCACGTTCCAGGTCGAGGTGCGGGACACCACCCCGCCCGCGCTGACGTGCCCCTCCGACATCCGGACGACCTCCGATGATGCGTCGGGCACGGCGGTGACCTTCGAGCTGCCCGAGGCCACGGACGGCGTCTCGACGCCCTCCGTCACGTCCTCGCCGGCTTCGGGGAGCACCTTCATGCACGGCAACAACACCGTCACCGTCACCGCCACGGACGCCGCGGGCAATGAAGCCCGCTGCACGTTCCAGGTCACCGTCCAGGCAACGGTCATCTCCATCGCCGGAGGCGGCTGCCAGGCCTCTGGCGGCGGCGCGGCCTCGTCGCTGGCCCTCCTGGTGGTCCTGGCAACGTGGAGCGGCCTGCGTCGCCGCTCGCGTCACGCCTCGCACTGACCCGCACGTCACCCTCTTTCGAGAATGGACTTCACCTTGCGTACACAGGCTCGGAGCTGGGCGCTGGCAGCGCTCATCGCCTCCATCGCGCCCAACGCCCTGGCACAAAGCACCACGGGCGCAATCGTCCCCATCGACCTGGAGCGGCTTCGCTTCACCCCCGCGGCCACGGACTCGATGCTCGTGGACACGGGACACGTGCTCCCCCAGGGCGCCTACCGGCTGATGCTCATGGCCGGCTATGAGCGCGGCATCCTCCTGCTCAAGGGCAGTGATGGGCAGGAGCGCTCCATCATCGACTACCGCGTCTCCGGCTGGCTCGCGGGCGCCTGGTCGCCCGTCGACAACCTGGAGCTGTCCGCGCGGCTGCCCGTCATCATCCATCAGGGCGGCAATGGCGCGGACTCGCTGGTGGGCGTCTCCGCGCCGGACGCCTTCGGGCTCGGCACGCCGGAGCTGGGCGCCCGCTACGCGCTGCTGCGGCGCGAGGCCGGCGACCCCGTCTTCCTCAGCCTGGGTCTGGACGTGGGGACGCCGGGTGGCACCGCGGGTGCGTTCGGCCGGCAGCAGGGCTGGGCGGGGCTCCAAATCGCCCCCCGCGTGGCGGTGAGTCGGGAGCTGGGCCCCGTGGTGCTCGGCGCCAGCGCCGGCGTGCGGCTCCGCTCCACGGAGAACGAGCCCGGCCGCGACCACGGCACGGAGCTGGAGCAGGGCCTTGTCGTGGCCACGCGCGGCAAGGGCCTGCGCGCCGAAATCGCGCTGCAAGCCGCGGAGTCACTGGTGGAGCCGGACTTCGCGCTGGAGCTGCTGGGCGGCGTGCGGCTGCCCGTAGGTGGCGGCTTCGAGGCCTTCGCGGTGGCCGGACATGGCTTCACGGACATCCCGGGCACGCCGTCCATCCGCGCGGCGGCGGGCATCGCCTGGGCCCATCAGCCGCCCGCGCAGGAGGACGTGTGCCGGAGCGGCCGGAGCCACACGCCGGAGCAGTGCCCCGCGCTGGATGACGACGGCGACACCGTTCCCAACGGGCAGGACCGCTGCCCGCTCGAAGCCGGCCCGCCTGAGAACGACGGCTGCCCGGACACCGACTCGGATGGCGACGGCATCGTGGACCGCGAGGACGCGTGCCCGAACGAGGCCGGCCCGCCTGAGAACAAGGGCTGCCCGGACACCGACTCGGATGGTGACGGCGTCGTGGACCGTGAGGACGCATGCCCGAACGAGGCCGGTGTCGCCGAGAACAAGGGCTGCCCGGACACTGACTCGGATGGCGACGGCGTCGTGGACCGCGAGGACGCGTGCCCGAACGAAGCCGGTGTCGCCGCTCACCGTGGCTGCCCGGAGCCCGCGCCCCAGGCACCCGCCACCGAAGCGCCGACGCGGCTGCCCACCGAGCACCACGTCCAGTTCCCGGTGGGCCAGTCGACGCTCTCCGACGAGGAGCTGCGGAACCTGGACGCCGTCGCGGACTACCTGAAGGCCAACCCGGGCGTGTCCCTGCGCATCGAAGGGCACACGGACAGCACCGGCCCCGACGAGCTCAACCGCACGCTGAGCCAGGAGCGCGCGGACGCGGTGCGCACGCACCTCATTCAGCGCGGTGTCGCGTCCTCGCGGCTGACGGCGAAGGGCTACGGGCCCGACCGCCCCCTCACCACCAACGACACGCCCGAGGGCCGCGGCACGAACCGCCGCGTGGAGTTCGTCACGGAGTCCGGAGGCGCGTCACCGGCGCGCTGAGCCCCCGCGCCAGGCTCGCGGTCAGGGTCTGGCGCGTTCGTTCAAGCCCGCCCTCCCCTGCGCTCCTACCCTGGTGATGAAGCTGTCACCAGGAGGAGCGACATGGGAGCAACCCCTTCGATTCGGACTCCAGCGTTTCGCGCTGGAGGGAACATGACGCGGCGCCTCGCCCAGCTCGCGCTCGCATGCTTCGCGGGCGCGCTGGGCTGCGCCACCGCGCCGACGCACCAGGTCATCTTTCCTTCCGCGGAGCGACACCCCCCGGAAGTCCATCCCCCCGGGAGCGTCCTCATGGTCCTCTCGACCGCGTCGGAGCAGAAGCTCGCGGATGGAAGCACGCGCCAGACGGGCGTCTTCCTGAACGAGTTCTATGAGCCCTACCGCGCGCTCATTGACGCCGGCTACGACGTGGTGGTCGCGACCCCCGAGGGCCGTCCACCGGCGTTCGACCCCGAGGGCATGAACCCCTCCTATTGGAAGGAGCACCCCGAGGCGCTCGCCGAAGCCCAGGCGCTCATCACGCGGCTTCCCCAACTGCACACACCGCTGAACCTGTCCGAGGTCCGCGCGCGCGCTGACGACTTCCAGGCGCTGCTCATTCCAGGAGGACAGGGCGTCATGGTGGACCTGCTCGAGGACGCGGACCTGCACGGCTTGCTCATCCACTTCGGAGCCACGGACCGTCCCGTGGGGCTCGTCTGTCATGCCCCGGCGCTCCTCACGCGGCTGCCAAGGCAGCAGAGCCCCTTCGCGGGCCGGAGCGTCACCTCGGTCTCCGGCTTCGAGGAGTGGTACATCGAAACCTTCGTCATGGACGCACGCGCCCAGGTTCGTGGGATTGGAGACCAGCTCGACGACGCCGGCTACCGCCATGAGACGGCGTTTCCGGGCCGCTCCCGCGCCGTGCGGGATTGCAACCTGGTGACCAGCCAGAATCCATTCTCGGGTGCCGACTTCAACGTGCACTTCCTCGCCGCGCTGAGCGACTGGCGCAGCGCGGGCCGCTGCGCCGTGGACACCGGCGAGCCACCGCGCGCCTCGCGCTGACCCGGAGCCGCCGAACATGGACGTGGACCAAGGCACCATGACGAGCCCCTCCCTGAACGCCCTGCTGAAGGCGGCCGTCGCGCGGACCTATCCGGAGATTCCAACCGAGGGACGCGACAAGGTCACCGTCCTCCAGGCCGTCATGGATGCCCATGGATGGCGACCCGTGCTGGAGCTCGGCCGCGAGCTGCGGGCCCTTGCGTCCCATCCCGTCCTCCGGGCGCTCGTCGCGGGGCCCACGCCCCGGCACGCCGTGGAGCGGTGGACCACCCTGGAGCGCTTCCTTCACTCCCGCCACCGCACGCAACTGCTCTCCCACGACCTGGCCCGCGCCCAGATGACGTTGCGACATGTCGCCATCGACGGCGGGGCGATTCTCACCGTCAACGACCTGTTCATCTGGGGGGTGCTCGTCGCGCTCCTGGAGACCGCGGGCGTCACGGAGCTCTCCGTCACACTCGACTCCGGAGGCGAAGCACCCATGGGCATTCATGGCCCCGCCCGGGTGGACGACACGCGAAGCCTGCCCGCCACGACGAACGTGGCGACGTTCCACTGGAGGCCTGGAGAGCCCCTCGGCCTCCAGGAGCCTGCCGCGCCGCGCGAGGGTGCCCCCCGCGAGGTCCGCGAGCGGCTCGAACAGGTGATGCGGGACGACCTGCTGCACCCCTGGACGCTCGGCGAGACCGCGCAGCGGCTCGCCCTGTCCCGCCGCGGCCTCCAGCGCGCCTTGCAGCAGGAAGGGACCACCTTCTCGCAAACCCTTCAACGCGTCCGCGTCAACGCGGCCCACGCGCTGCTGGCTGACGCGCGCCTGACGCTCACGGACGTCGCGTTCTGTACCGGGTTCTCCGACCAGGCCCACTTCACGAGGACGTTCCGCAAGCACAACGACGTCCCGCCCTCCGCGCTGCGCGAGCTCGTGCTCACCCACTCCGTCACCGCGAGTCGATCAACCAAATTCTCATGGTGAAAACAACACTTTCTCGAAAAATCGAATAATCGAAAAATACCTGGAAGCCCGTTCAATCCAAAACTATAACGCCCCCCCTGAGTTCAACGAGGGGCGTGCATGGGTACGGCGAAAAACAAGCAGCCATTTGAACTGCCAGACTTCTACGTTCCCTGGCCGGCGCGCTTGAATCCCAACCTCGAAGGCGCCCGGGTGCATTCGAAGGCCTGGGCGCGCGAGCTGGGAATCATTGGCCGCCCGAAGGATGGCAGCGCTCCGGAAATCTGGAGCGAGGCGAAGTTCGATGCCATGGACTACGCCCTGCTCTGTGCCTACACGCATCCGGAGGCACCGGGCCCGGAGCTGGACCTCATCACCGACTGGTACGTCTGGGTCTTCTATTTCGATGACCACTTCCTGGAGCTCTACAAGCGCTCCCAGGACCAGGTCGGCGCGAAGGCCTACCTGGACCGCCTGCCCTTGTTCATGCCGGTCGACCCGGCCGCCACGCCTCCGCCCCCCACCAACCCCGTCGAGGCGGGGCTGCTGGACTTGTGGAACCGGACGGTCCCCAGCCGCTCCATGGCGTGGCGGCGCCGGTTCTTCGAGAGCACCAAGCACCTGCTGGACGAGTCGAGCTGGGAGCTGTCCAACATCAGCGAGGGCCGCGTCTCCAACCCGATTGAGTACATCGAGATGCGCCGCAAGGTGGGCGGTGCCCCGTGGTCCGCGAACTTGGTGGAGCACGCCGTGTTCGCCGAAGTCCCGGACCGGGTCGCCGCCAGCCGCCCGATGCGGGTGCTGAAGGACACGTTCTCCGACGCGGTCCACCTGCGCAATGACTTGTTCTCCTACGAGCGGGAGATTCTGGAGGAAGGCGAGCTCTCCAACGGCGTCCTGGTGATGGAGAAGTTCCTGGACATCTCCCCGCCCAGCGCCGCGAACCTCGTCAACGAGGTGCTCACCTCCCGGCTCCAGCAGTTCGAAAACACCGTCTTCACGGAGCTGCCGTCCCTGTTCGTCGAGTTCGGCCTGAATCCAGTGGAGCAGGCGCAGGTGCTCACCTACGTCCGGGGGCTCCAGGACTGGCAGTCCGGCGGGCACGAGTGGCACATGCGCTCCAGCCGCTACATGAACAAGGGCTCCGGCGGCGCGGGCGGCTTCTTCCTGGGGCCCAACGGCCTGGGCACCTCCGCGGCGCGGCTGCCGCAGTCGCCCACCGCCCTGGGGCTCACCCGCCTCAAGAGCTTCTCCCACGTGCCGTACCAGCCCGTGGGCCCGGTGAACCTGCCGAAGTTCTACATGCCGTACTCCACCAAGCCCAGCCCTCACCTGGACACCTCGCGGCGAGAATCCAAGGCGTGGGCGCGGCGGATGGGCATGTTGGATGTCCTCCCCGGGGTCCCCGGCGGCTACATCTGGGATGACCACAAGTTCGACGTGGCCGACGTGGCGCTCTGCGGCGCGTTGATTCATCCCCAGGCCACCGAGGCGCAGCTCAACCTGTCTGCCTGCTGGCTCGTCTGGGGCACCTACGCGGACGACTACTTCCCGGCCTTCTACGGCCACACCAAGGACATGGCCGGCGCCAAGGTGTTCAACGCCCGGCTGGCGCTGTTCGTGCCAGAGGACGCCGGCACGGTGGTTCCGCCCCCCACCAACCCGGTGGAGCGCGGGCTCGCGGACCTGTGGGCCCGCACCACCGAAGGCGTGACGCCCGCCTCACGGCGCCTGTTCCGCAAGGCCATCCTGGACATGACGGAGAGCTGGCTGTGGGAGCTGGCCAATCAAATCCAGAACCGCATCCCGGACCCCATCGATTACGTGGAGATGCGGCGCCAGACGTTCGGCTCGGACCTCACCATGAGCCTGTCCCGCCTGGCGCATGGGGATGCGCTCGCGCCCGAAATCTTCCACACCCGGCCCATCCGCAGCCTGGAGAATGCCGCGGCGGATTACGCCTGCCTCATCAACGACGTCTTCTCCTACCAGAAGGAGATTGAGTTCGAAGGGGAGCTCAACAACGGCGTGCTCGTCGTGCAGCGCTTCCTGGACCTGGACCCGGCGCGGGCCGTCCTGGTCGTCAACGACTTGATGACCGCGCGGATGCGGCAGTTCGAATACATCATCGCCAACGAGCTGGAGCCGCTGGCGCGCAACTTCAACCTGGACGGCAAGGCCCAGGACAAGCTGAAGCAACACGTCCAGAAGCTGCAGTGGTGGATGAGCGGCGTGCTCATCTGGCACCAGACGGTGGACCGCTACAAGGAGTTCGAGCTGCGCGCGTCCCGCAAGCTGGGCCTGCGCGTCTCCTCGGGCCCCACCGGCCTGGGCACCTCCGCCGCACGCATCGCCTCGCTGTTCTCCAACCTGCGCTCCGGCGCCTGATCTTCCATCCCACTCGAAAGGCCAATCATGTCGAACATCATCAAGCCGGGCGGTGACTCCGAGAAGTCCCAGTTGAGCCTGGGGACGGCCGCGGCGCGCCAGCTGGCGACGACGACCAAGTCCGTCCCGCAGATGCAGGGCATCTCCTCGCGGTGGCTGCTCAAGCTGCTGCCCTGGGTGCAGGTGTCCGGTGGCGTGTACCGCGTCAACCGCCGGCTGAGCTACGCGGTGGGGGACGGCCGCGTGACGTTCACCACCACCGGCGCCAAGGTGCAGGTCATCCCGCAGGAGCTGTGCGAGCTGCCCCTGCTGCGCAGCTACGACGACGTCGAGGTGCTGGCGGCGCTGGCCAACCGCTTCGAGCAGAAGACGTACAAGGCCGGTGAGGTCATCACCGAGGTGGGCAAGGAGGCGGACTGCATCGTCCTCATCGCCCACGGCAAGGTGAACATGATTGGCGCCGGCAAGTACGGTGACACCACCGTGCTCGGCGTGCTGGCGGACGGCGACCACTACAGCTACGAGGCGCTGCTGGAGTCGCAGGACTACTGGAAGTTCACGGCCAAGGCCGTCACGGCGTCCACCGTGCTGGTGCTGCAGCAGTCCGACTTCGAGGCCGTGGTGGCCCAGTCGCCCTCGCTGAGCAAGCACATCGAGCGGTTCAAGGCCCGCGCGAAGAAGAAGCAGGACACCACGGGCCAGGCCGAAATCGAGCTGGCCTCGGGCCACACCGGCGAGCCGGTGCTGCCGGGCACCTACGTGGACTACGAGACGTCGCCCCGCGAGTACGAGCTGAGCGTGGCGCAGACGGTGCTCCAGATTCACACCCGCGTGGCGGACCTCTTCAACGAGCCCATGAACCAGACGGAGCAGCAGCTCCGGCTGACGGTGGAGGCGCTGAAGGAGCGCAAGGAGCACGAGCTCGTCAACAACCGGGACTTCGGCCTGCTCCACAACGCCGACCTCAAGCAGCGCATCCACACCCGCAGCGGGCCGCCCACGCCCGATGACATGGACGAGCTGCTGGCCACCGTGTGGAAGGAGCCTTCCTTCTTCCTGGCCCACCCGCGCGCCATCGCCGCCTTTGGCCAGGAGTGCAGCCGCAAGGGCATCTACCCCACCAGCGTGGACTTCAACGGCAACATGGTGCCCGCCTGGCGCGGCGTCCCCATCTTCCCGTGCAGCAAGATTCCCGTCAGCGAGTCGCGCACCACGTCCATCATGCTGATGCGCGCGGGTGAGAAGAACCAGGGTGTCGTCGGCCTGCACCCGGGCACCATCCCCGACGAAATCGAGCCCGGCCTCAACGTCCGGTACATGGGCATCAATGAGAAGGCCATCATCAACTACCTGGTCACCAGCTACTTCTCCGCGGCCGTCCTCGTGCCCGACGCGCTGGGCATCCTGGAGAGCGTCGAAATCGGCCGTGGCGAATAGGCCGCCTCCCGCTCGGAGGACGTGAGGGAATCCACATGGCGAATTTCGTGAAGACGGGTGGCGACGACACCCCGCGGCTGAGCCTGGGCACGGCCGCGGCGCGCCAGCTGGCGACGACGACGAAGACGGTCCCGCAGATGCAGGGCATCACCCCCCGGTGGCTGCTGCGCATGCTGCCCTGGGTGGAGGTGACGGGCGGAACGTACCGGGTCAACCGGCGGCTGAGCTACGCGGTGGCGGATGACCGCCTCGTGTTCAGCAACCTCGGCGCGAAGGTGCAGATCATCCCGCAGGAGCTGCTCAAGCTGCCGCTGCTGCGGGGCCTGAGCGGCGACGACGAGGTGATTGCGGCCCTGGCCAGCCGGTTCACCCAGGCGGAGTACAAGGCGGGCGACGTCATCGTGGAGGAAGGCAAGCCCGCCGAGCACGTGTACCTGCTGGCCCACGGCAAGGCGCGCAAGCTCCGCGAAGGCCCGTATGGCGCGCCCGTCACCCTGGACGTGCTGGCGGACGGCGACCACTTCGGCGACCAGGCCGTGGCGGAGTCGGATGACCTCTGGAGCTACACCGTCAAGGCCACCACGCCGTGCACGGTGCTGTCCCTGCCGCAGCAGGTGTTCGAAGAGCTGATTGCCCGGTCCGCCACGCTGCGCGCCCAGGTGGAGCGGTACCGGGAGCGCCTGAAGAAGCCCCAGGACAAGCTGGGACAGGCCGCCATCCCCCTGGCCGCCGGCCACTCCGGTGAGCCGGACATCCAGGGCGGCTACGTGGACTACGAGCTCGCGCCCCGCGAGTACGAGCTGAGCGTGGCGCAGACGGTACTCCGGGTCCACACGCGCGTCTCCGACGTGTTCGGCGACCCCATGGACCAGACGGAGCAGCAGCTGCGGCTGACCATTGAAGCGCTGCGGGAGCGGCAGGAGCACGAGCTCATCAACAACCGGGACTTCGGCCTGCTCCACAACGCCGACCTCAAGCAGCGCCTCCACACCCGCAGCGGGCCGCCCACGCCCGATGACCTGGACGAGCTGCTCAGCCGGCGCCGCAAGTCGCGCTTCTTCCTGGCGCACCCGCGCACCATCGCGGCGTTCGGCCGGGAGTGCACCCGCCGGGGCGTCTATCCGACGCCCGTCGAGGTCCAGGGCACCCCCTGCATGGCCTGGCGCGGAGTCCCCCTGCTGCCGTGTGACAAGCTCCCCATCACCGAGCAGCGCACCAGCTCCATCCTCGTGCTGCGCACCGGCCAGGAGGACCAGGGCGTCATCGGCCTGCGCCGCACCGGCCTGCCGGACGAAGTCGAGCCCGGCCTCTCCGTGCGCCGCATGGACGTCACGGACAAGGCCATCACGAACTACCTGGTCAGCACCTACTTCTCCGCGGCGCTGCTCATCCCCGATGCGCTGGGTGTGCTGGAGAACGTGGAGCTCGGCGGCTGATGTTTCAGAAGGTGACACGGCGGGGCCGGGCGCGAGGCGCAGGCCCCGCTGTGTCACCTGAAACATTCGCATGCAGCGCTTCTCAGTCCAACGAGACTGAAGAATTCCATCAGCGAAACATACAAAGACACCGTCCCTGTTCGGTTTGGCGTGGACGTGACTTGGATGAGCCGTGAAGGCGTGATTGTTTCCGCGCTCCCTTCACCCCTGAAAGGTTCTCATCCATGCGGAACATCCTCGCCAAGACGGTCGCCCTCGCCTCCCTCATGCTGCTGGGCCCGGTGGCCTGTGGCAGCAGCACGCCCGAGCAGACGCAGCCGGTCGCCGAGCAGCAGCAGAGCCTGAAGGCCACGGGCACCGGCTGCAGCGCCGACTCGGAGTGCTCGAGCGGGCTGTGCTGGACGGAGGCCGACTCGTACCCCACCTACAACCCGTACTGGATTCGCGCGGACAGCTGCACGGAGGAGTGCAGCGGCCCTGGTGACACGTACTGCCGTGAGCTCGCGGAGGAGTACAACGCGCCCTACCCCGAGAACGCCCGCTGCATCGGCGCCCGCGGCGTCTACGACAACAACCCGTATGACCACTTCGTCTACCTTTGCGACATGGTGGCCGTTGGCCTGGGCAAGGTCCACTGGGTGGAGTAGCGCGGCAACCGCTGTCAGCCGCCTGGAGGGGTTCGCGCTCCAGGCGGCTGTTGCCTCCGCGTCCGTCAACGAGCGGACCGGGTTGATTCACTTCGCGTGACGCAACATTGTCCGCGCCATGAGCACGAAGGACTCCGTTCAGAGCATCCTCGCCGTGGTGGAAATCGGCGCTCCGCTGGCCGTGGGCATCATCCAGGGCATCCTGGTGCTGAAGTTCGTCAAGCCGCGGCTCCTGGCGCGGATGGGTGGGCTGGCCAGCGTGGTCCACTCCCGGGCCAACACCCTGCTGAGCGTGGTCCAGCTGGTGGTACTCCTGGGCGTGGTGGTGGGCTGCAGCGCCGCATACGCGCCGCGGACGCTCGCCTGGCTTCTGGAACGTGACCTCCTCCCGTTCGAGCCCACGCTGCTCGTGCTGCGCATCGCCGCCGTCATCGCCGCCTACTTGAGCGGAGCCAACCTGGTCCACCTGACCTCGGCCCTGTCCGGCGAGCCGGCGTCGAACACGCTGGAGCCCATGTCGCTCAACGACCGGCGTCAGCGGTGACGCGTTCGATGAGCGCCAGCATCGCGGCGCGGTAGGCCTTGGCGTCCTCGCCAGTGCTGATGGCCAGCGCGGCGCGGTCGAAGGCGGCGGACAGCAGGCTGGCGAGCGCGGGCACCAAGGGCCCATCTCCCAGCACGGCGGCGAGCCCTTCCCGCAGCGAGCCCGCGGCGGTGGCCTCATCGAGTGCCATCATCTCCGCATGGCCGAACACCGCCGGCCCCTCCACGAGCAGCAAGCGCGTGCGGCCGGGGACGGCCATCGCGTCGAGATAGGCCAGGCTTCCAGCGATGAGCGCCTCGCGCGCGTCCAGGGCCGGCGGCGTCGCCTGGTCAATGGCACGGCGCAGCTCGGCGAATTCCCGCTCGAGCACCGCCCGCAGCAGCGCCTGCTTGTCCTCGAAGTGGTGGTAGAGCGCCCCCCGCGTCACGGCGGCGGCGGCCACCACCTCCGGCGTGGACGTCTGCGCGTACCCCTTCTCCACGAACAGCGCCCGGCTCGCGCCCACGAGCGCCTGCCGCGTCGTCGCGCTGCGCTCATCGTTGCTTCTTCGCGCCTTCGTGTACATACATACAGCCTGTATGTTACCCCATCGAAAGACAAGCCCGAAGGAGAGAGGGAGCCCGTGAAAATCACCAGTTACTACCCGGTCATCATGACGAACGACGTCGCGGGGACGGCGGCGTTCTACACGGCGCACTTCGGCTTCAGCCCGCGCTTCACCAGCGACTGGTACGTCCACCTCCAGTCAGACGATGCCGAGCATGTCGCGCTGGCCATCCTCGACGGACGGCACGAGACGGTGCCGGCGGTGGCCCGGGGCACGGTGGCGGGGACGATTCTCAACTTCGAGGTCGAAGACCCGGACGCCGTCTACCGGGACGTGCAGGCGGCCGGCCTGCCCATCCACCTGCCGCTGCGGGACGAGCCCTTCGGCCAGCGGCACTTCATCACCGCCGACCCGAACGGGGTGCTCATCGACGTCATCAAGCCCATTGCGCCGAGCGAGGACTTCGCGAAGCAGTACGAGGCCAGCGCGCTCCCCGTCGGGTGACGGCCGGGGCCGGAAGCCGTTGCGCTCCGCCAGGGTTTGCGCGCGCGCGAAGTGCCAGGCCGGCACGTCGGAGAATCCGATGTAGCGCACCTTGCCCTCGCGCACGAGGCCGGTCAGCGTCCCCATCACCTCCTCCACGGGCGTCAGTCCGTCCCAGACGTGCAGCCAGTACACGTCCACGGAGTCCGTCTTGAGGCGTCGCAGAGAGCCTTCGAGCGCGGACAAGACAGCCAAGGAAAGGCTGTGTTTCACGCGGCCCCATCCAATGACTTCTCATGAAATGAGAACGACGATTGTTTCTCGGATTCACCACACCTGAGCATCCCCAAACCACCACATGGAGTATGAGACGCCGGCAAAATCCACCCCTCCGATTCCACTCTGAGCGCGGTGGCGAATCTCATCGAAAAGACACACGCGATTGTTTATACGTGCACGCACTCATGCTGCAGTCCTGGAGGCTTCGCTGAAGCGCTCGCACACCCGGGTATTTCCCACGCACGTCCTGTACTGGCTCGCCGCTGGCTTCGCCCTGATTTACCTGGTGGCCGCGGCATTTCTCTCGTTCGGCAAGATTTACCTGCTCCCCCAGGACTTCATCCAAGGGCTCCTCCGCTACCAGGCCGCGCCCATCGTCCTGCTGGCGGGCATCCCCTGCGGCATCTACTTCATCTTCTGGCGGGCCAGCGACTTGTTCGCCTGGGTGTCCGCGCCGCCCACGCTGGTGGTGGATGAGGAGCGCCTGCGCGCGGGCGACACGCACATTGCGTGGCGGAACGTGAGCGCCATCATCACGGTGCAGAACCACGACCGGCTCATCCTGCGCCATCGCGGGGGCACCTACCGGCTGCGGCTGAACCTGTGGAGTGACGCGGACGAACTGTACGGCCACGTGACGGACCACGTCGTCGAGGTGCTGCTGCAGGGCGTGCACCGGCAGGTCGACGCCGGCAAGGCGGTGCAGTTCGGGCCCCTGACGCTCAGCGGCGCCGGGCTGATGCACAAGAAGCGGCTGATGCGCTGGGATGACATCGAGAGCATCCGCTTCCAGGACGAGTTCGACCAAGGCGTGTCCACGCGCGAGCTGATCATCGCCGCCCAGGGCAAGCCGCTCAAGATTGACGAGGCCCGCATCGTCAACGCGCCCGTCCTCCTGGCCTACCTGTCGCAACGGCTGGCCGCCTGACTCCCCTTCCCCTCACAGGTTATACGTCATGGAAATCTACAGCTCCGCGCAGAACAAGCAGAAGACGCAGAAGCCGCGCGAGGTCTACTACTCGCGCACGAAGCTCATCATCGGCGCGGTCATCTGGACGCTGGCCACGGCCTTCTTTGGCGCGCTCACCTCCCGGCTGACGGACAGCCTGGGCATCATGGCCCTCTGCGGGGCGATGACCCTTTGCATGCTCTGGATGCTCTACGGCTGCATCAGGTCGCTGGGGAACCTGGACAAGCCCGTGCTGATTATCGGCCGGGATGGCATCCGCTTCGAGGACGGCCTGCTGATTGAATGGGCCGACATGACCGAGAATACCTATATCAGCCAGTCCTACATGGGCATTCCCACCATCAAGCTGATTCAAATCAAGACCACGCTGGAGAAGCCCAAGGTCAAGAAGATGCGGGTGGCGGCGCTCGACATCGACAGCGACGAGTACCTGGAGCTCTGCGACACCTACAGCCAGCACTCGGCGCTGGCCCCCGCCAGGGCGTAGTGCGGAGCCCTCAGTCCGTGAAGCGCTCGACGAGCAACGCCAGGCGCTGACGCAGCACGCGCGTCGTGGGCACGTCGGCCAGGAGCCCGTCGACGGCCAGCATGAACACCTCGGCGAGCGGCCGCGGCTGCAGGACGGCCTGTGTGTACTTGAGCCAGCGTCGGCGGCGTCTCGCCTCCACCTCGGGCAACAGCCGCTCGCAGGCGGCGTAGAACTCGGACGCCATGGGCGCCCCCACCACCAGCGCCCATGGCTCCAGGAGGAGGATTTCGTACACCTGGAGCAGCTTGTCGCGCGCGGAGCCCGGACCCGCCAGCACCTGCTCCACGCGGGGGTAGCGCGCCTCGAACAGCGCTTCGAAGACGGCCGCGAAGATGTCCTCCTTGTTCTTGAACTTCAGATACAGGAGCGGCCGCGACAGGTTCGCCCGCTTCGCGATGTCATCCAGGGACGTCTTCGCGTAGCCGAAGCGCAGGAAGCACTCCAGGGCGGCATCGAGAATCGCCGCCCGGCGCGACGCATCACGCTCCTCGCTCCTGGTGCCCGCCATGCGGAACAAATTGACAAAAATGACCTATTTCGTCAATTCATCACCGCACAACGACGAGCGCGGGTGGACGGCATGACGTGGCGCAGGAGGCTGGCGTATGCGGCACTGGGGACGGCGGCGCTGCTGGCCCTGCTGCTGACGGTGGTCGCCATCGAGGCCTGGCCGGCGCTGGGGCAGGCCGCGGACGGCGCGCGGCGGGCGCGCATGGAGCGCTCGCCCCAGTGGCGGGACGGCCACTTCGACAACCCGCAGCCCCTGCGCAATGACGCCTGGGGCTCCATCGCGAGCATGTTCAGCGCCAGCCCCGACGTGAGCCCCGCCCAGGGCGCGCTGCCGTCGGTGGCGCTGGACGGGAGCGCGTTCAACGCGCCGCCCGCCACCGGCCTTCGCGTCACGTGGTTCGGACACTCGACGTCGCTCGTGGAGTTGGACGGTCAGCGGATCCTCATCGACCCGGTGTGGAGCGAGCGCGCGTCCCCCTTGAGCTGGATAGGACCGCGCCGCTGGTACGCCCCGCCCCTGGCGCTGACGGCGCTGCCCGCCGTTGACGCGGTCGCCATCTCCCATGACCACTACGACCACCTGGACCATCAAACGCTGCTGGCGATGAAGGACTGGGACACGTCCTTCATCGTGCCGCTCGGCGTCGGTGCGCACCTGGTGGGGTGGGGCATCCCCGAGTCGCGCATCATCGAGCTCGACTGGTGGGAGCGCGCCCGCGTGGGGGCGCTGGAGGTCGTCTGCACCCCCGCCCGCCATGCCTCGGGCCGGACGGGCATCGACAAGGACGCGACGCTGTGGGCGGGCTTCGCGTTCCTGGGCCCCACGCACCGCGTGTACTACTCGGGCGACACGGGCCTGTTCCCCGCCATGAAGGACATTGGCGAGCGGCTGGGGCCCTTCGACCTGACGATGATTGAGGTGGGCCAGTACCACAGCGCGTGGCCCGACTGGCACATCGGCCCCGAGCAGGCCGTCACCGCGCACCAGTGGGTCCGGGGCCGCGTGCTGCTGCCGGTGCACTGGGGCCTGTTCACCCTCGCGCTCCACGGATGGACGGAGCCCATTGAACGCGTGCTCGCGGCGGGTGAGGCCACGGGGGTCAGTGTCATCGTCCCGAAGCCGGGCGAGCGCGTCGAGCCCGGCGCGCCGCACTCGCTTGAGCGCTGGTGGCCTTCCCTGCCGTGGAACACGGCGGCGCAGGACCCCATCGTCTCCACCCAGTTGGACTGACGTCCCTGCCGTCTGACTTCAGGAGCTCCTCAGCAAGGGCAACCGGGCGTCCACCCCCTGCCGGGCCGAGCGCCGACCCACCGTGCGCTGACGTCCGCTTGGTGCCTGCTCCCTGAATCCGAAGAGCGCGCGCAGGTGGCGCTGTGTACGGTTGCGTCAGGCCCCATGACCAGCGCACCGCCCCCCCACATCCTCGCCGACGTGAGCATCAGCCCCGACGTCGAGGCGGTCGGTCGCATCGAGGCCATCAAGTCGGTCCTCCGGGTGCTGACGCAGACGACGGGCCTGCGGCTGGCTGTCGTCGCTCGCGTCACCGAGGAGTCCTGGACCTGCTGCGCCGTGCTGGACGAGATGAACTTCGGCCTGAAGCCGGGCGACACGCTGGAAATCACCACCACCTTCTGCGACACCGTGCGCAGCACACTGGCGCCGCTGCTCGTCACCCACGCGAGCCAGGACCCGCGCTTCAGGGACCACCCCGCCCCCAGGATGTACGGGGTGGAGAGCTACATCGCGGTGCCGCTGTACCGGAAGGACGGGACGTACTTCGGCGTGATGTGCGCGCTGGATGCGAACCCCGCCCCCCTGTCCGAGGACAAGCTGGAGCTCTTCCGTCACCTGGGTGACCTGGTGGGCCATCAGCTCGAACAGGAGGATGCGCTGAACGAGCGTGACGCCCGCCTGCTCGGCGCCCAGGAGACGTCCCTGCTGCGCGAGCAACTGATTGGTATCGTCAGCCACGACCTGCGCAACCCGCTCAATGCCATCTCACTGGCCGCCGCGACCCTGATGCGGCTCGCGGAGCTGGATGAGCAGACCCAGCGAGGGCTCCGCCGCATCCTCAACGCCTCGGACCGCGCCCACCGGCTCATCCGGGACCTGCTGGACTTCACCCACGTCCGCACAGGCATGCCGCTTCCCATCAATCCCCAGCCCGCGGACCTGCACCAGCTCATCCGGCAGGTGGTGGATGAAGTGCAGCTCACAGCCCCGGAGCGCGAGCTGGACGTGGTGCATGCTGGCGACGCGCGCGGGACGTGGGACCCGGACCGCATTGCCCAGGTGCTCACCAACCTGTTGGCCAATGCCATGCAGTACAGCCCGTCTGGCTCCCCCATCCGCGTGGAAGCGCGCGGCGAGGCGCAGAAAGTCGTCCTGAGCGTGAGCAACGTGGGCGAGCCCATTCCGGTGGGGCTGCTGCCGACCCTCTTCAAGCCGATGACGCGGGGAACCACCACCGTCACGGAGCGCCGCAGCGTGGGCCTGGGCCTGTTCATCGTGGAGCAGGTTGCACGCGCGCATGGTGGCGAGGTGGAGGTGGTCTCCACCGCCGAAACAGGCACCACCTTCCGCGTCCACTTGCCACGAGGCGCTTGAACGCCGCGGCCCGCCAGCTCGCCGTCCGGGTTGGCGCCCGCCCGCCCGTCAGGCGCAGGTGCCCTTCCCAACGCCAGGAAGCACCTTGAGCACAGGAGAGAGAGGGCGGATGAACCGACGACTCAGTGCGCTTGTCCGAAGAGACCCGGCCGAAGTCCAGGGCGCGTATTTCCTGCTGAAGGGCCTGCTGCCCTGGCTTCAGCCACAGCGAGTCACCCGGCTCACCGGCCCCATCCGCGAGGGCTGGTTGATGAAGACCGTGGGCGGGCTCGCCGGCACGGTGGGCGCGACGCTCCTGTCCGCGCACCGCCATGGCCGCGTCACCCCGGAGCTCCGGAAGCTGGGCATCTGGAGCGCGCTCACGCTCCTGGTGGTTGACGTCTCCACGTATGCCGCGAACCGGAAGCGGCGCTCCGCCGTCTTCCTGGCGGACGCAGCCGTCCAGGCCGCGCTGCTCGCGGCACAGTGGCGCGCGTGCAACCGCATGCCGGTGGTCATCGACGCACGCGCCCCCAGCCTGCGCGACCCGTCGCGGTTCGGCGCGGGCGAGCATGGACGGTGGAACATCCTCCCCGGCGAGTCACGCGACGCGGCGGGCCATCGCGACATCGTCGCCGAAGGCTCCATGTCCTCCTTTCCCGCCAGCGACCCGCCTTCCTACATGGGCTGACGGCTTCGCCCCTGTGCCTCCCGGAGCGGGCGGTGTAAACGGGAGCGCGTGAGCGAGCGCTGGGAGCGGCGGTTCCGCCGAGAGGTGAAGGAGATGGACGCCGCCCTGCGTGGCGTCCTGTCCCGGAGACAGTCCGACGAAGCACTCCGTGCCGCGCTCGAGGAGCTGGCGCGCCGCCCCACCTTCCGGTCCTTCACCTGGCTGTGGGGGCCTGCCCTCAACGCCAGGGACCGCGTCCGCTTCCGCCCCCTCATGCTGTCCTGCTTCTCGCCCAGCAGCATCACCGCCGCGGGGAAGTGGGTGAACCCCTGGACGGGGGAGAACGCCGCCGCGCTGGAGGCCTGGCTCGCGGACGCGGACCGCGCCGACGACGTGGAGCTGTTCCGCCGCCTCCAGGCCTGGAAGCTCGCGGGCCTGCGCGGCCCCCAGCAGATGGAGGCCTGGCGGACGGAGGTGGTGCGGCGTGTCCGGGAAGCCCCCACGCGCGCGGCGCGGCACATTGAGCTCGCCAAGGTGGACCTCGGCTGGGCACGGCTGGACGAGCCCACCGCCCTGGCGCTGGATGAACGGGACGCGGAGGCCGCCCGGCCCTTCATCCTGGCGCACCTGCCCTGGAACGAGCCCCATGCGCGCGCGTCGCCATGGAACACGCTGCGCGAGCGCGCCCTGGCCCGGGGGGACGCGGCCCTGGCCTCCGCCCTCTACCGGCGGCTGGTGGATGAGCCCACGTGGCGCCGCGATGCCCTGGCGCTCGCGCGCACCGTGCAGGCGCCAGCCGCGCTCGTCACAGCGCTGAAGGAGCACCACCCGGAGACGCCCATGCCGGGCGCGGCGCAGCTCTTCGTGGAGCTGGCGGAAGCGCGCGGGCGCGATGTGGTGCCCTACCTGCTCGGCCACCTGCAGGCGGTGTTTCCCCGCTGGGGCGTGCTCGGACGGAAGAACGCGAAGGGCTTCCCGAACCTGCTGGCGCTCGCGCGGGCGCGGGACTGGGACGACGTGTGGGGCGCGCTCCTGCGCACCTCCGCCACCCATGAGACGTATGACGCGGAGGTGCTGCGGCTGGCGCGGGACAGCGCGGCGCCTCCGGCCCGGACACACCGCCGGCTGCTCCAGCTCGCGGGCGCGGGGGGCGAGTGGAATCTGCCTGGGCTGGGCCTGGCCCAGGTGCAGCCGCTGACGGACGCCACCGCCACCGCCCTGTACGCGCGCTTTCCAGAGCTGGTGCGAGGCCCCTTCCGCATGCACGTCGCCTCGGGCTGGCGCGCCGCGTACCCCAAGCTGGTGACGCGCGCGATGGAGGCGAACGACGAGGACCTGCTGGACTTCCTCGCCAGCCGCGCCGCCATGCACACCCCGGCGGCGGGGAGCGCGAAGGAGTGGGAGAAGGTGCTCGACGCGCTGGCCGCGCACTACGAGGCCTTGCCGAAGGAGGGCGGCGGCTTCGCCCGTCGCGCCGCCAACGCGCTGGGCGCCCTGCCCGCCTACTCCATCTGGAGCTTCGACGCGCTGCTGGAGAAGAACCGGCTGGCGCGGCTGTTCTTCCTCCGCTCGGATGACTTCTACCTGGCCGAGCCCCGCGCCGTGCGCGACCTGCTGGAGGCGCCGCAGATTCACGTCCAGGCGCTGGCCTTCCGCCTGCTCGGCCGAGACTGCGCGAAGGCCCGCGAGGTGGCCGCGCAGAACCTGGACCTGCTCCAGGCCACCCTGCTGAGGCCCCTGCACCGGCGCACGCGCCACGCCGCCTTCGGCGCGCTGGCCAACGCCGCCGCCCACGGCGTGGAGGCCGCCCGCGTGCTGGTGCCGCGCGTGCGAGACGCCTTCGCGCTGCCGGACTCGCGCTATCCCAAGGAGTCGCTGATGGCGCTGCTGGCCCACATGCTGAAGCGCTGGCCCGAGCTGCGAAGCCCCGCGGAGGTCCCCCACGTCTTCGGCCCGCCCGCGAAAGGAGACGGCGCGTGACGGCCTCCAGCTTCCTCTACGCCACGCCCTCCGTGTTCGAGTCCACCCGGGAGCGCGCGCAGCTCAGCCTGTCCGCGGACGCGAACCGCCCCGTGCGCTTCCACGCCCGCGTGGCCCGGGACGTCCTGTCCTTGCGGCTCGCGCTCCAGGCGCTCGGCGGGCTCATCTGGCAGTTGGACGCTTGGAACGAGGACTGGGGCGGCGGGCTGCTGGACCCGCTCATCACCGTGCACCCCGGCCGCGTCTTCTTCGAGGCCTTCAGCCAGGACCAGAGCGCCTACGGGCTCGTCATCGTGGACCGCGGCCTCTTCGAGCCCGAGGGCGAGGTGCGCTGCGGCACCACCAACGTGGACTTCACCGCCTGGCTGTGGGCGGCGCTGGCCGAGCTGCGCTCCACCCGGGAGACGCACCTGCGCATCGGTCCGGAGGGACTCGACGTGCGCACCACCGGCGCGGGCGGACGCTTCGAGCAGAAGGTGGACGTCCCGGAGCCCTGGGTGCGCGGCCTGCTCCAGCTCCAGGGCGGCATGGCGATGCCCGGCACCCGACTGACAGCGCGGCCGGTGGACCTGCTCGCCGCGGTGCGCTTCCTCGGCCACACCAAGGCCAAGGTGTCACCGCGCGCGCTGCGCTACGAGCTGCACCCGGGCGAGGACGCGCGGCTGATGCTGGAGCCATGGGAGCACCCCGTGCCCTTGAAGGGCGCGGCCCACGGCTACACGGCGCCTCGCATCATCCGGACCTGGGGCCGCAGGCGGCTGCGGCTGTTGGAGCCGCTGCTGCCCTACGCGGAGCGGGTGGACATCTACCTGAAGGGCCGCGCGCTGCCGCACTTCTACGTCGCGCACCTGCCCGGCGGCGTGCGCTTCCTGCTGGGCCTGTCCGGGTGGACGGCGAACCACTGGACGAACACTGCGGGCATGGACCTGCTGCTGGAGCCGACGCGCGACGACGCGCTGGCGGAGCGCGTGCTCGGGGTGCTGCGCGAGCGCTTTCAGGCCTCGACCGAGGACGTCGCCGCCGCCCTGGGCGTGGACACGGCCCAGGCCGCGGGGGCCCTGGCGGCGCAGTGCGCGGCGGGGCGCGCCCTCTTCGACATGGAGGCGCGGCGCTGGCGCCACCGCGAGCTGTTCGCCACGCCGGTGGACCTGGGCCGCCTGTACCCGCCCGACGCCCGCCGCGAGGAAGCGGAGCGCCTGGAGGCCGCGGGCGCGGTGGAGGTGACGTCCGCGGCGCCACGCGAGACGCGCAAGGTGCGCACGCTGCCCACGCCGGAGGGGCCCGTCACGCGCGAGGTGGTCCACCGGGACTGGGTGGTGCATGGCCGCGCGGGCGCCCAGTCAGGGCTCGAGCTGGTGATGAACGACGAGGACCGCCTCCTCTTCGGCCGGTGCGGCTGCGAGCACTTCAGCGAGCACCTGCTGAACCAGGGGCCCTGCGCACACCTGCTCGCGCTCAGCCGCCTGGCGCGAGCGCAGCGCCGGGAGCGCAGCAGCTCCGCGCCCGCCTCGGCGGACGCGCTCGCGGCCCGGGCGGCGGAGGCGGACGCGCGACGGCGGCAGGCGGAGGCGCTTGACCCGGGAGACGACGAATGACGATAACGGCAGGTGCTCTCGGGAGAGGCCAGGGCTCGCAGATGAGCCATGAGTACCGCGGTGCTTCGCCGCGGGGGTGTTCTGTCCCCTTCTCTTCGCCAGGGTCCCAGCGTACGCAACGCAGGGAGCCCCGGGTCCAACGCCTCGCAGGTCGTCCCCTGGCCTCTCCCGGAGCACCATGAGCTGGTTCGACACCACCCTCTCCCGGCTCAAGGGGTTGTTCAGCCGCCCCGTGACGCGAAGCACCACCGGGCTGGACGTGCCGCTGGATGCCCACGGCCGTCCCCAGGACGTGGTGAGGGAGACGGTGTCCACGTCGGGCCCGCTGAAGCCGGGGCACCTGCGACAGCTTCGCCGGGATGCGCGGCTGCTCCCCAAGGGCATCCGCCGCTACACCCCGGGCCGCAAGAAGTGGATGGAGGCCGCCGAGGCCCGGCGGCTGTTCTCCGCCACGCTGCGCACGCGCAACCGGAACCTGCGGGACTTGCTGCCCGACGAGGCCCAGTTGGCGCGCTACGGCCTGCCGCTCTGGCGCACGGAGGAGGACGTGGCCGCGGCGCTGGGCGTCTCGGTGGGCGTGCTCCGTCACTACAGCATCCACCGCCCGCGCGAGCGGGTGCGGCACTATGTGACTTTCGCGGTGCCCAAGCGCTCCGGTGGCGTCCGGCTGCTGCATGCGCCCAAGCGGCGACTGAAGGCCCTGCAACGCCGGCTGCTGGCGCTCCTCGCCTCAAAGCTGCCCGTGAGCCCCCAGGCTCATGGTTTCGTGTCTGGCCGCTCCATCAAGACGGGCGCCATGCCGCACGTGGGCCGGCGCGTGGTGCTGAAGCTGGACTTGAAGGACTTCTTCCCCTCCGTCACCTTCGCGCGGGTGCGAGGGCTGCTCATCGCCCTGGGCTACGGCCATCCCGTGGCGGCCACGCTCGCGGTGCTGATGACGGAGTCCGAGCGCCAGCCCGTGGAGCTGGAGGGCACCGTCTTCCACGTTCCGGTGGGCCCGCGCGTCTGCGTGCAAGGCGCCCCCACGAGCCCCGCCCTGTGCAACGCGGTGCTGCTGCGGCTGGACCGGCGGTTGGCGGGACTGGCGCGTCGGTACGGCTACACGTACACGCGCTACGCGGATGACCTCACCTTCTCCGGCGACGACGTCGCGGCGCTGGAGCGCGTCCGCGCCCTGGCCGCGCGGTACGTGCAGGAGGAGGGCTTCGAGGTCAACCGCGAGAAGACCCGCGTGCAGCGCCGGGGCGGCGCCCAGCGCGTCACGGGCGTCACCGTGAATACGACGCTGGGCCTGTCGCGCGAGGAGCGGCGGCGGCTCCGGGCGATGCTGCACCAGGAGGGACGCTCGGGGGACGGCGAGGCACGACGCGCGCACCTCGACGGCCTCCTGGCCTACGTGAAGATGCTCAACCCGGAGCAGGCGGAGCGGCTCGCGCGCCGGCGCAAGCCGCGCGGGACGTGAGCGCGGGTTCAGCTCCGGATGGGCCAGGGCGTGTCGCGCATCCCGGCCTCCCAGTTGTCGTGGCGGCCGTCCCAGTACATGACCTTGAGCGCACCGGGGTCGACGTCGTCCAGGCACTGGATGTTGACGGACCGGAACTCCCCACCGAGCTCCTCGACGAACCCGGCCGCGAAGCAGTGGACGCCGCAGTGCTTGCAGAACGAGCGGTAGTTCGGGCTCGAGCCCCTCCGGAACTCGCCCAGGTGTTCGGCGCCCGCGGTGACGCGGAAGTCGCTCGGCTTCGGATAGGCCTGCGCGCCGCCCACCTTGGTGCAGATGGTGCAGTTGCAGCGGCTCACGGGCTCCGACAGGTCCATCTCGGCCTCGAAGCGCACGGCGCCACAAAGACATCCCCCGGTGTAGTGCTGCAGCTTGCTGTCCTTCGACATGACGGAATCTCCCCGAACGGGTGAACCAACGCCCCCAGACCTAATCCGCCCGAATGACAGGGGTATGTCAGGTATCCGCCGGCCGCCTCGCTCCCGCCGCGCCTGCTTCGCGGAGCCCAGGTACCGGCGCTGACAGCCGAATCCCCGAGTTTTGGCCGCTCGCGTCACGCTCCCGCAGACGCAGAGTCACTGGCGGTTGCAACTCAAGGTGGAATCCAGCCTGCCCGCTCGCCGCTGAAAGATGACACTTCCTACCTCGGCGTGGTAACCGGACTCTCCCCTCGTTGGTGGTCAAACGGTGTGCGCTCACGCCCGGCCACCAGCCAGGGTGGTCGCTGAGCACCTCGTGACCGCCCTGACTACCGCAGGAGAAACGAGACATGAGCGTCATGTCAAACGCAGCACTGGCGCTGTCCACAGGCCGCCGGTACCGTGCCTACACCACGCGACACCTGGACGAGCTGACGACTCGGGCCGGGCTCTCCGCGGACGAACGGCTCGCGGTGCAGGCGGTGGCGCACGTGCTGCCCTTCCGCACCAACAGCTACGTCGTGGACGAGCTGATTGACTGGGACGCCGCGCCCGCCGACCCCATCTACCGGCTCGTCTTCCCGCAGGCGGACATGCTGCCCGCGGACGACGTGGCGCGCATGGCGGACCTGCTGCGCTCCGGTGCATCCACCCTGGAGCTGAACGCGGCCGCCAACCAGATTCGCGCGCGGCTCAATCCGCACCCCGCCGGGCAGATGGAGCTCAACGTCCCCAAGCTGGCCAACGAAGAGCCCGTCCCGGGCCTCCAGCACAAGTACAAGGAGACGGTGCTCATCTTCCCCAAGCAGGGCCAGACGTGCCACGCCTACTGCACGTACTGCTTCCGCTGGGCGCAGTTCGTCGGGGACGCGGACCTGAAGTTCGCCTCGCGGGAAATCGAGCCCCTGGTGAGCTACATCCGCGCGCACCCCGAGGTCACCAACGTGCTGTTCACGGGTGGCGACCCGATGATCATGACCGAGTCCGTGCTGGCCAAGTACATCGAGCCGCTGCTGGACATCGAGCACCTGGAGGCCATCCGCATCGGCACCAAGGCGCTGGCCTACTGGCCGCAGCGCTTCGTCACGGATTCGGACGCGGGCGACATCCTGCGCCTGTTCGAGAAGGTGGTCGCCTCCGGCAAGAGCCTGGCCTTCATGGCGCACTTCTCTCATCCCAACGAGATGGCCCCTGACATTGTCCAGGAGGCGGTGCGCCGCATCCGCGGCACCGGCGCGGTCATCCGCACCCAGGCGCCGCTCATCCGAACCATCAACGACACGCCGGACACCTGGGAGCGCATGTGGCGCACGCACCTGCGCCACGGCATGGTGCCGTATTACATGTTCGTCGAGCGAGACACGGGGCCGCAGGACTACTTCGCAGTGCCGCTCGCGGAGGCCTATGACATCTTCCGCAACGCCTACCAGCGCGTGTCCGGACTGGCGCGCACGGTGCGCGGCCCGTCGATGTCCGCCACGCCCGGAAAGGTGTGCGTGGACGGCGTGGCGGAGATTGCCGGCGAGAAGGTCTTCGTCCTCCACTTCATCCAGGCGCGCGACCCGGAGCTCGTCGGCCGGCCCTTCTTCGCGAAGTACGACGAGAAGGCCTCCTGGCTGTTCGACCTCAAGCCCGCGCTGGGCGCCACCCACTTCCCGTGGGAGCAGCCGCCCGCGCGGTCGTAACCGCCACGCGGCGGGAGGCCTCAGTCACGGGCCTTCCGCCTGGGGCGCACGGTGCATGGGGCCTGACGCCCGCCTGAGTGGCTCAGCCCCTGGGAGGCGCCGCCGGCGTGCGCACGTGTTCGGGCCGCACGCCCATGCCCACCAGGCGCGCCGGAATGCGCCGCAGGAAGGGGACGTGCTGGACCAGCCACAGCGGCAAGGGAAGCGCGGTGGACGCCGCCGGGCTTCGCAGCGCGGGCCCGAGCAAGCGATTCTGGATGAAGACCTGGGCCCGCTGGGTGACACGCGTGGGCCACTCCCGGCGCTCCTGGACGCGCCGCAGGTCCATGGACGTCACGCGCCGGGCGAGCAACGGCCCCGCGAGGATGTTGGCGGCGGCCACCGCGTCCTGCACCGCCAGGTTGATGCCCACGCCGCCCACGGGCGACATGGCGTGCGCCGCGTCGCCAATGCAGAGCAGGCCCGCCTGGTACCACGTGCGCAGCCGGTCCACCCGCACGGTGAGCAGCTTCACGTCATCCCACGTCGCCAGCTCGTGGGTCCGGTCCGCCAGGAAGGGCGCCAGCCGGGCGAAGTCCTCGCGGAAGGACGCCAGTCCGGCCTCGCGCAAGGCGCCGAAGCTGCCCTTCGCGATGACGCGCCCGCACTGCCACGAGTCGCCCCGGTTGATGAGGATGAAAATCTGGCCCTGCTCGAAGCGGCCCATGGGGTCCTCGGGGTCTCCGGGCTTGCGCGTGGCGCGGAACCAGAGGACGTCCATGGGCGCGCCCAGGACCTCCACCTCCAGGCCGGCGCGCTGACGCACGACGGAGGTCCGGCCATCCGCCGCCACCACCAGCGACGCACGGACCTCCAGTGAGCCCTCTGGCGTTCGGGCCTGGACGCCGACGACACACCCCTCCTCACGCAACACGTCCGTCACCTCCGCGCACCGGCGCAGGTGGAACCCCGGGTACGCGGCGGCCTTCCGCGCGAGGAAGTCGAGCAGGTCCCACTGCGGCATGAACGCGATGTAACGCGCGCGCGTGGGCAGCTGAGAGAAGTCTCCGACGACCACGTCATGGGCACCGCGCTGGAAGCGCAACACCGGCGCCTTCTGATGCGGCAGGGCCAGCAGCTCGTCCAGCCACCCCAGCTCGTGCATCAGCTCCAGGGTGGAGGGGTGGATGGTGTCGCCCCGGAAGTCACGCAGGAAGTCGGCGTGCTTCTCCAGCACCGTCACCTCCACGCCCGCCCGCGCCAGCAACAGGCCCAGCATCATCCCCGCCGGGCCTCCTCCCACGACACAGCACTGCGTGGTGCGCACCTCGTCGGCCATGTGAGTCCCCTGCCCTGTCAGCTCCAGGCAGCAACATTCTAGGAACGCCTCCCCCCGGCGCGACCAGACATTCCAGGACCGGACGTATCTCCGTGACAGCAGGGCGCTTCAAGGGACGCCGCTCGGTGCACGGCAACGGTGTCACTCAAGACCCGTCATAAGAGGCCGACAAGCCGTCTGCCTGGGCCGACAGCAAATGTCAGAAATAATGTTCAGAAAAGCATTCTGAATTTAGATCGTAATCCACGGAAGTCGGCCGATGGCTTGGAGCCCGGCGCGCGTCCGTCGTCTCATCTCAGAGGACTCATCCACATGTCGCGTTTTCGCACTGTCTCAGTGCGCGCTCTTCGGGGCGCGCTGGTGTCATCCGTTTGCCTTGCTTCAAGCGCCTTCGCCCAGGACCTCCGCGGGACCCCGGCCCCGGTCTTCCTGAGCGGAGAGGACGCGCATTGGGGTTATTCACAGACGGTCAGCCCGCAGCGCTGGGCCGAACTCCCGGGCAATGCGTTGTGCGCGGCGGGACTGGACCAGTCCCCCATCGCGCTGGTGACGGCGGAGACGGACCGGCAGCATCACCTGGACATCCCCAGCTTCCATTACGGCACCAGCCGCGTGCGCATGACGAACAACGGCCACACCGTGCAGTTCACCTATGACGCCGGCAGCACCCTCCAGGTGGGTGGCAACTCGTATCAGCTGGCGCAGTTCCATTTCCATACGCCCAGCGAGCACACGAAGGACGGCGTGGAGTACCCGCTCGAGGTGCACCTGGTGCACACGGACGCCCAGGGCACCCCGGCCCTGGTCGTGGGCGTGCTCATCAAGGAGGGCTTCGTGCACCCGGGGCTGTTCACCGCGTTCCGGCACCTGCCCAGGCACGCCGGTGAGCACAGCCAGCCCCTGGGCGCGCTCATCAACGCCAGCTCACTGCTGCCGTTCAACAAGGCGTTCTACAACTACGCCGGCTCACTCACCACGCCCCCGTGCACCGAGGGGCTCCAGTGGTATGTGATGAAGAACCCCATTGAGCTGTCGGACTCGCAGATTGCCGCGTTCCAGCGTCTGCCCTACCTCAACCCGAACAACCGCCCGCTGCAGCCGCTGAACGGCCGCACCGTCAGCACGCAACGCGGACACTGAGGTCTCGGTGGACACGTCCCAGGCCGGCATGTTCCGGCCTGGGTGGTATCGCGCGCGGCGACGAGGAATCACGAAAGCTGAGGACTCTCAGAATTCTTCCGGACCCTGGGGGACGTTGCGGTCCGCTGGGGAGCCAGCTCCGTCCTGATCGAGGGAAGTGTGGTACGAAATGCCCGTTCCCGCGAACCGGAGGATTGCTTTGACGTTGTTTCGAGTATGTCTGACTTCGCTGCTGGTCTTCGTTGCCGCCTGTGGTGGTGATTCGGCTCCCGCAGTGACTCCTGATGCCGGCCAGACGCGGCCGGACGCGGGCAATGAGACGCCGGACGCCGGCGAGGAAATCCCGGACGCTGGCAGCGAGACGCCGGACGCCGGCGAGGAAATCCCGGACGCCGGCAGTGAGACGCCGGACGCGGGCAGCGAGACGCCGGACGCGGGCAGTGAGACGCCGGACGCGGGCGTGGAGCCCGAGGTGAGCGTCATCGACAACTGGGGCTTTGAAGCGTGGCCCGGTGCGCTTCCGGAGCGGTGGTTCGGGAGCAAGTCGAACATCACGTCGGACAGCGTGCAGAAGGTGACGACGAACGCCTTCGAGGGCGTGAACGCGGTCCGGCTGACCAACACCTCGGGGACGCACCGGCGCTTCACCACCGGAGCGAAGTCCATGCCCGCGGGCCGCTACGCCTGCACCTTCCAGGCGCAAGGCACCGGCGACGTTCGAAACGCCTTCTTCGACGACGACTACTCCAGCTACTCGTCCTACACGGCCGTCGACAGCGCGACGTGGACGCAGGTGGCGTACAGCTTCAACCTCGCCAACGACGTCTTCGACACCTTCGAGCTCATCTTCAGCATCCGCAACACCCAGGGCGAGCATCTGCTCATCGACGACGTGCGCTGCACGCGGGCCGCCGAGCCCTGTGACGCGGTCACCTGCGAGGCCTGGGAGCGCTGTGAGAACGCCACGGCGACCTGCGAGCCGCTCGCCGGCCGGTGCAACGATGCCGCGGACTGCAGCGAGTGGCAGGCCTGCGACGAGACGAACACGTGCGTGGTCGCCGCCGGCCGCTGCACGCGCCACGCGGACTGCGCGGGGACGCCGGAGACGCCGGTCTGCGATACGGCCAGCCACCTCTGCGTCGAGGGTGACCCTTGTGCCGGCGTCGTGTGCAACCACCCGGCGACGAGCTGCAACCCCACGAGCGGCGTGTGCGAGCTGTCCGCGGGGGCCTGCTTCACCACGTACGACTGCGTGGGTGAGCTGCCCGCCTGCGACACGGCGACCGGGCGCTGCGTGTCCGCCGACCACCCCGCGAACATCATCCGCAATGGTGGCTTCGAAAGCTGGAATACCTACAACATCCCCTACCACGGGGACCATCTCATCCCGGACTACTGGTACGGGCTCGACAACGGCGTCGCCGACCCGGGCACGGAGATCAAGCCCTCGCGCCTCGTGCGCTACACGGCGGCGGTGCACGGCGGTTCGTCGGCGCTGCAGTTCGTGGTCCCCATCCAGGTCGCCGAGCGGTTCACGTTGGAGAAATTCAACGTCCCCAGCGGCAACTACTCCTGCTCGTACCGGGTGCGAGGCCACGGCACCCTCCGGCATCGCAGCTACTCGAGCGCCGGATGGAGCCCTGCCACCGACTTCCTCACCGTCGACAGCGACGCGTGGCAGCCGGTGTTCTTCCGCATCACGGGCAACGTGCGTGACTGGCGGCTGTTCTTCTATCCGAGCCGCAGCGAGGCCGACCGCGACCACCTCCAGGTCGACGACGTCGTCTGCACGAAGGACTGACCCGGCTGGCGGAGGCGCCGAACACGGCCCTCCGCCCCCCCCGCCCGGTGCCGCAGGGCAGCGGGAACGGACATGGGAATGACTGGACCAAGCCGTTTCTACATCCTGGAATGGCTGGTGCTCGACGGGTACTGCGCCATCTTCAACATCCCGGAAGGTATGCCCAGGATTCACAAGCCCGCACGCGGCATCCGAATGGGCGCGGAATATCCCGACGGGCTGCGCTTCAGCATGACCAGGCATGAACCGGGACTGAAGATTGCCGACGTCATCCCCAATGCCGTGAACTACTTCATGGTGTCGAAGCGAATGAAGGAGCTCCTCGAGCAGCACTCCAGCGCGGACATCGAGTTCCTCCAATTCGTGCTGCTGAACCACCGCGGGCGGGTCGCGAGCGAGGACTGCTACATCGCGAACGTCGTCGGCATGCTGGACTGCGTGGACATGGAGAAGACAGAAGGCGATCCGGACCCGATGAAGCCGGACCGCTTCATGTACCTGCGCCGTCTGCTGCTGAAGGAGGACAAGGTGCCTCCTGGAGCAAAGCTCTTCCGCACCACCGCAGCACCCCGGCTGATGATTGTCCGCAAGGACCTCAAGGAACAGCTCGAGAAGGACGGCGTCACGGGCATCACCTGGTATCCCATGGGCTCCGAGGTGGACATCACGCTGTGAGCCACGACGCCGTGGATGGAGCACGTCCTGGCCGATACATGCGTGTTACAGCCGAATCGGCGCTGTAGCTGCCACAGTGCATCATTTGCATCGGGGGTCCATGACAACTCAGCCCGGGTCAGACGTTGTCGCCTGCGTGTCTTTCGTTACCCATCTTCCGCATGCCCGTCGCTCGTGGTCTTGCAAGGGTGCCGTGGCGACAGACTTCTCCCCTTGGAGTGGGCGACAGGCGTCCACCCGGCGTCACGGCTCAGCTCCCCACTGAGAAATGGAGTTCGTGATGAAACACCCCCTCTTGAGCATGTTCGGGCTCGTCGGCGTCGTCTGCGCCACGAGTGTCCCCTCCGTCGCCGAGGCCCAGGTCCCGCCCCCGTCCTGGGTGCGCCAGCTCGGCGCCCAATATGATGAACTGGCCCACGCCGTGGCCGTCTCGGGCACGAGCGTCTACGTGGTGGGCCAGACGACCAGCCAGCTCGGTGCCGACCCACAAGCCGGCGGCCAGGACGCCTTCGTCGCCCGGTACGACACCGCCGGCAACCTCCAGTGGGTCCGCCAGTTCGGGACCGCGCAGATGGACCGCGCCACCGCCGTGGCTACCGACGCGGCCGGCAACGTGTACGTGGCCGGCACCACCTTCGGCGGCCTCGACTTCTACACCAACGCGGGCGGCATCGATTACTTCATCGCCAAGTACGACGCCGCCGGCAACCGCCAATGGCTGAGCCAGAACGGCACGCAGATGGACGACTTCGCCACGGGCCTCGCCGTCGGCGCGCCCGACAAGCTCTTCTTCACCGGCTACACCGGCGGCAGCTTCGCCAACGGCGGCAACCCCAGCAACTACGACATCGTCGTCGCCCTCTATGACACTGCGGGCAACCCGTACTGGCTCCAGCAGTACGGCACTCCCGTGAGCGACCTGGCGCGCGGCATCGCCGTCACGCCCGCCCACGAGGTCTACGTCGTCGGCAACACCTACGGCAGCCTCGACGGCACCTCCACGCCGGTGAGCACCGACATCTTCCTGCTCAAGCTCGACCTCCTCGGCACCCAGCAGTGGGTCCGGCAAATCGACGCGGGCGAGCTCGATGACGCCAAGAGCGTCGCCGTGGGCCCCGACGGCGGCGTCTACCTCGCTGGCGAGACATTCGGCAGCCTCGACGGCAACACCAACCACGGCACCGTCGACGTGCTGCTCGCCCGCTACGACAGCGCTGGCAACCGCCAGTGGAGCCGCATGCTCGGCGGCACGCAGACCGACTACGCGTTCGGCGTCTCCGTCACCGCGAACAACGTCGTGCAGCTCGTCGGCTACACCTCCGACGCGCTCGACGGCAACCCGCCTGCTGGCTCCTTCGACGCCTTCCTCACCCGCTACGACGCGCTCGGCACCAAGCTGGGCACCCGCACCCTGGGCACCCCGTTCCAGGACATCGCGCGCGGCGTGGCCGTGGACGCCGCCGGCAACGCCTATGTCGCCGGGCAGACCTTCGGAAGCCTGGGCGGCAACACCAGCGCTGGCGGCTACGACGCCTTCCTCGCCCGCTTCTGATTCGACGGGAATCCCCTACGGCCGTTCCTCTGGACGGGCACCGGCAGCGCCCTCCGCGGTCGCCTGACGCGGAGGGTGCGGCCTCGCACCATGCGCTGGCAACTTCTCAGGCCCACGCCCCCTCACCAGCGCTCTCACTCCTCCAAGTCCCGCCTCCCCCTGCCTGCCTTCAACCGCGACGGGAGGGCGTGTGGCAGCTCCGCCGTCGCCATGGCCCTCGTCCTCAAGGGAGCGCTCCGGTTGCGCCTCGCTCCTCCCGGACTCAAAACGTGAAGGGGCGGAGCGCGGGGGGGCCCATCGCGAAGGGGAGCATCGTGGCCTGAGACAGGGGGAAACATGCGAGCAAGGCTCAACGCGCGGGCGGGCACCTGCCTCCTCGCAATGGTGCTGGGAGTGTGGGGCGGAGGGGCGTGGGCCGGGAC
>NZ_JAAIYB010000360.1 GCF_010894475.1 Myxococcus vastator
GGGAAGGGCGGGGCGGCATCGCGCTGCTGGCGTCGTTCGGCGACGTGCTGACGCTCTGTCGCGGCGTCCCCGAGCTGCGGCCCGTCCATGGGGCGTTGTGCGAGGCCACGGCCCGCTTCCTGGACGGCGCCCAGGAGATGATTGCCCTGTCCGCGGAGAGCGTGGACTTCGAGGACGGGCTCAAGCTGGAGGGCCTGGTCGGGCTGGCGGACAACCTGGAGGAGGAGCTTTCCCAGACGGGGGAGCTGGCGGGACAGCTGGCGGACGGCGCCCCCGCCGCGCTGGAGCGCCTGCGCGCGGCCGAGGCGGAGGTCCGGAGCCGGGTCGTGTCCGCGCTGCGCCGGCGTGCGGTGTTCTCGTTCCAGGGCAACCTGGCCCGGGGACGTCGGGAGCCGCTCGAGGCGCTGGCGGGAGATTCGCGCCGCCTGACGCAGCTGGAGAACGCCCTGGCCGCCCTGGACCCGACGCAACAGGGCCTCAAGCAGGAGCTGCTGCTCCCGCTGGGCCTCGCCTACGCCCGGGAGGTGCTGTCCTCCACGCCCTTCGAACGCATCGAGCAATACGGGCGCGCGGTGCAGTCGGTGGCGGACAACCTCCGGCGCGAGGGGGTGTCCATCGACGCGGTGTTCTCCGAGTGCCGCGAGGTCATCGAGTCCCGGCTGCGCGAGCATGCCCGGCTCCTCACGCGCGAGGTGCCCAGCCCGCCGCCCGCGGCCGCGTCGGTGCTCAACGGCGACGCCTACGTCTTCTACCGGGGCGACTTCGCGGCGAAGGCGCCTGATGGAGAGCTGTCCGCGCTGCTGGGGCTGGATGGACAGCTGGCCGCGAACCACGGCGGCGCCGCGCCCGGCTTCCTGTCGGAGGCCGTGCGTTCGGCGGTGGCCCAGGCGGAGTTCGGGTTCGTGCAGACGCGCGTCAAATACCTGCGGAGCTGGCTGACCCAGCTGCTCACGTCGCTTCCACCGCCCGAATCCATGACGGAGCGCGCGGATGCGGAGCGCACCGTGGACCGGCTGGTGCGCAGCCGCTTCCCGATGCTCGCGTTGAAGGAAGGTGAGCTGGTTCGGCTGCGGGGCGTCCTCGCGCTCCTGGGCACCATGCCCGGTGACCTGGGCGAGGGGGCTCGAAAGCTGGAGGGACAGCTGCGCGGCATCGACGAGGACTTCGGGCGCTTCAGCCGGCAGGTGCTGGCGCGGCGATCCTCGCCATGAGCCGGCGCTTCCGCGGGCGACACGTTGAGGCGGAGAGGGGACGCTGAGCGTGTTGGCCCGGCGCCTCGCGGACCTCCGGCGGAGGCTGGACGCGCTCCACCAGCCCGCGCCCGCTCGCGGCGGCTGGCGGGCGTGGACGCTGCTGGGGCGCCGTGCGCGCGGAGCAGAGGACATCGCGCTGCCAGTGCTGGCCGCGCTGGACCGGGACCTGGACCGGGTCGGCGTGCACACGTCGGAGGACGCGCGGCTCCTCAAGGCGCTGGGCCTGCGGAAGGGCAGGGCGGGGGCCTTGGCGCAGGGGCTGCTTGACAGGGCCCATCAAGCGCTCGCGGAGGTGGAGCAGGGCCTGACGCGGGTGGAGCGGGCCTGGCGCACGGGTGAGCCACTTCCCGGCGCGGTCGCGGTGCTGGAGAAGGGCTTCGTCCAACTGACGCGAGTGGTGAAGGTGGCGGACCTCTTCGCCCGTCCTCCTTCGTCGGAGCCGGAGGATGACGACGCGGCGCTGGAAATCTACGGGCGCGCCGATGGGCGCACCACGCGTCAGGTGCCTTCCAGTGCTCGCCTGGCCGTGGCGGAGTTCTTCGCGGAGCGGGCCCGGGCCAACGCCACCGACGTCATGCAGAAGCGCAGGGACCTGGACCTGGCGCACGAGCTGCTCATCCGCCTGGGCGCGGACCACGACCGCGAGCGGGGCATGGTGCTGCGGCGCCACGTGGCCGAGGCCCGCGAGCGGGTGCGGGCCGTTCCGGCCGTGCGCTCCATGGATGAGCTGCTGCGGCACGTGCGCCACACGGCCCGGCGCGAGCCCCAGGTGGCCTACCGCTCGCTGAAGGGGCTCTACGAGCGGGCCTTGGAGGCGGGGGACGCGGCGCTGGCGGACGCGGCGCGTGCGGCGCTGACGCCGCTGTTGCCGGCCCCCCCTCTGCTGTCGTCGCTGATGGAGCGCGCGGAGCTCGATGGCCTGTCGCACTGGTTCGGCGAGGCGCCCCCTGCGCCTGACGAAGTCCCAGGCCCGCCCAGGGCCGATGAGCTGCTGACGGACCTGGCCTTCTCCCTGAAGCCCGAGCAGCTCTCCACGTTCGAGCTGGCGGCGGGCTGTGCCCGCTACTTCGACGTCGAGGATTCGCTGTCGGAGGAAATCGTCCTGGCGGATACGCGCACCGCGCGGGCGGTGCCCCGGCGCGTCCCGTACCCGACGCAGACGATGACGTACGAGACGACGGGCAGCCTCCATGAGGTGCACAACTTCGTCCTGACGGACCCGCGGATGCTGCTGCGGGACCTGGCGGCCAGTCACCAGCTGGTGCGCGCGTACCTGGACGACGAGCCGCCCCCGCGCCCTCGGAAGGTGAAGCGCACCGCGGTGCGGGTCTACGTCTGCGACGCGTCGGGCTCCATGCACGGCGCGCGAGCCCGTTTCCGGGATGCCATTGTCATCGCGGAGCTCAACAACCTGCGCGTCAAGGCCCGCCGGGGCGAGCACTTCGACCCGCTGTACTTCAGCTTCTTCAACGACGTGCCCACCGAGCTGGCGCGCGTGGACACCGCGCTGGAGGCCACCCGGCAGTTGGAGAAGCTCTTCCGCGATTCACCCGCGGAGGGGCAGACGGACATCACGCTCGCGCTGATGTCCGCGTTCGACTCCATCCGCGCCGCGCAGGGACGGGACCCGTACCTCGCGCGGGCCACCGTGGTGCTCATCACCGACGGCGAGGACCGCGTGGACCTGGAGCTCATCCGCCGCACGCGCGCGCCCATGGACGCGCTGGACATCGCGTTGAGCTTCGTGTCCCTGGGCGAGGAGAACCTGGACCTGCGCCTCCTCGTCCGTGAGCAGCGGGCCGCCGGAGGCCGCGCCTTCTACCACCACCTCTCCGACGAGGAGATTCTGTGGGCGCGCACGGAGTTCGACACGCCCTGGCGCACGTTGCTGCCGCGTGACGTGCCGGCGTCCGGCGATGCGCTGGAGCAGCTCACGCCGCACCTGGAGGCGCTGGAGGCCGTCGCCGCCGGGCGGGCCGCTCCGCCGCCCGTGGCGGTGGACGCTTCGTTCGATGCGCTCTTCCCGGAGACGCCCACGCTGCCCCCCGGGGCCGCGCCGCCCGGTACGGACCTCGCGCACCGCGTGACGGACATCCTGGGCGCGCTGGTGGAGGCGGCCTCGCTGGCCCCTGCGGACCGGCGCGCGGCGGAGAGCCTGCTGCTGCTTCAACACCTGCTGGGTGTGTACGGATTGACCCCGGCGCGCTACCTGTCCGCGCTGTCCGCGGGTGGGCAGGCGACGCAGGAGGCGTTGCAGCGCGTGCGGCTGTTGTGCCGGCCCTTCGGGTAGGCTGCGCCCCACGCCCATGTTCTTCGGCCTGCTGAGGAGACGAAAGAAGGAGCCGTCACGCCCGGCGGACCCGCTGGCTGCCTTCGACCAGCTCATCGAGCACCTGGAGCGCCAGGCCGCCGAGGTCCGCAAGTCCGCGGCCACGCTGCTGGCGCTCAAGGCGGACCTGGTGCGCGCGGAGGAGCGCTACGCGCGCCGGTTGCTGGAGCTCACCTCGCGGCGGGCCACCGCGAAGGAGCGCGGTGACGCTCAGGCGGTGCGCGTGCTGGAGAAGGACCAGGCGCAGGCGGAGGACCTCCTGGCCGGCACGCGAGACGCGCTGGAGCGGGCCGAGTCGGACGGGCGGCTGTTGCTGGAGGCCGCGAGCGAGCTGGCAGACCGCGTGGTGGAACTGCGCCGCGAGCGGGAGAGCGCGTCCGCGCGGCTCACCGTGGGCGGGCTCGTCACCGAGGCCCTGCGCGAGCGCGTGGCCCGCTTCGACCAGGCGCTGGTGGTGGACGCGGCTCGGGATGAAATCGAGCGCGCGCACGCGCTGGCGGACGTCTACCGCGAGGAGAAGTCGCAGGAGGACTGAGCGCGGCTTCAGGTGCGGCGCGCCGTCTGGTGCAGCTCCAGGACGATGTTGCCGCCCTTGAAGAGCCGGACCGCGCCGGACGTCTGACTGACGACGAGGGCGATGCAGCCCGTGGTGGACGTCATGCCGGCGGCGGCCGCGTGCCGGGCGCCCAGGCCGAGCGGAATCTTCACGGCCTCATCCGCCGCGGACAGGTAGCGGCCCGCGGCCAGGACGACGCCGTCCTCGCGGATGATGAAGGCGCCGTCGAGCACGGAGAAGTTCTTGATGGCCTCGCGAATCTTCGGGTCGAGCACGTTCCGTTCCGCCTCGGAGAGACCCTGGAACGGGTTGATGGTCATCTGCCGGCTCTTCTCCATCACGGTGTTGTGGGCGCCAATGGTGATGATGGTGCCAATGGGGTGGCCCTCGAAGCCTTCCTGGCCAATCTGCAGCGCCAACTGGATGAGGGCGTCCACCACCTGGGAGTTGAACTCGTCGCCCAGCTTCACGCCTTCGATGGCGACGCGGTCATCGAGCGAGCCGCCGATGCGCATCTGCATCAGCGTGTCCGGCGCCCGGCCCACCTTGCCCGTCATGCACAGGACCAGGTCGCCTTCCTTGAACGCTCCCTGGGACAGCGCGGACACGAGCGCCACCTTCACGCGCTCAGTGCGGGAGTAGTCGTACGCGGGGATGACGAGCGCGCGGACCTTCTTGGCGAGGTGCTCCTCCGCCAGCTTGGGCATCGTGACGGCGTAGACGAGCTTCTTGCGAGCAGGCCGGCCGCGAAACTCTTCAGCGGGAATGGGCGTGTCGCAGATATAAAGGAAGTGATCGACTTCGTTCTTGCCGGCCAACGAGAGGGCCGAGCGCAGGAACTCCCGATCAAACTTCGTGTTCTCGCTCATACCGAGGTCAGCTTGACACCGAAGCCGGCATGAATAAAGCTTTCGGGCCCTTTTTTTGGGGTGCAGGGCCCCAAAACCTCGCTGAACTGGAGCGAAGGCTGTGAACCAGAAAGATCTCAAGCGTTACAAGAAGATGCTCGAGGACAGCAAGGCGAGCCTGCTGGAGAGCGCCAAGAAGACCCTGGTGGAGGAGTCCAGTTTCGACACGGACGACCTGCCCGATGAGATCGACCTGGCGTCTTCCGAGTATGCGCAGTCCATGGTCTTCCGCCTTCGGGACCGGGAGAAGTTCCTGCTGCAGAAGATCGAAAAGGCGCTGGTCCGCATCGAGGACGGCACCTTCGGCATCTGCGAGCGGTGCGAAGAGGACATCTCGCCCAAGCGCCTGGAGGCGCGCCCGGTGACGACGCTTTGCATCCGCTGCAAGGAAGAGCAGGAGAAGAAGGAGAAGTCCTACGGCTGAGCGCCGAGGCAGTGAGGGCCGCGCGGGGGATGCCCCGTGCGGCCCTTGGCATTTCAGGCCGCGGGCGCCTGGATTTCCACGCGCAGCAGCTGACGGCCGATGAGGAAGTGGTCCCCGTTGTCCACGAAGGTGGGGCCCGACAGGCGGATGAAGGTGCCGTTGGACGAACCGACGTCCCGGACCTGGAGCCTGTCTTGCCGCACCTGCAGCACCGCGTGCCGCCCGGACACGAAGCCGTCTGTGGGGAAGGTGAGGTCGCCTTGCTCGCGGCCCAGGAGGTTGTCGCCCTCGCGCAGGGGGAAGGCGCCGCCGCGCAGGCCGCCCTCCAGCAGCTGCACCAGCCGCAGCCGGTAGCCGGGATCCGGTGAGCCCCAGACCTGGGTTCCGCCCGGTCCGGTGGTCGCGGTGGGGATGGGCTCCAGCACCAGCCGCTGGCGTCCCAGTCGCAGCTCGCCGCCGGGGGGCAGCTCTCGCTCCTGGCGCAGGCGGACGAAGACGCCGTTGGCGCCGCCCACGTCCTCCACGGCCAGGCGGATGCCGGAGAAGAAGAACCGGACCTGGAGCGGCATGATGAAGGGGTCGTCCGTGAGCGAGATGTCCGCCTGCTGACCGCAGGTGAGGGTGTCGCGCTGCATGCGGACGACGGACTCGGGGCCGCCATCGGCGCGCACCACGCGGATGGAGACCTGCGGGCGCGAGGCGACGCTGGAGACGGCCATCACCATCGTTCCGGAGCGCAGCGGCGAGCCACACGCCCGGCAGACGGAGGCGTCCCGAGGATTTTCGGTGTCACAGCGGGGGCAGTATTCCATCGCGTCCATGGAGGGCTAGGGGTTGTACCAGGGCCGGGGCTCGGTTGCTCGCCTTGCGTTGCTCGCGGCTTGCCCCCTACCCGAGCGGCGTGATGAAGTCGGTGTCCCACCCCTTTGGGGATCGTTTCCTTGCACTGCCCCTCCTGCGGCGCTGACGCCCAAGAATCTTCCCGTTTCTGTCCCGCCTGTGGCGCGACCCTCGTGCGTACGCCCGATTCGGACGAGTACGTCGGCAAGACGATTGCCTCCAAATACCGGGTCGAAGCCCTCATTGGCGAGGGCGGCATGGGCAAGGTGTTCCGCGCCCGCCAGCTCTCCCTGGACAAGGTGGTGGTGCTGAAGGTGCTGCGGCACACGCTCCTGTCGGACGAGCGCACCGTGGCGCGCTTCCAGCGCGAGGCCAAGGCCGCCAGCCGCCTCAACCACCCCAACTCCATCAGCGTGCTCGACTTCGGCCAGGCCGAGGACGGGGCCCTGTTCATCGCCATGGAGTACGTGGCGGGGCAGGACCTGCACCAGATCCTCAGCCGCGAGTGGCCCCTGAACGAGGGGCGCGTGGTGCGCATCGTCAGCCAGGTGCTGAGCGCGCTGTCGGACGCGCACGGCGCCGGCGTCATCCACCGCGACCTCAAGCCCGAGAACATCATGGTGGAGCCGCGGCGCAACGAGCCCGACTTCGTCAAGGTGCTGGACTTCGGCATCGCGAAGATCACCGACTCCACGGACGACGGTCCGGCGCTCACCCGCGCGGGCTTCGTGTGCGGCACCCCCGAATACATGTCGCCCGAGCAGGCGCGGGGCTCGCAGCTCGACCACCGCTCGGACCTGTACGCGGTGGGCGTCATCCTCTACCAGTTGATGACGGGGCTGCTGCCCTTCGAGTCGGACTCGGCGGTGGGCTTCGCCACCAAGCACCTCACCGAGGAGCCGCCGCCGCCCACGCGCCGCCGGCCGGATGCGCGAATCTCTCCGGCCATGGAGCGGCTCATCCTCCGGGCGCTGTCCAAGAACCCGGCGGACCGGCCCGCCACCGCCGAGGCCTTCAAGGCCGAACTGCAGGCCGTGGACAAGGAGCGCCGCCGGATGGACTCGGCGCCGCGGCGCTCGGCCAACTCGTCCGCGGTGCTGGCGCCGTTGCCGCGCAAGTCCGCCGCCAGCCCGCAGAGTGACGTCCGGGATGCCACGCTGCCCGGGTGGGGCAACGAGGTGACCATGGAGGCCACGGTGCGCGCCCTGCCGGGGGTGCTCGAGCCGTTGCCCGCGAACGCCGACGCGATGTCCGCCACGCGTGAGCAAACGGACTCGCTGGTCCACACGCAGCCGGGCACCGGCGGCGGCAGCGGGGTGGCGTTCTTCTTCAAGTCGCTGACCATCCTGCTGGTGGTCGCCGCGCTGGGCTTCTTCGCCTACTACTTCTTCATGGGCGCGGGCAGCGGGGGCGCGCAGGACCTGCCCTACGCGCTGCCCACGAATGCGCCGGTGCCGGCGGGGGCCAACAACTCCGCCGTGGGCGCGAGCCCCGACGTGCCGCTCTATGACCGGGCCATTGTCTCGGGCGCGCGCAACGTCGAGCGCGCGCAGGAGCTGGCACGCGAAGGCGACAAGGCCCTGCAGCGCGCGGACGTGGGGCTGGCGGCGACGAAGTATCGCGAGGCCTTCGGCCGCAGCGGTGACCCGGAGCTGGCCCTGAAGCTGGGCGAGGTCTACTGGCACCGGCAGAACCAGGACGAGGCTCGAGGCTGGTGGAACCGTCACCTGCGTGAGCAGCCGGCTTCCAAGGCGCGGGCCCTCATCGAGCAGCGCCTGGGCGGCACCGTGGCTCAGCCCACGTCGCCCTGACGGGTGGCCCGCGGCACGGCCTGCCCCGCGTCAGCCCAGTGTCTCCACCTGAAGCACGTGCTGTCCCAGGCGGACGCGGTCTCCCGGACGCAGGGGGCGCTCGACGCCGCTCGCGAGGCGCACGTAGGTTCCCAGGCCTCCGGACAGGTCCCTCAGCAGGGCGCCCGTGGGCGTGGGGGACAGCTCGCAGTGGCGGCCCGCGAGGCCCTCGTCGCCGGGGAAGCTCAAGTCACAGTGGGCCAGGCCGATGGTGAGCAGCGGCGCCGCCGTCATCACCGCGCGTCCCGCCCGGCCACCGACGAGCATCTCCTCCACCCCGTACACGGCCTGCCCCAGTGGCACCGGGGCGCCGTAGATGGCGGGCCGTCCCGTCACGGGGGGCTGGGTCTCCAGGCGGCCCGTGAAGCGGAACAGCCGCTGGCCCGCGCTGAAGAGGGTGCGGGGGGTGAGGGCTTCCGTCCCCCCCACCGTGACGAAGACGCCGGAGGCGCTGGATTCGTCCCGCACGTACAGCGAGCCGTCCTTCACCAGGAAGGTGGCGTGCAGGGGCGACACGAAGGCGTCGTCCGCGAACAGGATGGCGCCGCGCTGGCGGCCCACGACGCAACCGGTGACAGGCAGCTTGTAGCGCTGCCCCCGCGAGGAGCCCGCGATGACCGCGAGCCCGAAGCGGGAGGCGGCCGGCGGGGCAGCGCGCGGCGCCGCGGTGGCCACACCGGCCCGTCCGGGCATCGCGCTGTCCGGAAC
>NZ_JAAIYB010000361.1 GCF_010894475.1 Myxococcus vastator
GCCTTCCTCGGGCACCTGGCCGCGCTCTCCCGGGGGGAGGGCAGGCGGGTGCTGCGCCACTGGCGTGAGTCCATGGCGCGCGGCCAGGTGCCCGAGGAAGGCATCCTCAGCGGCGTGCTGGTGCTGGCCGGCGGCGTGCTGCTCGTCATCCCCGGCGTCATCACCGACGTCGTGGGGCTGTTGCTCCTGCTGCCGCCCGTGCGGCGCCTCATCTCCGCGCGCGTGCGGCGCACCCTGGAGCGCAAGGTGCGCGACGGCTCGATGCACGTCACGACCTTCGGCGGCGGCTTCCACGCCTCCGTGGGCGGCCCCTTTCCCGGAGACCCCGCGCCGCGTTCGCCGCGGACCGGTGTCCTGGAGCCGGACGCCGGCGGCACCGGGGCCCGCCGGCCCCAGGGCCCGCAGTCGGAAGTGGACGCCGAGTTCACCGAGGAGGAGCCCAGGCGGAGCTGACGCGCCGCCCGGACGTCAGCTCCCGCGCGGCCCCAGGCTGCCCACGCTGGCCTCCAGCGTGGTGGAGCCGGTGCGCCACGGCCGGGCCTGGTCCCTCAGCCACGTCCCGAGCCGGGCCACCAGGGCGCACGCCACCAGCAGCGACACGCCGATGCCCAGTCCCTCCGGAAGCGTCAGCGTCTGGCCCACGCGGCTGGACAGGCCCGCGTAGCTGGACCAGCCGTACACGATGGGCAGGTGCAGCACGTAGACCCACAGCGACAGGCGGCCCAGGGGCGCCAGCAGGCCGCTGACCTTGCGCGGCAGGATGTTGACCGCGCCCAGCACCATCATCCCCTGGCCCACGCGGTAGGCCACCAGCCACGCGCTGGCGGGGCCCCAGTCCTGGGGCTGCGCGCGCATGAACCAGAAGAGCCCGCTGCCCAGTATCAGCAGCGCCAGTCCCTGGGGCACGCCCGGGCGGAGGGTGCCCAGCAGGCTCGCGGCCACGGCGCCCGCGAAGAAGTAGCTGGCCCAGGGGAAGAAGGCGAAGCGGCTGGTGCCGCCCGTGCCGATGAGCTGGGTCAGCGGCCCGGGCAGGCCTTCGCTCATCGCCCGCACGCTCACGCTCACCAGCGGAATGCCCACCGCCACCGCCACCAGCATCACGGTGCGGCCCCAGCGCCCCGGCGTCACCGCCAGCAGCGTGGCGCCCGCCAGGATGGCGAAGCCGATGCACTGGAGCGCGTCGAAGACGAACACCTTCGTCAGCATCTCCTCGGTCAGCCCCAGCTTGATGACCGTGGACCAGCCGGGCCAGTGCATGAGGTAGCCCAGGAAGATGAGCAGCAGCGCGCGGCGCACCCGTTTGCCGTAGGTGTCCCGGGCCGCCGTGGGCTTCGAGCCCAGCGCGGCGACCACCGCCCACCCGGCCACCATCAGGAACAGGGGCGCGGTGATGCCTCGGCAGGTCCAGTAGTGCTGGACCCACACGTCCGCACGCACGGCTGGCGACAGCACCGCGTCCAGCGTGTGGCCAATGACCATCGCCATCACCGCGAGCCCGCGCGCGCAGTCGAGCCCGGGGTGGCGGGGGTCTCGTCGCTGGAACGTGAAGGCAGGGCCGAGTTGACTCACGAGGTCCCCAGCATAGGCCGTGACTCGGGCCACGTCTCGAAAACGCATGAAGCCGCCAGCGCCCCCCTTCACGCAGAGGCAGGGCACCCTGACGGGTCGTGTGGTGCTACAGGGAAGGACATGCGCCTGCATGCCCTGCTGCCCAGCCTGCTGTTGCTTGTCTCCCTGGCGCCTCTCGGCGCGCGCGCCGCGTCTGGAGATGCGTGGTTGGGGCCGGACAAGCCCAAGCACTTCGCCGCGTGTTTCGTGCTCGCGGGCGCGGGGTACGCCGGTGGCGCGCTGCTCTTCGACAACCCTCACGCGCGCTGGCTCACCGGCGCGGGGCTCGCGATGGGCGCGGGGGTGGGCAAGGAGCTCTACGACCTGGGGCGCGGGACGACGTTCTCGATGAAGGACCTGGCGTGGGACGCGGTGGGCACGGCGTCCGGGCTCGCGGTGTCGTACGTGGTGGACCGGCTCGTCTTCCGCCGTGACGACACGCCGTCCCTGGTGGCGCGGGCGCGGCTACGTCGCCCCGTCACGCTCCGCCTCCACGTCGCTGGGGACAGGCGCCTGCCGAGCGGGCTCGCCCCGCGCCTGGCGTTCGACGAGCTGTACCAGCTCCTCTCGATGCAGCCTCGGGTCCACCGTCACCAGGGCGCCGCCGCGGCCGGAGGCGCTGGAGACGAGCACGGTGACCTTGCCGCGCGGGCACTGGTTCATGCAGCCGGAGGGGAGCACGCGGACCTGCTCCCCCAGGCCGCGTTCGGTGAGCGTGCCTTGGAGCCAGCGCGGCAGGTCCAGGCCTCCGGCTCGGGCGCCGCCCTTCATCAGGCACTTCCGGCAGACCAGCACCTCCACGTCCTCCACCGGGCCACCGCCGCTGTCGTCCCGCATCCGTCCTCCGTCGTGTCGTTGATGCCGCTCGATGCGCCGCGCGCCCGGCCCTGAGGCACAGGCGCCCTGTTGGCCGAAGCACGCACGGCGGCCTGAGACTGGGAGGTAGCGCGCTGTCGGGATTCCCGCAGGCGGCCCTGGTCGTTCGAGTGCTCCCGGAGCGGGGAGGCGGCCCGGTGGCTGATGGGTCCGGAAAGCGGACGTGCGGGGATGTCACGACGCGGCATTCCTCCGCGGCCGCTTGCTGGTAGCTTGCGCCGCGTTAACGAAGCGGCCGTGGAGGGCTTCCATGATTCAGAACCGGTGGGTCTCGCTGCTGTCGCTGTCCGCGCTGGGCGTCAGTGCGCTCACGGGGTGCGAGCGCACGCCGCCGCCCGCCGAGGCGCCCGTGGCCGCGCCGGAAGCCCAGACGCTGCCGGCGCCCAAGCCGATGACGGCCGAGCAGCTCGCGCACTTCTTCAAGCCGCTGCCCCGGCGCAAGGACGCGCCGCCTCCGCCCGAGGACACCGACGCCCAGGTGACGCTGGGGCGGATGCTCTACTTCGAGCCGCGCCTGTCGAAGAACCACGACGTGTCCTGCAACACCTGCCACGGCCTGACGACCTTCGGCGTGGACAACAAGGCGCTGTCGGACGGCCACAAGGGGCTGAAGGGCACGCGCAACTCGCCCACCGTGTACAACGCGGCCGGGCACATCGCGCAGTTCTGGGACGGGCGCGCGGACACGCTGGAGGCGCAGGCCACCGGCCCCATCCTCAACCCGGTGGAGATGGCCATGCCGGATGAGAAGCGCGTGCTGGCCACGCTGACCTCCATCCCGGAGTACACGAAGCGCTTCCGCGAGGCCTTCCCGGGTGAAAAGAAGCCGGTGAGCATGGCGAACGCCGCGCGCGCCATCGCCGCCTTCGAGCGCAAGCTCGTCACCACCTCGCGCTTCGACGCCTTCGTGGGCGGCAAGCACGACGCGCTCACCGAGCAGGAGCAGCGGGGCCTGCAGCTCTTCGCCACCACCGGGTGCACCACCTGCCACAACGGCCCCGCCGTGGGCGGCACCTCCTTCCAGAAGCTGGGCCTCATCGAGGACTACCCGGGCCTGAAGGACGCGGGCCGCTTCGACGCCACGAAGAACGAGGAGGACCGGGGCAAGTTCCGCGTGCCCACGCTCCTCAACGTGGACAAGACGGGGCCGTACCTGCACGACGGCAGCGTGGTGGAGCTGCCGCGGATGGTGCGGCTGATGGCGAAGCACCAGCTGGCGCGCACGCTGACGGACCTGGAGGTGGACGACCTGGTCGCCTTCCTCAAGAGCCTCACGGGGGAGCTGCCTCCCGCGGAGCTCATCGCCCCGCCCGAGCTGCCCCCCAGCACCGCGAAGACGCCCAAGCCGGACCCGTCTTGAAAGGTGCGCGGCGCCTCGCGCGTTGCTAAGCAGCGAGGCCCATGGACCGAATGCTCTTCTACGCCCACTCCGGGCTCCGCTATCTGGTGCTGCTGGCTGGCATCCTGGCCCTCGCGTACTTCGCCTACGGGCTCGCCACCCGGAAGCCCTTCGACAAGCTGGGGCGCATCCTGGGCTCGGCCTACTCCGGGCTGCTCCAGCTCCAGGTGCTGCTGGGCGTCGGCGTGCTGGTGACGCGCTTCTATTACCCGGCGCTCATCGGGCACATCGTGATGATGGTGCTCGCCGCCGGCGTGGCGCAGGCGACGCTGTCCATCAACCGCCGCAAGCCGCAGCCGGCCTTCGTGCTGCCGCTGGTGGGCGTGGTCGTGTCCATCGTCTTCATCATCGGCGGCATCATGGCCATTGGCCGTGGCGTCTTCACCACGACGGCGATGTGAGCCGCGCGGGGTAAATGCTGCGCTGAATCACGGCGCGCGGCGCAAATGCTGCGCGCTCCAGGCCAACCCCCACGCATGTCTGCCTGGGTGTTGGCCTTTCGTCATTCTGGCCCTCGCATTGCAATTCGTGTCGCGCGTGCCGGGCAGTGAGCCCGGCCTCCCTTCGAGGAGGGGCACGCGGCGATGCGGACACATGCCCAGGAAGGACGGCCGCGCCTGACGCGGGGGCTCGTCCCCGTCATTCCGCTGCTGGCGCTGGTGGCGGCGCCGGTGGCGGGAGCACAGAGCGCCTCGCAAGGGGCCACGCTCTTCACGCAGCGCTGCGCCACCTGTCACACGGTGGGCGAGGGCGACCGCGTGGGGCCGGACCTGCACGGCGTGATGGAGCGGCGCGACGAGGCGTGGCTCTCCCGCTTCATCACCAGCCCTGGCGCCGTCATCGACGCGGGCGACCCGGTGGCCACCGCGCTGCTGAAGCAGTTCAACGGCATCCGCATGCCGGACCAGCAGCTCTCCCCCGAGGAGCGTGGCGCCCTCTACGCCTTCTTCCGCGACTGCACGCGGAAGGGGCTGGGCGGCTGCAAGCCGTCGCCCGCGGCGAAGCCGGGCACGGACGCGACGTCGGAAGAGATTGCGCGAGGCCGCCGCCTCTTCGAGGGCACCGAAGCCCTGGCGAAGGGCGGCCCCGCCTGCTTCGGCTGTCATGACGTGCGCGGGCTGGGCGTGGCGGGCGGCGGCACGCTGGGGCCCAACCTCACCTTCGCCTTCGCGCGCATGGGCGAGCGCGGCATGCGGCCCCTGCTGGCGAAGCTGGACACGCCGATGATGGCCGCGCTGTACGCGAAGGCCCCGCTGGAGGAGGAGGAGCAATACGCCCTCAAGGCGTACCTCGCGGACGTGTCGCGCGACGGCAGCAAGCCTCGCGCGGACAGGGACTTTGTCTACCTGGGCCTCGTCGGGATGCTCGCGGTGCTCGGGTTCATGGGCGTTGCCTTCAACGCCCGCACCCAGCGAGGTCAGCCGTGAGTGAAGCCCTCTTCTCCGCCATCCCCTACGTGGCGGCGGGCGCGGCCGTGGCGGGCGTGGCGCGCCGGCTGATGGCACGCGCGCCCGCGAGCGCCCCCACGCCCTGGACGTCTTCGGGACGGGCCATCCTGGCGGGGGGCGTCATCGTGGCCCTCAACCACCTGCTGGGGCTGCTGGCGCCGCGGGTGATGCAGGCCTTCAACGCGTCGCCGGGCCGCCTCTTCACGCTGGAGGCGGTGAGCCTGATTGGCGCGCTGCTGCTCGCCTGGGGCCTGGTGGGCCTGACGCTGCGCCGCGCGCGGGAAGGGCAGTGGCGCACCGCCGCGCTGCTGGGGTTGCTGTTCTTGCAGTCGTGCTCCGGCCTCTACCTGGCGGTGGCGCTGCGCTGGGGCTCGGCCTGGTACGTCCATGTGGTGGTGCCGTACCTGCGCTCGGTGCTGGCCTTCCAGCCGGACGCGTCGCTGCTGGCGCAGGCGCCCTTCGTCGTCCAGTTCCACACCTTGTTCGGGATGGTGGTGCTGGCGCTGGCGCTCTTCATCCGCGCGCGGCCCGAGCCCGTCACCGCGCCCCTGCTCGTCACGCCTCGGGAGGAGACCGCTCGCTGACGCGGCGGCACACCCGTCATGAAAGACGCCTCGACTCGCCTTCCCTTCCGCGCCCTGGCCGCTGGCTGGCTGGGCCCGCTGGCCGCGCTCTGCCTGGCGGGCTGTAGCGGCCCGGTGAACAACCAGCAGGGCTACATGCCCGAGCAGCCCGTGGCCTTCTCCCACGCCGTCCACGCCGGGCAGTACGGCCTGGATTGCCAGTACTGCCACGTGGGCGCGGAGAAGAGCCGCCACGCCGGCGTGCCCTCCACCAGCGTGTGCATGAACTGCCACACGCAGGTGAAGACGGACTCGCCCGAAATCAAGAAGGTCGCGGCGGCGGTGGCGGAGAACACGCCGCTGGCGTGGGTGCGCATCCACCGCCTGCCGGACCACGCGTACTTCAACCACGCCAGCCACGTGGGCGCGGGCCTGGAGTGCCAGACGTGCCACGGGCCCGTGCAGGAGATGGTGCGCGTGGAGCAGCAGGAGCGCATGACGATGGGCTGGTGCCTGGACTGTCACCGCGACACGGCGGCGAAGCAGGTGTCCGCGCCGCCGCCCTCCGCGCCCCGCGCTGGAGAGCTGTTGGCCCTGTCGTCCGGCGCGCCCGCACCGGAGCCGCTGAAGGCCCCTCGAATCCTGCAGCCCCCCACGGACTGTTCGAGCTGCCACCGCTGAGGAGTCCCATCCATGTCCGACCCACTTCCCAAGTACTGGCAGAGCCTGGCGGAGCGCGCTGGCGACCTTGGCGCCTTCCCACGGGATGAGTTCACGGAGCCGCTGCCGGTGGGCGTCGCCGCCACGCCTCCGGATGCGAACAGCCGCCGTGACTTCTTCAAGCTGATGGGCCTGAGCGCCGCGGCGGCCATGGTGGCCTGCCAGCGCGCGCCGGTGCAGCAAATCATCCCCTACGTGGCGCGCCCGGATGAAGTCACGCCGGGGCTGGCGCTCTGGTACGCGTCCACCTGCGACGGGTGCGGCGCCCGGTGCGGCCTGCTGCTGAAGACGCGCGACGGCCGTCCCATCAAGGTAGAGGGTAACGACGAGCACCCCGTGTCGCGCGGCGGCGTGTGCGCGGTGGGCCAGGCGTCGGTGCTGTCGCTCTACGACGCGAGCCGCGCCCGCTACCCCACCCGCGGCGCCACGCGCGTGTCCTGGATGGACCTGGACGCGGACGTCACACGGGCCCTGCGCGAGGCCACCGAGGCGGGGAAGGGCATCCGTGTGGTGTTGCCCTGGCACCTGGGCCCCACGGCGGAGGCGGCCGTGAAGCGCTTCCTGGCCGCGTACCCCACCGCGCGCACCGTGCGCGACGAAGCCCTGGGCGAGCTGTCCGCCATCGCCGACGCCCACCGCGTCACGCACGGCGTGCGCGCCGTGCCGGACTACCGCTTCGACAAGGCCGCCGTCATCGCCAGCTTCGGCGCGGACTTCCTGGGGACGTGGGTGTCACCCGTGGCCTTCACCCGGCAGTACGCGGAGTCGCGCGACGCGGCCCGGCGCCGGACGATGTCGCGGCACTTCCAGGTGGAGCCGGTGATGACGCTCACCGGCGCCGCCGCGGACCGCCGCTTCGTGGTGGCGCCTTCCGACCTGGCGCTGGTGCTGGCGGACCTGGTGCGGCGGCTGGCGGTGAAGGCGGGCCGCGAGGTGCCGGGACTGCCTTTGCTGCCGCCGCCGACGCTGGACGAGGCCGCGAGGGCGGAGCTCGCGGACGCGCTGTGGGCCCAGCGCCAGGAGGCCCTGGTGGTGGCGGGCGGCGATGACGTGGCCACGCAGGTGCTGGCCAACACCGCCAACGCGCTGCTGGGCAATGAGGGCCACACGGTGTCGCTGGCGGACGGCACTGCGCTGGACGCGGACGCGCTGCCCTTGGGGATTCTGTTGACGGAGCTGCGCGCGGGCGCCGTGGGCGCGGTGCTCTTCCTGGGCGCCAATCCCGTCTACAGCGACCCGCGCGGCGCGGAGCTGGCGGCGCTGCTGAAGGACGTGCCGCTCACGCTGTCCACCAGCGACCGGCGGGACGAGACGGCCGTGCACGTGGGGCTCCATGCACCGGAGGCCACCGCGCTGGAGTCGTGGGGCGACGCGGAGGTGCGCCGGGGCGTCGTGTCCCTGCGCCAGCCCGCGGTGGCGCCGCTGCACGAGACGCGCAGCGGCGTGGAGTCGCTGCTCCAGTGGGCGGGCGTGCCCCAGCCGCACTACGACTTCCTCCGCGCGCGCTGGGAGGCGGAGGTCTTCCCTCGTGCGAGCGGCCTGGGGCAGGGCTTCAGCGCCTTCTGGGATGATGCCCTCCGCCGGGGCGTGGTGACGCTCAGCGCCGCTTCGGAGGAAGCACCGGCCTTCCGCGAGGACGGGCTGGCGAAGGCGCTGGCCGGCGTGGCCCGCCAGGCCGCGGAGTGGGAATTGGTGCTGTACCCCACGGTGGCGCTGCGTGATGGCGCTCCCGCGAACAACGCCTGGCTCCAGGAGGTGGCGGACCCCATCACCAAGGTGACGTGGGGCAACCCGGCGTGCATCGCCCCGGCCCGCGCGAAGGCGCTGGGACTGAAGGACGGCGACGTCGTCCAGGTGCGGGCGGGGAGCGCGACGCTGTCGGTGCCCGTGCTGGTGCAGGCGGGGACGCACCCCTCCGTCATCGCGGTGGCGGTGGGCTACGGCCGCACGCGGGCCGGGCGCGTCGCGGACGGGATTGGCGTCAACGGCTATCCGCTGTCGGCGGTGGTGGACGGGCGCGCGCGGCGCGTGGTGCCCGGCGTCACGGTGCGGGCCACGGGCGAGCAGCAGCCCCTGGCGCTGACGCAGACGCACCACCGGCTGGAGGGACGGCCGCACGTGCGAGAGGCGGAGCTGGCGGCCTTCCTGGCCAACCCGCGCGCGGGCAACGAGGTGCAGGCGGGGCACGGCGGGGG
>NZ_JAAIYB010000362.1 GCF_010894475.1 Myxococcus vastator
CTCGGGGAGGGGGGCGGCCGGGGCGGCGGTGCGTCCCACGGGCACCAGGCCCTCGCGCGCGATGCTGTCCATCCACCGCTGCTGGAGCAGGGCGGCCACGCGAGGGCCGTCCTCGGGGCGCACCAGCACCTGGAACTTCGGGCTGCAGCCTGGCTTGCTGCAGGCCTCGCGATGCACGAGCGCCGGCACCTCCGCGCCCAGGCAGGCGTCCACCAGCCGCCGCGCGTCCATCAGCGCCATCTCCGCGCAGGGCACCAGCTCCACATCCGACAGGGCCTTCGTCGCGTCTTCAGGAGTCATCACCCGGGGGATTGGAGCGCACCTCATGGGGCCACGTCCAGTGCACCCGGGCCCGCGGCTCACCCCGCACACGCGCCGGGCACGACTTCAGGCTAGCGTGCGGAGGGTGCCGCCCACGTCACTCACCCCGCGCACCGCGCGCCTCTCCCGGCTGCTGCTGGTGGGCGCGGGCGTGCTGACGGGTGGCGTCTTCGGCCTCGCCTGGGTGGTGGACCGCTTCGGTCAGCGCGAGCAGGCCATGCCCGCGGACGTGCTGGTGGTGCTGGGCGCGCGCGTGTTGCCCGGGGGCGTGCCCTCCGGGGCGCTGCGCGCGCGCACCGAGCACGCGGTGGCGCTGTACCACCGCGGCGTGGCCCCGCGGCTCGTCTTCTCTGGCGGCGTGGGCGTGAATCCCCCCTCCGAGGCGCGCGCCATGCTGGCGCTGGCGACGCGGATGGGCGTCCCGGCGGAGGCGTGCGTCCTGGAGGAGGGCAGTCACTCCACCGGCGACAACGCACGGCTCACGGCCGAGGTGCTGCGCGGGCTGGGCGCTCGGCGCGTGGTGGTGGTGTCGGACCCGTATCACCTGCTGCGCGCGCGCAACTCCTTCCGGCTGCATGGCTGGGAGGTGGCCACCAGCCCGGCGCTGGAGACCGCGCGCCACCTGGACACGTTCGACCGCATCTATTGGACGGTGCGCGAGGCCGTCGCGCTGCTCCTGCGGCCCCGCGTGCTGTTGGCGCGCGCGCCTACTCCTCCGGCATCGTGAGCGCGCGCAGCTCCAGCGCGCCACCCGGCAGGGCCACGCGGAGCAGCACGGACTCGCCAGGCTTCGTCTTCCTCAGCGCCGTCACCACGTCCCGCGCGTTGTGCACGGGCGTGTTCGCGGCCTCCACCACCACCATGCCCGGCAGCATGCCGGCGTGTTCGGCCATGGACGCGGGGGCCACCTCCGTCACCAAGGCGCCGGAGGGCGGCAGCTCCTGGGACTCCGCCAGCGCCGGGTCCATGTCCATCAGGCTCAGCCCCACGCGATGCTCGGCGGGGCGCTGCGAGCCTCCGACGGCCGGCGCCTTCACCGCGACGCCTTCCAGGTCGGGCCGCGTGCCCAGCGTCGCCTTCACGTCGCGCTTCATCGCGTCCCGGTAGAGGGCGAGCGTGAGCTCCGCGCCCGGTGGTTTCATCGCCACCAGCCGCGTGAGCGCGCCCGCCGAGTCGATGGGCTGCCCATCCGCGGCGACGATGACGTCGTCTGGCCGCAGCCCGGCCTGGGCCGCCGCGGTCTCCGCGGTGACGTCGGTGACGACCGCGCCCGCCTGCACCGGCGCGCCCAGCGCCTCGCCCAGGTCGGGCGTCAGGTCCTGCACCATCAGCCCCAGCCAGCCCCGGGTGACGCTGCCCTTCTTCTCCAACTGGGGCAGCAGCGACTTGACGAGGTTGCTGGGCACCGCGAAGCCAATGCCCGAGCCCTGGCCGGCGATGGCGGTGTTGATGCCCACCACCTCGCCGCTCAGGTTGAACAGCGGACCGCCAGAGTTGCCCGGGTTGATGGCGGCGTCCGTCTGGAGGAAGTCGTCGAAGGGGCCCGCCGCGATGTCGCGCGCCTTCGCGGCGAGGATGCCCAGGCTGGTGCTGGACGTCAGGCCGAAGGGATTGCCAATGGCCAGCACCCAGTCCCCCACGCGCAGCGCATCCGAGTCTCCCAACCGCACCACGGGCAAGGGCTTGCCGCCGTCCAGGCGTTCGAGCTGGAGCACCGCCACGTCCGTGAGCGGGTCCGAGCCCAGCACGCGCGCCTCCAGGTCACGTCCGTCCGCGAGCTGCACCTGAATCGCCTCCGCGTCCGCCACGAGGTGGTGGTTGGTGAGCACCAGCCCCTTGGCGTCGATGATGAATCCGGAGCCGATGCCCTCGCGCACCGGTGGCGCGAAGGGCGAGGGACTCTCGAAGGGAGACAGCGGGTCCTCGGGGGCGTCGCCGAAAGGCATGCCGTCGAACGGCGGACCTCCGAAAGGCGAGGGGCCACCACCCCCCCAGGGCGTGTCGTTCGTCTCGCCGGGCGTGGGCGCGCCCAGCCGCACCTCCACGTTGACGACGGCCGGACTCACGGACGCCACCAGGGGCGCGACGGAGGCGAGCGCCACGGCGCGTCCGGCGGGCAGCGGGGGCGGCTCGGGCGGCTTCGGCGCGGAGGTCGCCGTGGAGGGAGACGACTCCTCCGCGTCCTTCCGGCAGGCCACCAGGCCCAGCAGCACCCCTACCGCCACCCCGCGCGCGCGTCCCGTCATCGCCTTCCACCCCCCGTCGCAAGCTGCGACCGCCGCGCGACGCAGGGGGGCTGCCCTCCCGGGCATGGAGCCTGTCAAGCAGCCTGGAGGACGGGGGCCCCGCCGGGGGCCCGGCTGTCAGCCCGTGCGCTCACGCGGCGTGGGCGAGGCGCCGCCCATGCGCTTCAGCAGCTTCTCCAGGATGCGGAAGAGGGCCTTGCGGTCTCCCGCGTCGAGGATGCCCAGGAACTGGTGCATGCCATGGACGACCACGCGGTCGAGCCGCTCCCAGGTCGACTGGCCGTCCTCCGTCAGGCGGCAGTGGACGACGCGGCGGTCGGTGGCGCTGCGCTCGCGCAGCAGGTGCCCCTGGCGCTCCAGCCGGTCCACCACGCCCGTGACGGTCTTCTCCGTGACACCCAGCCGGCGCGCCAGCTCGCCCATGGTGAGCGGGCCGTCCTGACCCAGCCAGAGGATGGCGTGAACCTGGGGTGGCGTGAACTGGAGCTGCTCGCACATGCTGGCGATGGGGTCCCGGAGCGAGCTGCGCCGGCCCAGCGCGAGGAGCAGGCTCTGGAGCTTCTCCACGTCCGGGGAAACGTCTTCATCCTCTTTGTGGAATTTCCGTGACACGGAGTATCCCATAGCGGCCCCGCATGGGCGGGTCAATCTGTTGTCCAGAAGGACGCTGAGCTGACGACAATGCGACACGGCTTGTCCGGACCTGCGAGGTGCTACGCCATGCGTCATCTGTTCCTGCTTTGTGCCGTCGCCGCGCTGCTGGCGGGTGGGTCCGCCCAGGCCGACACGGTGTTGGTGTTCTCGGCCGTGAGCACCTCGGACGCGCTCCAGGAGCTGGCGCCGGCCTTCACGCAGGCCACGGGCCACGCGGTGGAGTTCTCCCTGGGGGCCTCCAGTGGCCTCGCACGTCAGGCCGTGGCCGGGGCGCCCGCGGACGTCTTCCTCTCCGCCGACACGGCGCAGCTGGATGCGGTGGAGAAGGCGGGCCTGGTCGCACGCTCGACGCGCGTGGACCTGCTGTCCAACCGGCTGGTGGTGGTGGTGCCGGTGGACGCGAAGTCGGCGCCGTCATCACCCGCTGGGTTGCGTGGGCTGAAGCGCTTGTCACTGGCGGATCCGGAGGCGGTGCCCGCGGGTGTGTATGCGAAGGCCTGGCTGGTGAAGGCGGGGCTCTGGGAGGCCGTGGCGTCGAACGTCATCCCGGCGCTCGACGTGCGCGCCGCGCTGGCGGCGGTGGAGACGGGGCGCGTGGACGCGGGCGTGGTGTATTCCACGGACGCGGCGCGTTCGAAGCGCGTGCGCGTCGCCTTCCAGGTGCCCGAGCAGGACGCGCCGCGCATCGTGTATCCGGTGGCGGCGCTGACGAAGGGCGGCGCGCCGGAGGCCGGGCGGGCCTTCGTGCGCTTCCTTCAGTCGGACGCGGCCCGGAAGGTCTTCTCACGTCACGGCTTCGGCGCTCCCGGCGCGCGGGCTCCCTGATGGAGGGCGTCACGGCGTTGGTGTCCTTCACGCTCTGGGTGGCGGCGCTGGCCACGCTGCTCATCCTGCCGCCGGGGCTCGCGGTGGCGTACGCGCTGGCGAGGTGGGACGGTCCGGGCAAGGGCGTGGTGGAGACGCTGCTGACGCTGCCGCTGGTGCTGCCGCCCACGGCGGTGGGGCTGGTGCTGCTGGAGCTGCTCGGACGCAACGGTCCGCTGGGGCGCGTGCTGGATGCGTGGGGCGTGGAGGTCGTCTTCACGCCCAAGGCCGTGGTGCTGGCGAGCGCGGTGATGGCGTTCCCGTTGCTGGTGCGCTCGGCGCGCTCGGGCTTCGAGGAGGTGGACCCGCGGCTGGTGGCGGTGGCGCGCACGCTGGGCGCTTCGCGCACGCGCGCCTTCTTCCGGGTGACGTTGCCGCTGGCCTGGCGCGGCGTGCTGGTGGGCGCGCTGCTGGCGTTCTCCCGCGCCTTGGGTGAGTTCGGCGCCACGGTGCTGGTGGCGGGCAACATCCCAGGCCGCACGCAGACGCTGTCCCTGGCCATCTTCCAGCGCACGCAGCTGGGGCGGGACGCGGAGGCGCTGCGACTGGCGGGCGTGGCGGCGCTGCTCGCCTTCGTGGCGGTGTTCGCGACCGAAGCGGTGACGCGGCGGCGCGGGCGGCGGGTGCGCGCGTGAGCCTGGAGCTGGACATCCGGTTGCCGCTGGCGCGCTTCACGCTGGAGGTGGGGACGCGGCTGGACGGCGCGTCGGTGGCGGTGATGGGGCGCTCGGGCTCCGGGAAGACGTCGCTGCTGGAGGTGCTCGCGGGACTGCGGCGCGGCGCCCGGGGCCGGGTGGTGCTGGAGGGCCGCGTGCTGCTGGACAGCGCTGCCCGAAGCGACGTGCCGCCCGAACAACGCCGCATGGGCTACGTGCCCCAGGACGCGCTGCTCTTCCCGCACCTCACGGCGGAGCAGAACGTGCGCTTCGGCGCGCGGCCGGGGCGGGCCTCTCGCGTGGACGAAGCCGTGGAGCTTCTGGAGCTGGCGCCGCTGCTGCGCCGCTACCCGGCCACGCTGTCCGGGGGGGAGAAGCAGCGGGTGGCGTTGGCGCGCGCGCTGGCCACGGACCCGGCGTTGTTGCTGCTCGATGAGCCGCTCGCCGCGCTGGACGTGGCGCTGAAGGAGCGGGTGCTGCCGTACCTGCTGCGCGTGCGCGACGAGGCCCGGGTGCCGATGCTGTACGTGACGCACCAACTGGGCGAGGCGCGCGTGCTGGCGCGGGAGGCGCTGCTGCTCGAACAGGGACAGGTGCGCGCGGCCGGCCCCGCGGCCGAGGTGCTGGGCGCGGCGGCGCGAGGACTGCTCGCCGGTGAAGGGGAAGGGGAGGAGAACATCCTCGAAGGCGTCCTGGAGCGCCCGGAAGAGGGCGGGCTGCGGCTTCGGGTGCGGGGCGGGTTGTCGCTGTGGGTGCCGGACTCGCCCGCGTTGGCGCCGGGCACGCGCGCGGCCTATGCCGTGCCGGCCGCGGACATCCTGCTGTCCATCCAACCGCTGACGGGCGTCTCCGCGCGCAACGTCCTGACGGGCACGGTGGTGGACGTGGAGCCCGTGGCGACGGGGGAGGACGCGGCCACCGTGGAGGTGGCGGGCGTGCGCTGGGTGGTGTGGCTCACGTCCGCGTCGGTGCGTGAGCTGGGCGTGGTGCCCGGCGCGCGGGTGTCCCTGGCGGTGAAGACGTCCGCGTGCCGGCGGCTGCGCTGAGTCATCGCGCGGCTCAGGCGCGCTGGGCGACGCCGCTGCCGTGGTGGGCGAACCCTCCGCGGCGTGTCGTTCGTGGGCTGCGCGAGCGCCAGGCAGGGCAGGAGGAGCGGCAGCAGGACAGAGCGGTTCGCGTGGGAGTGCATGCGCGCGGGGGCACCTCGTGAGCGCATGGCGCGCGCGGCTGCCATCACCACCGTGGCGGACTTCATGCGGAACGGACCGCGCGCCACCCCGGAGGCCCCTCGCGCCGGGAGGGGCCTGAGTCACTCCCGTCGCTCGCTGTTCGGAAATGTCGGGGGTTTTGCGCCGCGAAATGTCCCGACATTTCCGAACAGCGAGCTGCCCAGGTGCGCCACGGCCCTCGGGGCGCCTCGCCTCATGGCGCAGCGCAAAAGGGCTGAGCGATGGCGTCGCCTCCGGCCTGGGCGCTCCACTCGGGCGATGATTCCGCGGGTCGAATATTGAATATGAGAATCGTTATCAACTATGTTGCCACGCGTGGGGCCGGAATGGCACAGCGCCGTGTGCGTCTTGTCCTGGCCATCGGTGGTCTCCGGCTCCGCACCACTTGAGGGAGAGGGCCGTTGATGAAGACTCACACCGAAGAAGCGATGCACACGAAGGCCGGCAAGCAGGGCCTGTGGGTGCTGGCCGCCGTGGCGATGGCGCTGGTCCTGTTGGTGAACTGTGGTTCGTCCGAAGAGGACCCCACCCCCGTGCCGGACGCCGGACAGGCGGACTCCGGGACGAACCCGACGCCGGACTCTGGCACCGAGCCGGAGCCGGACTCTGGCACGGAGCCCGAGCCCGACGCGGGCACCGAGCCCGAGCCCGAGCCCGACGCGGGTACGGAGCCGCAGTGCCAGAGCGACGTGCCCTGCAGCGAGCAGAGCATCGATCGGCTGAACCTGCTCACGACGCCGTCGACGACGGAGATGTACGAGGAGGAGGCGCCGGAGGGCGAGTTCCGTTCGTACATCGACGCCCGCGCGGGTGGCCTCACGGTGAACCAGTCCTACACCTACGCCCGCTTCACGCCCGAGGGCCTGTCCCGGGTCAACATCGACGACCAGACGTCGCTGGGCGACCATGGCTGGGACGTCGCGTTCCGCCGTTACTACATCCGGGTGAACGGCGGCACGTCCGGCCCGTCCTGCATCGGCGTGGCGCGGCTGCCCACGGGCACCCGCTTCGAGGCCGTGACGTCCGTGCCCGCGGACCTGACCTTCCAGTCGGACGCCTGGTACACCGACACGTGCGAGTTCATCCCGGACAACTCGGGCCTCTCCGGGCCGACGATGGCGCTGAGCAGCTTCTGGGCCTACCAGGGCTGCGTGAGGATGACGGGGGAGGTCTTCATCATCCGCCTGGCCGACGGGCGCCACGTGAAGTTCGAGGTGACGTCCTACTATGAGCTGGCCGTGCAGGAGCACTGCAACGCGACGAATGAGCTGCCGTCGGGGACGCCGAGCGGCTCGGGGCAGCTCCGCGTGAAGTGGGCCTTCCTGCCATGAAGCTCCGGGCGCTGCTCCTGCTGCTCCCTTTCGGGTGTGGACCTGTCCAGCAGGCCCCGCGTGAACCGCACGAGCGGCACGATTCGTTCGTGACGTGGGAAGCGGGACTGCAAGCGGGAGCGCGCCCCACCTCGCCCTCGGCGATGCCGCCGCGCTTCGACGAGGGCGAGGCGGTGGAGTCGGTGGTGTCCCCTGGGGGGCGCTTCCGCATCCACTTCTCCCGTTCGGGCTCCAACGCCGTGCCGGCGGCGGACGTGGACGGGAGTGGGGTTCCGGACGCGGTGGAGACCGTCGCGTCCGCGTATGACCGCGTCGCCGTCTTCTATGAAGGGCTGGGCTTCCGCCTGCCGCCGGATGACGGCTGGGTGGGGAGCGACAACGGCGGTGACGGTCGCTTCGATGTGTACCTGGTGGACTTCGGTGGCGTCGCGGACGGCGCCTTCCGGCTGGACGGCTGTCTGGAGGCGTCGTCGCGCTGCACCGGGCACATGCTCCAGGAGAACGACTTCGCGGGCTACCACTACCCGTCCTACGGCGAGGCCGTGGACATCCTCGCCAGCCACGAGTTCTTCCACGCCGTGCAGGCCGCCTATCACCCGGGCCTGGGCGGCGTGGCGTCGGAGGGTACCGCGGTCTGGGCCAGTGAGCGCTACCGGCCCGCGCTGGATGACCTGGAGCGCTTCACCGCCGCGTACCTGGCGCGCCCGGACCGCACGCTGGTGCTGGACCCGGAGGGGCCGGCGGTGTCCTTCAGCTATGGCACGAGCATCTACTTCCAGTTCCTGGGCGAGCGCTTCGGGGATGGGGTGGTGCGCGCGCTGTGGGAGCAGAGCGTCGTGACGCCGTCGGTCCGCTGGCCGGTGCTGGTGGAGACGGCGCTGCAGCGCGACTGGGGCGCTGACTTCGACACCGCCTTCGCGGAGTTCGCCCTGTGGAACCTGGCCACCGGACCGCGCCGGGCACAGAGCGCGGGGTATGAGAACAGCGCGAGCTACGCGCCGCTGACCGTCGCGCCGCGCACGCTGCCGGTGTCGGAGCCGTCCGTGCGAGTGGCGGCCGCGTCGACGCGCTACTTCGAGGTGGAAGGCGGCACGTCTTCCGTCTTCGCCTCCTTCGAGCCGACGGAGGGGGAGGACGCTCCCGCCGTCCACCTGCTGGTGGCCGCCGTGACGCCGACGCAGGTGCTGCGCGTCGCGCGCGCCGACGGCGTGGGGGCGCTGGCCGCTCGCGTGGACGCCGAGGACGCCACGCACGTCATCGTCGCCGTGGTGGACGGACGGCGCGAAGGCCTGGGCCGCTATGGGCGGCTGTGCATCTCCGGGGAGGACTCCGGCGCGCCCTGCGCCACCGTGCCACCGCCCGACCCGGACGGTGGGGTCGACCTGGACGGCGGCACGGGGAGCGACCCGGACGGTGGCGTGGGCGGTGAGCCGGATGGCGGCGTGGACGCAGGTCCAGGAGGAGACCTGGACGGTGGGGGCGACGAGGGGGGCTGTTCGTC
>NZ_JAAIYB010000363.1 GCF_010894475.1 Myxococcus vastator
CGCCTACGGGGGTGGGCGCTCCTCCCGTGTTTTTTCCACGCCGCCCTGCCCGCGCCTCAGTGCGCGTCCGCCCAGCTGCGCCCCGCGCCCACGTCCACCTTGAGCGGCACCTTCAGCTCGGCCACCGAGGACATGGCCTTCACCGCCAGCGCCTTCACCTGCTCCACCTCCGCGTCGGGCGCCTCGAAGAGGAGTTCGTCGTGGACCTGCAGCAGCATCCGCGTGCGCAGCTTCTGGGCCGTCAACGCCGCGTCCACCGCCAGCATGGCCTTCTTGATGAGGTCCGCGGCGGTGCCCTGGATGGGCATGTTGATGGCGGCGCGCTCGGCGGCCTGCGCCACGCCGCGATTCTTGGAGTTCAGGTCCGCCATGTAGCGGCGGCGGCCGTAGAGCGTCTCCACGTAGCCCGTCTTGCGCGCGCGCTCCACCGTCTCTTCCAGGTAGCGCTTGATGCCCGCGTAGCGCGTGAAATAGCGCTCGATGATGTCGCGGGCCACGTCCTGGGCGATGCCGAGCCGCGCGGCCAGGCCGTGCGGTGACAGGCCGTAGGCGATGCCGAAGTTCACCATCTTCGCGACGCGCCGCTGCTCGCGGTCCACCTGCTCCCGGGCCACGCCGAACACCTCGGCCGCGGTGCGGGTGTGGATGTCCTCGTCATGGAGGAAGGCCTCGATGAGCACCGCGTCTTGCGCGATGTGCGCCAGCAGCCGCAGCTCCACCTGGCTGTAGTCCGCGCTCACCAGCTGGTGGCCCTCCGCGGCCACGAAGGCGCGGCGAATCTCCCGGCCCAGCTCGGTGCGCACGGGGATGTTCTGGAGGTTCGGGTCGGTGGAGGACAGGCGCCCGGTGGCGGTGGCCGCCTGGTGGTAGGTGGTGTGGATGCGCCCGTCCGCCGCCACCAGCGTGGGCAGCGTGTCCAGGTAGGTGCTCTTCAGCTTGGACAGGCTGCGGTATTCAATGATGGCGCCCGGCAGCGGGTGCTCCTCGGACAGCTTCTCCAGCACCTCCTGGTCCGCGGAGGGGCCCGTCTTGCCCTTCTTGATGATGGGCAGCTTCAGCTCGTTGAAGAGCACGTCGACCAGCTGCGGGTTGGAGCCGATGTTGAACTCGCGGCCCGCGTGCCGGTAGACCTCCTTCACCTGCGCCTCGACGGCGGCGTCCACCTTCACGGAGGTGCGCGACAGCTCGGCGGTGTCCAGCAGCACGCCCCAACGCTCCATCTGCGCCAGCAGCGGCAGCAGCGGCAGCTCCATGTCCCGGGCCAGCTCCGCCAGCTTCGCCGCCTCCAGCTCCTTCCACAGCTCGGGGGCCAGCCGGCGCGCGGCCTCGGCGCGGATGGCGAAGCCGGTGGCCACCTCCTCCACCGTGTGGTCCGCCAGCGCGCGGTCCTTCTTCCCGCGCTTGCCCTCCGCGGCCGGCGGCAGGAGCGGAAGCTCCGTGTTCAGCCGCTCGCGCGACAGATCCACCAGCGCGTGCTCGCGGCGGGACGGGTTGAGCAGGTAGCTGAGCAGCTCCACGTCGTCGTGCGCGCCGTGCAGGGTGATGCCGTCGTTGGCCAGCGTCAGGCTGAGCGCCTTGAGGTCGTGCCCGCCCTTCTTCACCGCCGCGTCCTCCAGCACTCCGCGGAAGGCCGCGGTGAAGGCCTCCGGGCGCACCTGGGTGACGCCGAGCTGCGCGTGCCGCAGCGGCACATACGCCGTCTGTCCGTCCGGCAGCGCCACGCCCAGGCCCAACAGCTTCGCGGCGAAGGGGGAGCCCTCGTAGGCGGGAATCAGGGTGACGGCGCCCGCTTCACGCACGGCGCCGGCCAACCGCATGAGCTCCGCGTCCTCGCCCACCAGCCGCGGCGTCACCGTCAGCGGCGCGGGCTTCTCCTTCGCTTCCTCGGGCGCCCCGGCGACACCGTCCTGCTGGGGCAGCTCCTTGAGGAGGGCGAAGAACTCCAGCTCGGTGAACAGCTCGCGCGAGCGCTGCGCGTCCACCGGCCTGCGGGCCAGGTCCGCCATGCGCACGTCCAGCGCCAGGTCCGTCTTGAAGGTGACGAGCACCTTGGCGCGCAGGAGGCTCTCGCGGTGCGAGGCGATGTTCTCCCGAATCTTCGGCTTCTTCACCTCGTCCAGGCGCGAGAGCAGCGTCTCCACGTCACCGAACTGCTGGATGAGCTCGGTGGCCGTCTTCGGGCCGATGCCCGGCACCTTGGGGACGTTGTCCACCGCGTCGCCGATGAGGGCCAGGTAGTCCCGCATCTGCCCCGGCTCGATGCCCAGCCGCGCCTTCACGTCCGCGGGCAGCGTGTGCACGTCCTTCATCGGGTCATACAGCCGCACGTCGTCGTCGACAATCTGCACGAAGTCCTTGTCGCCGGTGACGACCTGGACGCAGAAGCCCTCCGCCTTCGCCTTCACGGCCAGGGTGCCGATGACGTCGTCGGCTTCCCAGCCGGCCACCTCCAGCACGGGCACGTTGATGGCTTCCACCACGCGGCGGATGAGGGCGAACTGAGGAACGAGGTCCTCCGGGGGCCCCTCGCGGTTCGCCTTGTAGGAAGGGTCAATCTTCTGGCGCTCGGTGCGGCTCTCCTTGTCGAAGGCGAGCGCCACGTGCGTGGGCTTCAGCTCGCGCAGGGCCTTGAGCACCATGCGCGTGAAGCCCAGCACCGCGTTGGTCTGCACGCCCTTGCTCGTCGTGAGCGGGGGGATGGCGTGGTAGGCGCGGAAGATGAAGCCGGACGCGTCGATGAGGACCAGGGTGGGCGCGGGGCGCGAAGGGCTGGTGTCGGCCATGCCCCCGTGCCTAGCGCGCCCGCCCGGCCCTGTCCACGGCGCGTGCTACTTGCAGCCCATCTCCGCCTGCTTCGCGATGACCATCTCCTCCACGCCGTCGCCCTTGACGGCGTAGTCCAGCGCCACCGCCATGTCGCCGCAGGCCTCCGCGGCACGGAAGGCCTCCAGGGCCCGCGAGGAGCAGAAGGCCGCGGCCTTGTTCAGGTTCGGATTGCCCGCGTAGAAGCTGAAGCCCAGCTTCCACACGCGGCAGGCGCGGCGGCGGTCCTCGCGGTCGGCCCATTGCTTGCCGCGCAGGTACGACTTCTCCGCGATGTCCTGGAGGATGTTGCGCCGGTAGAAGGACGGCTTGGACTCGGCCAGCTCCATCATCACCGCCTTGTCCATGGCCAGCGCCTCGCGGAAGGGCTCCGCGGCCTTCTCCGGGTCCTCGGCGGCCAGGAAGCTCTGGCCCGCCTTGAAGAGCTGATCCACGGTGGACATGACCTTCATCAGCTCGTCCGCCTCGGCGTGGTACTGCGCGGACTCGTAGTTGGCGCGCAACTTCTGCATGGTGGCCAGCGCCTCGCTGCCCCGGCCACCCCAGTAGTCCAGGAGCGCGGCCTGCATCAGCTTGTTGGGGAAGCGCTTCTTCGCCGCCTCCATGACGAAGGTGCGTGGGTCCACGACCCGCTCGTCTCCAGCCAGCACCTCAGCCACCGGGCACTCCCAGGGCGCCGCGTTGGCATCCACCTTCTCGCGCGCGATGAGGAACTTCACGAACAGGGAATCCTTGGGCCGCCACTCGTCGCGGCGCAGCCGGCCCACCAGCTTCAGCGTGAAGCCCAGCGGCGGCTGCAGATCCTCGCGCGTCTTCGACTGGCACCACACCGACATGTACACCTCGCACCGGGACACGGCGGCGCTCCACTGCGAGTTGCCCAGGTATCGCTTGCAGTCATCCAGCGCGCGCTTCGTCACCGACTCGGCGGCCTCGCGGGCCTTGGAGCGGGCGCGGCGGAAGTACTCGCTCTCCTTCTGGATCTTCCGGAACGACTCCAGGGCCTCTTCCGGCTTGAGGCGCTGCAAGAGCCGCTCGCCCTGCGAGTAGTGCTCGAAGGACTCCTGCTCCAGCTTGATGCGCCGGATGAGCGTGTTCGCTTCCGCGTGGATGGGGTCCAGGTCCAGCGCCTGGGTGCAGATCTCGCTGGCCTTCTCCCAGTTGGGGGCGCCCAGCTCGCTGGACGCGTAGGAGCGGCACTCGCTCAGCAGCTCCTGGATCTTCTGCGTCGGATCCATCTGCGCGCCCGCGCCCGGCCCCTGAACATCCACGGGCGTGGGGTTCAGGATGGACGACACCATGCCCACCATCAGCAGCATGCCCACCAACCCCGCCGCCACCATGATGAGCTTCTTGCGCCTGGCGGCGGGATCCTCGTCCGCGCCCCCACGCGCCGCGCCCGCCGCGCCCCGGCGCACGGGCGCCGCGGACGGTTCGGGCTCGAAGGACATCTCCACCACGCCGAACTGGAGCTGATCCCCCGGCTCAAGCGGTACCGGCGTCTGGTCCAACGGCTCGCCGTTGAGCAGCGTCCCGTTGGCGCTGCCCAGGTCCCGCACCGTCACGCCCGCGCTGGTCGCTTCCAGCTCCGCGTGGCGGCGGCTCACCGAGTCGTCATCCAGCATGATGCCGGCGGGCGGCTGCCGCCCGACGAGCACCTTGCCCTTGAGCGGATAGGTCTGGCCGGCCCACGGACCAACCATGCCGCGAAGCACCGGGCCCCCCGCCGGCGGCGGCCGTGCGCCGCCACCCGGGGCGGGACGTGCCGGACGCGCGGGCCGCTTCGCCAGCGCGGCGCCGGGCTCGCCCTTCGCCGCGCCCGGGCCCTTCTTGATGCTGGGCATGGCCCGGGTGGCGCGTGCACCGCCGCCCTCGCCGCCCACCGGCATGGCCTCATCGCCTCCCGCCGCGGGCTTCGCCGCGCGGCGGGCACCCGAGCCCCGCGCGGCGGCCGCCTTGAGCCGCAGCACGTAGTCCCCGAGGAGGACCTCCGACTGCGGCGTCAGGGCCGTGGGCGCCATGATGCGTTGGCCGTCCACGAAGGTGCCGTTGGCGCTGCCCACGTCCTCGATGAAGACGGTGCCGCCTTCGTCGAAGACGCGCGCATGCGTCCGCGACACGCCCCCTTCGGTGATGAGGATGTCACTGCCCTGCTGGCGGCCAATCTTCAGCTCGCCCGCGATGGCGAATTCGTTCTCAGTGCCGTCAGGGTGACGGACGACCAGGGTGGCCATGGGCGCGTCAGTCCTCGCGGAAGATGCTCATGTTGACGGGGATGCCCTTACGCTGCAGCTCGTCGTAGAACTTCGGCACGAAGCCCGAAGCGACGTAGCGGCCACGGACCTTGTGGTCCTCCGTGAAGCCATCCTGTTTGAAATAGAAGATGTCCTGGAGGGTCACGATGTCGACCTCCATGCCGGACACTTCCGTGATGTAGCAGATCTTCCGCGTACCGTCGGAGAAGCGCGTCTGCTGCACGATCATGTGCACCGCGCTGGCGATCTGCTCACGGATGGCCTTCACCGGCAGGTCCATGCCGGACATGAGCACCATCGTCTCCAACCGGGCGATGGCGTCACGCGGCGTATTCGCATGGAGCGTGGTGAGCGAACCGTCGTGGCCGGTGTTCATGGCCTGGAGCATGTCCAGCGTCTCACCGGAGCGGCACTCGCCCACGACGATGCGGTCGGGCCGCATGCGCAGGCAGTTCTTCACCAGCTCGCGGATGGTGATGGCGCCCTTGCCTTCCAGGTTGGGCGGCCGGCTCTCCAGCTGCACCCAGTGGTCCTGCGGCAGCTGCAGCTCGGCGGCGTCCTCCACGGTGACGATGCGCTCCTCCTCCGGGATGAAGGAGCTGATGATGTTCAGCGTCGTCGTCTTGCCGGAGCCGGTGCCGCCGGAGATGACGATGTTGCGCCGGGCCTTCACGCACATCTCCAGGAACTCGGCCATCTGCGCCGTGACCGTCTTGTACTTGATGAGGTCCGAGATCTTCAGCGAGTCCTTCTTGAACTTGCGGATGGTGATGCAGGGACCCTTCAGCGCCAGCGGCGGGATGATGGCGTTGACGCGGCTGCCATCCTTGAGGCGCGCGTCCACCAGCGGGCTGGACTCGTCGATGCGGCGGCCGATGGGCGCCACGATGCGCTCGATGACACCGAGCACCGCCTGGTTGGAGGAGAACGTCTTCTCCGACAGGGTCAGCTTGCCCTTGCGCTCGATGTAGATCTGGTTCGCGTGGTTCACCATGATCTCACTGATGTCATCCGACGCGAGGAACGCCTCCAGAGGCCCGAGCCCCAGCGCCTCGTTGATGACGTCGGTGAGCAGCTCCTCGCGGTCCACGTCCTCCGGAAGCTCTCCGTCCGCCTCCATCTGGTCGATGATGTCGCGGATGGCCTTCTCGGTGCGGCGCCACAGCTCGTCGTCGCCGAGCCGGTCCATGTCCATGCGGCGCAGATCGAGGTACTCGATGAGCCGGTCGTGGATCTCCTTCTGGAGTCGGGTGTAGCGCTCCTGGCGCGGGTCCACCTTGCGCTTGTTCTTCGCCAGGGCGGACGCCAGCGACGCCGGCATGCCCTTGGGCGCGGGCGCGGGAGGCGGCTCTTCTTCCTCCTCATAGGGCTCTTCTTCTTCTTCGTAAGCCCCTTCCTCGTCCTCGTAGGGCTCCTCGCCCTGCTCGTCGTAGTACTCCTCTTCGGGCTGACCCGCCCGGGTCATCACCGGGCCGTCGTCCGCGAGCGCCTCGACGTTGAGGATGTAGTCGCCGATGTAGACCTGGTCGGTCGGCTTGAGAACCTGGGGCGCGGCAATCTTCTTGCCGTTCACGAACGTGCCATTCGTGGACTTCATGTCCACGATGATGAACTTCCCGTCCTTGGCGACGATTCGCGAGTGGTACTTGGAGACGTTGCCCTTCGCGAGGATGATGTCATTGCCCGGCAGACGGCCGATGGTGACTTCATTCTTGTGATACTCGCGCTGCTCGGTCCCGCCGCCCTTTTCCGCGAGGGTGATGAGAAACATGGGGACGGATGCTAGCAAGCCCCCCCTCGTCCTCAAAGCGTGAGAACCGGGTTGCATGCCTGCCCGCAAGGCGACGGGCCGGCAACCGCCCCCGGAAGGGAAGAAGCCGGCCCGTGCCGTGGGCCCCAAGGGCCGGTCTCAGGCGGCGCCCGGGGCGCCCACCTCAGTCGAAGATGTTGAAGTTCACCTCGGACCGGGCCTGCTTGTAGCGGCTCTTCACGTCCTCGATGATGGTCCGGACCTTGTCGGAGTCCGGGTTGACGATGCGCGGGGTGACGAAGATGACCAGCTCGCGCTTGGTGGAGTCGAAGCCGCGGCTCTTGAAGAGCTCACCGATGATGGGGATGTGACCCAGGCCGGGGAGCTTCGACACGGACTTCTGCTCGTCGTGGCTGAACACGCCGGACAGGACGATGGTCTCACCGTGGCGCACGGTGACGTTCGTCTTCACCTTGCGGGTCCGGAAGCCGGGGATGGAGGCCGAACCACCGAAGGACACCGCGACGGAGGTGTCGATTTCGGAGGCCTCCGCTTCGATCTCCGTCTGGATGTTGCCGTTGCGGTCCGCGGTGGGGCGCAGGTTCAGGATGACGCCGTACTTCTTGAACTCCACCGTGAACTGGTTGTTCGTGATGAGCGGGATGGGGACCTCGCCGCCGGCGAGGAACTCCGCCTTCTCACCGCTGGCGCACACCAGCTTGGGCTGCGCGAGCAGGCGGCCGTAGCCGTCGTTGCCCTGGAAGCCGAAGGAGAAGTCCGCGCCCGCGTTGAGCGCGAGCGTGGACACGCCCGAGCCGAAGGTGCCCGGGAAGAGCTCCTGGGAGATGTTGGCGATGGCCGTCGCCGTGCCGGTGATGTCGGTCGGGTAGCGGATGCCGTACCGGTCCCGGCTGTTGCGGCGGATCTCGACGAACTGGACCTCGGAGAGGATCATCCGCTTGATGCCGACGACGAGGAGGTTCTCCACCTTCTCACCAATGGCCTTGGTGATGAGCTCCGCCTTCTGGAGGTCCTGCTGGCTCTCCACGGAGCCCTCCAGGAAGATGGTGGCGCCCACCACGTTGGCCTGGACGTTCTTCAGGCCCGCCTTCTGGAAGGCCGCGTTGAGGTTCTGGGCCACCAGCTTCTTGGCGTTGGGGGCGATCTTCACGAACGACTTCACGTTCGGGTAGAGGCCCACCACCTGCTCGATGCGGTCGGCGTCCTGCGTGGTGTAGGCCTGACCATCCAGGTAGATGCGATCACCCACCATGCGGACGGAGACGCCTTCAATCTCCCCCAGCAGGCGCCGGATCTCGGAGATGACCTCGTTGGGGTCCTGCTTGCGCACCGCCACCAGGTAGCTCACGCGCTGGCCCGAGGACTTCCAGACGAGCAGCGTCGTCTTGCCTTCCGCCTGACCGGTGATGAGCAGCTGGCCGGAGCCGAGCGTCTTCACCTCGGCGACGCTCGGATCACCGAGCGCCACGCGGCTGAGGCCCGGAATGGTGATCACCTTCTGGGAACCCACGCCGAGGCTGACGGTGGTGCCATCCTGCGCCAGGGCGCTGCCGCCCGCCACCAGTGCGATGAGGGCGCCTAGCGCCGCGGCATGCGTGATGCGTGTGAACATCGTCCGTGTCCCCTCTTCTCTTCCAGAAGTCCGAGCTAACCCAACGTTCCGTGCTGCCACCACAGCGCCCAAACGGTGCCGAGCGCGATGGCTACTCCATAGGGGATGTGGCGCTGGGGCGCCGGCTGCGCGTCCGCGCTGGCCAAACGCACCCGCACCGCCCACCGGCGCACCACTGCCGCCAGCGTGTCCCAAACCGCGCCTTGCCAGAGCAGTGTCACCACCGCCTGAAGCGCTCCCACCAGTGAGATGAAGGCCGCGGCCGCGAGCACCGCCGGGAAGCCCAGCACGGCTCCGACC
>NZ_JAAIYB010000364.1 GCF_010894475.1 Myxococcus vastator
GCGCCGGCCGCCGACGCCGCGGAGCTGCGCAGCCTGCGCACGAGGGTGGCCGAGCTCCAGGCCGAGCTCGACGACTCACGCGGCATGGCGTCCCACGCCGAGGAGCGCGTGCGGGACCTGGAGGCGCAGCTGGAGAGCCACGCCACGGAGCTGGAGACGGCCCGGGCGTCCTCGGGGAAGAACGACAAGGACACCTTCGCCCTCCGCGACGCGGCCAACAAGAAGGACAAGGAGATCCTCCGCCTCAAGACGGAGCTGAACCAGAAGGACCAGGAAATCCTCGAGCTCAAGGACCAGAGCCTGGAGCTGGAGCAGAAGGCCAGCACCGCCGAGTCCGAGCTCGCCCAGCGCGACGCCCAGCTCAAGACGCTGAGCGCCCGGGCGGAGTCGCTCGCCACGGACCGCAAGCGCGTGGACCAGCAGCTGGCCGCCGCCAAGGACGAGGCCCGGAGCGCGTCCGCGCAGCTCACCGCGCTGCAGACGGAGCTGGACCAGCACCAGGCCCAGGCGCATGCCTACGCCGCGGAGCTGGAGGACCTGCGCGCTCGCGCGGGTCAGCTGGAGGCGGACGTCCAGGCCGCGCAGCAGGAGGCCGAGGACCTGCGCGTCCAGTTGGGCCAGGCCCAGGTGGAGCTGTCCGAGCAGGGCAGCCGCGCCAGCGCGGAGGCCGAGGAGCTGCGCGGCCGCATCTCCGAGCTGGAGGCCGCCACGGCCCGCGGCGAGGAGCGCGTGACGCGCCTCTACGCGCGCATCAAGAGCGAGGAGAAGCTGCGCGAGAAGACGAAGAAGGCGCTCGTCATCGCCCAGCAGCTCCTGGAAGAGCCCGCCTCCTCGGTGGCGGACGACGCCAGCGAAGCCGCGGCCTGAGCCGCGCGCCCCGGGCCACCCGCGCCCGGGGCACCGCCGGCCCCTACCCCTGCTTCTTCGGGGCCGTCTTCTTCTCGTGCAGCTTCTTCGCGAAGCCCTGCACGGCCGCGGGCACGTTCTTGTCGCGGCTGAGGTCCTTCAGCTCGGCGTCGCGGAACGCGTTGAGGAACTTCATGGTGACGGTGAGCGGGACCTTGGGGTTCTTCACCAGCGCCATCTTCACCTTGTGGTTCTTCGTCCACTCGCGGTTGCTGTAGATGACGCGCAGCACGTCATCCATCATCGCGCGGTTGGTGGCGCAGGAGAGCACCTCGCCGTCGGTGATGCGCGGGCTGCGGATGACGGCCACCGCCACCAGCTTGTTCGTCTCGCGGATGAGCGCGGTGCGGGCTTCCTTGTTGCCCAGCGTGGCCAGCTTGATCTTCTCCGCGATGGACATGCGCATGATGCGCTGGGCCAACGTGAGGCGCTTGCCCTCCTCCATGGGCGCGGCGGCTTCGTCCGCGGCCTCCTGGAACTCTTGAAGCACCTCCTCCGCGGTGGGGCCCTGCGGCGGCGGCGCCTCCGCGGCCTCGGGGCCGAAGACGCGCACCCGCGCGTCCTTCATCTGCGGCACGTCCATCAGCGTCAGCCCGCTGCGCACCGCGAAGTCGCAGACGCTGTCAATGAGCGACACCGGCGCGCTCGCGTTGGCGCAGAGGTTGCGGAGGATGTCCTCGTGGCGCAGCAGCCGGAGCTGATTCTGTCCGATGATTTCCGCCAGCTTCGGGTCGCAGTCCTTCGCCACGTCCGCCACCGCGTCATCCGGCGTGCTGGCGTTGAGGACCAGCATCTCCGCGTAGGCCGCGTTGCCCTTCACGAGCCCCAGGAGGTACCCGAGCACCTGCGGCTGCACCTCTTCGTCGCGCAGCGCGGAGCCCAGAATCCTGTCCGGCAGCCCCGCGGCCGTCTTCGCCGCCGTCTCGCGCACGCCCGGGTCCGGATCGAACGTGAGCATGTAGAGCGCGCCCACCATGTCGGACGGGCTGAGCGGGACGAGCGACTTCGCCGCCATCATCCGCAGCGGCACCGGCGCCGCGGGGTCCACGTGCTTGCGCAGGTTGGGCGGCAGGAACTCCGCATCGAAGGGGCAGCCCGGGGGCGGCGTCGGGACGGCGTTGGGAGCGGCAGGGGTCATGACGCGTGATTCCTTCCGTAGATGATGCGCAGGCCCTCGAGCGTGAGGAGCTCATCCACCTGGTGGATGACCTTCGACTCGCTGGCCACCAGCGACGCGAGCCCTCCGGTGGCGACGACCTTCACCGGAAAGCCCAGTTCGGCCTGCATGCGGGCGCAGATGCCGTCCACCATGCCCACGTAGCCGTAGACGAGCCCGGCCTGCATGGAGTGCACGGTGTTGCGCCCGATGACATGCGGCGGCCGCGCGAACTCCACGCGCGGGAGCTTGGAGGCGTTCTGGAACAGCGCCTCCATGGAGATGTTGATGCCGGGGCAGATGCAGCCCCCCAGGTACTCCCCCTTCGGCGACACCGCGTCGAACGTCGTCGCGGTGCCGAAGTCCACCACCACCACGCCGGCGTGGTGCTTCTCGTAGGCGGACACCGCGTTGACGATGCGGTCCGCGCCCACCTCCCGGGGGTTGTCGTAGAGGATGGGCATGCCCGTCTTCACGCCGGGCCCGACGAACATGGGGCGGACGCGGAAGTACCGCTCGCTCATCTTCTCCAGGTTGGACTGGAGCGGCGGCACCACGCTGGAGACGGCGACGGCGGTCACCTTCGCCGGGTCGATGCCGCGGTGGGTGAAGAGCTGGCGGACGAGGATGCCGTACTCATCCGAGGTGCGGCGCGTGCTGGTCTCCACGCGCCAGTGGTCGAGCAGGCGCCGGCCCTCGAACACGCCGAGCGCGGTGGTGGTGTTGCCGACGTCGATGGCTAGGAGCATCACACCGCGCACTCTACCGCCGTGGGCGAAGCTGCTCCACGTCGCCCGCCAACACGCGCTCGAGCGAGCCCTCCGCCGTCCGGACCAGCAGGGCCCCGGACGGGTCGATGTCCTCGGCCCGCCCCCGCAGCTCCTGCCGGTCGGTGCGCACCAGCACGTCCTGCCCCAGCGTGGATGACAGCGCCTTCCAGCGGGCACGCACCGCGTCGAAGCCCGTGTCCAGGTAGAGGTCCAGCCACTCCTCCAGCCGCGTCCAGAGGGCCGCGGCGAAGCGGGCCCGGTGCACCGGCTGCCCCAGGGCCAGCGACAACGACGTGGCGGTGGCCCGCAGCGCCTCCGGGAAGTGCTCGGCCTGGGAGTTGAGGTTGACGCCCACGCCCACGATGACGAAGTGCACGCGCTCGGGCTCGGCGGACAGCTCGGTGAGGATTCCCGCGACCTTGAGGCCGTCGATGTGGACGTCGTTGGGCCACTTGATGGCGGCCTCCACGCCCGCGTCGCGCAGCGACTCCGCCAGCGCCACGGCCGCCACCAACGTCAGCTCCGGCGCGCGCTGGGGCGGCAGGTCCGGACGGAGGATGGCGGAGAAGTAGAGGTTGAGGCCCGGCGGCGACACCCAGGTGCGGCCCCGGCGCCCCTTGCCCGCGGTCTGCTGCTCGGCCACCACCACCTCACCGTGCTCGGCGCCGTCCTGGGCCAGCCGGAAGGCCTTCTCGTTGGTGGACGGCAGCGCTTCGTGGTGATGGATGGTGCGGCCCAGGTCGTGGGTGTCCAGCAACGGGCCCACCTCGAGCGCGGTGAGCCGGTCCGGCACCGCCACCAACCGGTAGCCTCGCGCGGACACCGCCTCGATGCGGTAGCCCTTCGCGCGCAGGGCCTCCACGTGCTTCCACACCGCCGTGCGCGACAGCCCCAGCTTGTTGGAGAGCGCCTCACCGGAGGTGTAGTCGCTCCCGCTCTCCGACAGGAAGCTCAGGATGAGCGCTTCCTGGGTCTGCTCGTTCGCATTGGCGGCCACAGCGGCACCTCGTGGAGATTCTCCACCGTATCAACCCGAAGGCGGCGCCGCGCCGTCCCGGAGCTGCCACGCCGTCAGCTCCAGGGAGGTCTGCGGCATCAGCTGGCCGTTGGTCTCCACGGCCATTTCGATGCGGACCATGCCGACGCCGGGCGCGAACGTCATCGTGTTCACCAGCGTGGCCTTGGCGTCCACCCGGTTGCGGCCCTCCACCTGGACACAGCTCGGGAAGGTGCCCGCGGGCGTCTCACAGGGGTCCCCCGCCTGGACGATGTGGTAGCGCTCCGTGGAGGACACGGACACCACGTTCGTCCACGAGTGCCCGGTCCGCACCGGACCGCGCAGCAGGTAGCGCTTGGGATCTCTCAAGCCATAGCCGTCCAGCGAGAGCTGACCGCCCTGGCTGTCATGGAAGACGCCGGCCTCTTCCTTGAGAATCTCCACGGTGACGCGTTTGTCGTCGCGGCCGTTGATCCGGTAGGTCCAGCTGTTGCCCACCGCGAGCGGGTAGTACACGGACACGTCGTCGGTGCTGGCGCTCGCGCCCGCCGCCGCGTCGACGTTCTTGGAACAGCCCGTGCCCAGCACCAGGGCCGCCAGCACCGCGGCCCCGCCCATGCCGAATGAACGCTTCATGTCGATGTCAGTCCGCGCGGCTGGGGCCACGCGCCTCCGCAGATGAGTGCTTACGTGATGCGTAGAGCGTGTCCAGCGCCTGTTGCGCGGCGGCCTGGACGGTGGGCGCATCGTGCCCCTGCGCCATCGTGTAGAGGTAGGCCTCCGCCTCCGGGCCGCCGATTTCGCCCACCGCGAAGACAATCTCCTGCACGAAGCCCAGGTCACGGCCACGCGCCAGGTCGATGAGCACGGGCACCGCGACCCGCGCCTTCATCTCCACGAGCGAGCCCATCGTCCTGCGCACCGTCTCGGCGTCGGTCGCTTCCTTGAGCCGGTCGATGAGCAGCGGCGCGGCGGCCGGGTGCTGCCGCTCCGCCAGCGTGCGGAGGCTGAACTCCCGCACTCGCGAGTCCGTGGCCTTGAGGTCCAGCACCAGTTCCTCATCGGTGCGGTCCAGCGCCGTCAACTGCATGACGGTGGACTCGGTCACCTGGCGCAGCACGTTGGCCAGTGCCGTGCGCATGGCCTCCTGCCGTCCCGCGGGCGAGTCCTCCTCGACGGGCGCCTCACCCAGCCCGACCAGCTCGTAGCGCTGAGGCAGACGCCCGCCAAAGCGCTCCAGGACCAGGTTGGCGCCCACCTCGGCGAAGCTGCGCGGGTCACCGTCCTTCAGCACTTCGCGGGTGAAGGGCACGTCCAGCGTCAGGCGCCAGGGCCGCTCCTCGCGAGGCGCCTCCGCGCCCTTCTGCTCGAAGCGGCCGGAGTCTTTCAGGGCGGCGGTGAAGAGCGTGGCCACGCCCTCGGGAGCAAGTCCCAGCAGGGCGTTGTCCCGCAGGGTGGCTCCGGAGAGCTCCACCGGCGCCACCGGGTAGCGCGGCGCCCGCCATCGGCAGGCACCGAGCAGCAGGACGACGCAGGAGGCGAGCAACAGGACCGGCTTCATCGCTCCCCAGGCTAACACCTGGAGAGCGGTGGCGCCGACCAATCCCTCACCCCCTGGCGTGCCGCGTCAGCTATCGCGCTCCCCGGCCGGTCCCTTGGGGGGCACGGATGCGTCAGCGGACGGCTCACCCTCGGTGGGAGAGGAAGCAGGCTCGCTGGCCTGTGCGCCACCTTCGGATCCGGAAGACGCCTCCGTCGCGGCACCGGGGGCCACTTCGCCCGCCGAGCCATCCGGCACGCCCGCCTGCGTCAGCCCTGCCACCGGAGCAGCCGATGACGTCCCCTCGGAAGGAGCAGTCCCGAACGCATCCGCCTGCGTGGCGACGCCCACGGACGCGGAGGCCGGCGCGGAAGTGACGCCACGGTCCGCCGAGGCAAGCGCTTCGCTCGACACGGCACCAGGGACAGCAGCCGAGCCCGCGCCACTGTCAGCGCTCGCCGTCTCTCCAGCGACGCCCGTCTCTCCACCAGTGCCCACGGCCGAGGCACCGGCCTCGCCAGCGACACCCGCAGCGTCCGGAGCGGAGGCACCCGCGCCAACGACACCAGCACCCGAGGGAGCGGCACCTGCCTCACCCGTGGCACCAACGGCACCCGCAGCCGAGAAACCGGCCTCGCCAGCGGCACCACCAGCACCCGCGGCGGAAACTCCCGCCTCACCGGTTGCACCAACAGCACCTGCGGTGGACGCATCTGCGGCACCCGCAACTGAGGCACCGGCCTCGCCAGCGGCACCAACGACACCCGCCTCGCCAGCGGCACTCGCAGCAGAGGCACCGGCCTCGCCAGCGACACCAGCGCCACCCGCAGCAGAAGCACCGGCCTCGCCAGCGGCACCAACTACACCCGCCTCGCCAGCGGCACTCGCAGCAGAGGCACCGGCCTCGCCAGCGACACCCGCAGCAGAAGCACCGGCCTCGCCAGCGGCACCAGCGACACCCGCAGCTCCGGCCTCGCCAGCGGCACCCGCAGCAGAGGCACCCGCCTCGCCAGCGACACCCTCGGCACCCGCAGCTCCGGCCTCGCCAGCGGCACCCGCCTCGCCAGCGGCACCCGCCTCGCCAGCGACACCATCGGCACCCGCAGCTCCGGCCTCGCCAGCGGCACCCGCCTCGCCAGCGGCACCGGCCTCACCCGCGCGGCTGCCACGGCCGCGACGGCCCCGGCGGCGACGGCGGCGACGCTTGCGGTCACCCTGTGCTCCTTCGGCACCGGCGTCCGCAGCCCCATCGGGACGCGCACCACCTACGAAAGCGCTGGCGGCCTCGAGGTCGTCATCCTCCCCGTCCTCGTCGTCGTCCTCGTCATCGTCCTCGCGGCCCTGCAGGACCGGCGCGGCCGGCACGGGAGCGGCTTCACGCACATCCCCGGCGGGAGCAGCCGAAGCCTCCTCGGTGGAAGCCTCCGCGGTGGCCTCGGCTTCACGCGCCTCACGGGCCTCGCGCTTCTCACGCTCACGGCGGCGCTTCTCACGCGGGCGCTCGCGCTCCGGCGCGGCAGCGGCCTCGGTGGGCTCCTCGCCTTCCCGAGCCTGCTTCTCGCGCTGACGCTCCTCGCGGCGCTTCTGGGCCTCCTCGGCATCCAGCTTCGCGGCGTCGAAGAACGTCTCGTCGACCTCGTACAGCGCGACCTGTGTGACGGAGACGGCCGTCTCCGCTTCCAGGAACTTCTCGCCCAGTGCGTCACCGCACCAGAGCATCACCAGTGAACCATTGGCCTGCGCCTCGGTGCGCGCATCACCGCGCACGTCACCCGCGCTCACCAACAGACCCACCTGCGCCGAGTAGTGGCCCAGGTCACGCCGCAGCTCCTGCACCGACTTGCGGTCGATGCCGGGCGTGCCCTTCAGCATGCGCACCGCGTAGCGCAGCTCCACGCTGCCCTCGCGCTTGCGCGCCGTGAGCAAGGGCCCTTCCTTGGACCGCTTGGCCACCTTCAGCTCGCGGAAGCCCAGGCCGTGCATCATCTTCACGACGGACTTCTCGAACGTGCCGACGTCCAGCTCGCCCAGGCGCTTGCGCAGCCCACGCGCCACGGAGCGGCGCGCGTCCTTGAGCGCGGCGCGCAGCGTGGACACCAGCGCGGCATCCGCCGGGGCCTCGCCCGCGGCAGCCGGCTTGCCCAGCACCGGACGGCCCGCCTCCAGCGGGATGCCCAGCGCCTGCGCGAACGCGGCCTGGAGCTCCAGCGGCGGGGCCTCGCTCGGGGCGCCAGCGCGCTCCAGCGACACCTCTCCAGAGTCCTTGCTGAAGGCGTACTGCGGCCGGCGGCCCGCGTCGATGCGACGCTGGTTGTCCTCCAGCAGCGCGGTAAGCACCGCCTCCACCGTGGTGTCCTCGGCGCACAGCTCCTTGGCCCGGGCACGCTCGATGATCTGCTCGGTGCGCAGCCCGATGTCCGACTCGCTGAGAATCTCGAACACCACCTCGGGCAGCGGCGGGAAGCGCTTGCGGCGACCGCCACGCTCCTCGTCCTCGTCGCGGCGGCGCTTGCGCTCACTGCCACGGCCCGCGACCCGCACGTTGTCCGTGCGCGGCTCCGGGTGACGCTCCGCCGGACGCAGCGGCGGCAGGTCTTCTTCAGGGTGCGGCTCCACCACGCCGGTTTGAGCCAGTGCCTCGACGTCCTCGGGAATCGACCAGTCGACCAGCGCGAAGGTGTCCTTCGCCGTCACAAGCACCTTGCGATCCCGCGTGCGGCGCGCCATGGCTGCGAGGCGCGACAGCATCGTCACCTCAGGCGTCTTGCCCACGTGGGAAAGCAGGCTCTGCTGGATGGACTTCTCGGTAATTTCAAGGAAGTGGAGGGGACGACCTTCGCTCTCCAGGATGCGGAGCGCGGCCTCGTAGAATGTCATCGAGTATTCCCCAGGAATTCCGAACGGTTACAAAAATGTAGGTCCGTATAGGCGGCGGATGCTAGCCATCGCTAAACTGGCTTGTCAACGAACGCAAGATGACCCGCATACGCATCGGACAGCGCTGGAAACGCGAACCCGCAGCTTCCCCGCTCGATTCCATCGCACTGGAATTGGACGGGGTGGACCTTCTGTCCGGGGCCGTGGAGGAGTCTCTAGCAGAAGTCGTCCCTTCCCTGGTGCGCTCAGTTGCGGCGCTCGCGGGTGGGCGGCAGAAACTGGCCCAGGTCTCCCTGCCCGAGGCCCACCTGGAGCTGGTGCTCCGCCGCATGGGGCCGGAGGTGGAGCTGCTGGTGGCCAACCTCTCCCGCCCTGCCCGGCTGATGCGCCCGCCCGTCCGGGTGGAGCTGGAGGAGCTGGTGGAGGCGGTCCGTGAAGCCGGCGAGCGGTTCCTCGCCGACGTCACCCGGGCCGGGCCCAAGG
>NZ_JAAIYB010000365.1 GCF_010894475.1 Myxococcus vastator
ATCCTGGACGGGGAGCGGGCGGCGTCGTCGGCAGCCGCGGCGAGCATGTCCAGCCGCTCCTGGATGGGGTGGCGCTCGGAGAGAGGCAGCCGCTGGTAGGCCTCCGTGAGCTCGGGGGCGACGGTGACGCGATAGGACATGGCGAGAGACCTCGGTGAGGGGATGGGCCCGCCATGGGATGCGTTCCGCCCGGAAGGTCCACGTGATTGAAGGGCGCAGTAAAAAGATGGTCATGGCGGCTGCGCCCTGCCGTGGCCGGGCTGAGCCCTCGCTCGGATGCCGGCATTCCTTCAGGCGACATGCGGTGGGGCGGCGGTTCGCGCCAGGCGCGCGCTCCGGTGATGTTCACCACGGGCGGGGCGGCGTGGATGCCGCTTTCGTATCGGCGGCGTCCGACTTAAATCCGACGGTGCTCGGCTCGCCGGAGGTCGCACGCGCGGATGGTGGAATTCATCGACCAGCTCATCTCGGCCCTGGGGCCCCTGGGCCTGCTGGTGCTGGGGCTGGCGGCGATGTTGGAGTACGTCGTGCCGCCCTTTCCCGGGGACACCATTACCCTGCTGGGGGGCGTGTACGCGGTGCGTGGCGCGCATCCGTGGGTGCTTGTCTTCCTGGTGGTGACGGTGGGCAGCGTGGCGGGCGCGGCCATCAACTACGCGGTGGGGCACTGGCTGGCGAAGCGCTTCGACGCCCATCCCGAGCGCAGCTTCGTCGGCATCACCCATGCTCGGCTGGCACAGGTTCAAGCGCGCATGCGCGTGAATGGGCCGTGGCTGCTGCTGGTGAATCGTTTCCTGCCAGGCATCCGTGGGCTCATCTTCGTCGCCGCGGGGGCCTCGCGCATGCCGCGCTTCAACGCGCTGGCGCTGGGGGCGGTGTCCGCCATGGCACACACCGGGCTGGTGCTGGGACTGGGCGCGGCGGTGGGTGGCAACCTGGAGCGGCTGACGGCGCTCGTCGCCCGGTACCAGTACGCGGTGGTGGGGCTCGTCGTCATTGGCGCCATCGGCGTGGGCATCCGGATGTTGGCTCGGCGCCGTGCCCCCGCGCCGGGGCCTTGAGTTCTTCTCAGGACGGCGCCTTGGTGTTGCATTGCAGCGGCGCGCGGCCCCGCGCTTGAGTCGCGGGCATGCATCCGCAGGCGCGTTCCTGGAGTCCGTTGTGGGTGGCGTTCATCCTCGCCCTGACGGGGTGCCCGTCAGGGGACTCCGGGACGGGAGGTTCGCGTCAGGGGTTCCGGCCCCGGGATGCAGTGGTGGACTTCGGCCGTGTGCTGGAGGGGACGCAGGCTCGCCGCGCGGTGACGGTGCTGGCCACGGGCCGTGCGGGCCTGACGGTGGTGGCCTCCGTGGATGCGCCCTTCGCCGTGGTGACGTCCGAGGTGAGCGTGTCCGGGGGCGGCGAGACCGAAGTGGAGGTTGTCTTCACCGCGGGGCATGGGCCGTCGGAGGGAACGCTGTTGCTGTCAGGCGCGGGGCTGACGGAGTCCGTCCGCCTCACGGGCCTGGGCATCCGTCCCATGCCGTGTCCGGAGCGTCCCTGCTTCGACTCCCGCTTCGACGTGGCGTCGGGGACGTGTGTGGAGACGTCGCTGGAGGAAGGCGCCGCGTGCGCGCCGGAGAGCCGCTGTCAGGTGGACGGCCGCTGCCAGGCGAGCGTCTGCGTGGGTCACCCGAGGACGTGTGACGACAACAATCCGTGCACGATGGATGCGTGCTCACCCACGCGGGGGTGTGTGACGTCTCGGGTGGCGTGTCCCGCGCCGGAGAACCCCTGCAAGGTGGGGTTGTGTGACCGCGACGAGGGCTGCACGGCGGTGGACGCCGACGACTTCAGCCCTTGCGGCCCGGCGGACTGTCAGACGGCTCGCCTGTGCTTCAGCGGCGCGTGCCGGGAGGTGACGCCCCCCGAGGGTTTCGTCTGCGCGCCCGCCACCGCCTGCCAGGGAGCAGGGACGTGCCAGGGCGGCGTGTGCCAGCGGCCAAGCCCTGTCGAACTCACGCCGGAGCTCGGCCTGGAACTGGAAGGCGTGCCAGTGGAGGCGGACGGTGGGACGGTGTTGCTCGTCTTGGAGGACTCCCTCTACACCTCCGTGTGTGGCGGGGACGCGGGCTGCCAACTGGTCGCGTATACGCGCTCGGGGCTGCTGCGTTACGCGACGCCTTATCCGGAGGGTGGGGCCCGGACGCTGCTGGCCGCATCGGAGGCGGGTGTGGTGGTTCATGCCCCGGAGGGGCTGGAGGCCTATGCGCCGCGCGGCTCCGGGGCGCGCCTCTGGCATGCATCCTGGGCGTCGCTTGGGGCGGGCGAGCACCCCTCGCCGGGCCGAACCCCTGAGAGCCACGTCGCACTTACGCAAGAAGAGGACGTGCTTGCGTATGTCGCGTGGCAAGCCGCGCCGGATGCCGGCGGCGTGGAGGACGGCGGTACGGCGCCAGAATACGCGAGGCTCATCTTGCTCTCGGGTCGCGAAGACGCGGGCACGCTGTTGGGTGTGTCGCAGGTCGAAGCCTGGAGAGGGGAGGCGCGGCTGGGGCTCGACGCGCTGGGAACGGCCTGGCTCTACACGACGGATGGACGGCTGGCGCGGGTGGAGCTCGACAACAGCGCGCTCTCGAAGGTGTCGCCAATTGAGTCCAATGAAAGCGGAGGCACGGCGCTGAAGTTGAGCACGCTGGTGGACGGCGGTGTTCCTGGTGGAGGTGCGTCCCTCGCCATCGCGGGTGGGCGGCTGCTGGTGGGGGCGCGAGCAGTGGTCCCGGTGGATGGCGGTGTGCCCGTCATGCTTTCGGACGGAGACGGCGGAATCGGCGCGCGAGTGCCCATCGCGGAGCCCGCGCTGCTGCCCTCGTCGGGCCAGCCTGGCTACCTCTTCACACGGGCGTGTACGCGCACGGATGGCATTCCCTGCACGGCGCGGGAAGCGCGTGTCGTGCTTCGCGCCGTGAACCCCGAGTCCGGGCACGTGGTGTGGGAGGTGGATGCGCTTCCGGATGAGGTCGCGCCGGGCACGGTGTACGAAGCCGCGTTGCTTCAAGGGGGGCTGGTGGGCGTGCTCGCTGACGCCGAGCTGCCGGAGGGCCGCCAGTCCTGGATTCAGTTCTTTGTACGCGGTGCCCGAGCCGGCAGCTGCCCGCTGCCCGGCCGTCCGCATGTGGCGGGTGCCGCGTTCCTGGGACAGCATCTGTATGTCGTCCTGAATCGCGACGGTGAGTGGCGACTGGAGTCGTACGGACTGGGACAGGACTTCAAGGCCGAAGCGCGCGGCTGGCCGCAGCGCCATGGTGGAACCGCGCGAACGCGAAGCGAGTCGCCGTGACGCCGACGTCGAGCGTCACCCGCGACGAGGCCTGACATCAAGCCCACGAAGGGGGCAGCGAAGCCGCTGCGGCCGACTTGACCCGCGCTGGAGCCTGAACGGCCATTCCACCGTGGGGGATGGCAACGCGCTTCGACGTTCCCCATCGCTGCGCGGTGCCGATGTGTGGGGCCCGCTTCGACATCGGAATCGGATTCCGGTCGCGCCCGAAGCCACGCCGGCCTCAAGGCCAGGGGGGCTGGTGGAAGGAACGTTCATTCCATCGGGAGGTCGCGGCCACGGGGCAGCGGCTTCGTCATCAGGGCCCTGGGGCGGTCCGCGCATCGGGCCATGTGTCAGACCCACCTGTTAGATGGGTCATTGTCGTACGAGCGTGACCGCCAGCGCGGCGGCCGCGGGGTGGATGGGGAGGGGTGATGTACACGTTGCAGGAGCTGCGCACTTCCAGGCTGCCTGATGCGGCGAGGTTGCTGGCACAGCGGGGCCTCGACAACGTCCGGGCCGCGGAACTGGCGCGTGCCACGAGGCTCTCGGTGGGCTCGCTTTACCGTTACTACGGCAGCAAGCAGGGCATCTCGAGGGCAATCCGGAACTTCACCGAGCGCGAGCTGTCCTACACCGGTTTCGTCGCCTACCAGATGGCGGACGGGGACCCGCTGAAGCAGGGTTTTCGAGACGTCTTCATCGCCTTCTGGCGCGAGTTCGCGACCTGGGCGCTGTTGCAGCCCCACCTCGTCGACTTCACGTTCCTTCATCACCATCCGGACGCAGGCACTCCCGGCGAGCATGAGGGACGGACCCGCGCGCAGGTGCTGGAGGTCCTCGAACATGGCGAGCGCGAGGGGGTGTTTGCCCGGGGCCGCACCTGGCTCCACGAGTGCATGGTGTGGGGCGTGTTGGCGGAGCTCGTGCGAAGGGCGGGGCGAGGAGAAGCGATCAGCGATGAAGACGTCCAGGTGGCGGGAGAGGCCCTCTGGCGGGCGCTCATCCCAGAGGCACCGTCCAGCCCGCGAGGAGGCGGGTCTCCTCCAACTGGAGAGGCGCTGCACACGATGGATGTTCTCCCGGCTCAGAACCTGGGCATTGCTGAAGGGAGCCTGCGCGGCGATGCATCTGCGGAAGGCCTGAATGGGCGACCTGGCCTGACGGCCGCCAGTCGTGCAGGGGATTCGGAAGAAACGCGGGCCTCGGGCACGCGCGGGTGTGGTGTGAGTCGTGAGGCGGCGTGGGTCGGCGTCTCGTCGTCCCCTGCTCAGGGCACCACGGTCATTGCCTCGGCATTCGTGCGTCGCGTCAGGCGAGCGTCCTGTTTCCCATCGCGAACAGCTCGTGGCTCGAAGGAGCGGGGGCTGCCGCGGTCATGCACAACGCCGCGGGTGTACCGCCCGCGGGTACCTCGTTCGTCACGGAGGTGTCGAGGTCCGGAGCCGCCTCTCTCAACTGGAGCGTCCCTCCGGTTCCGGCGGCCGATGGGAACACTTCGGCGCCCCTGCTCAGGTGGAGGCGTTCGGGTCCACCCAGAGGTCGTCGAAGCGCACCTGAGGCGGCGTCTGGTGCAGCCGCAGGCTCTGGACCGCGGGGGTCGCGGCCGCGTGGGCGCGGTCATGGTACAGCGGGATGAGCGGGCAGTCCTCCTGGAACAGCTGCTCCGCGCGCAGGTAGAGCTGACGGCGCAGCTCCGGATCGATGGAGACGCGGGCCTCGGCCGTGAGGCGGTCCAGCTCCGGGTTTCGGTAGCCCATGGGGAAGACCGTCTGGGCGCTGGAGTGGAGGAGGAAGTGCAGGAAGGTGTCCGGGTCCGGGTAGTCGGCCAGCCAGCGGTTGCGGAAGGCGGGGAGGCGGCCCTCGGTCACCTGGGCCGTGTATTCCTCGCGCGACATCTCCACGTAGCGCAGCTCCAGCAGCCCGGCCTGGAGCAGCGGACGGAAGAGCACCGCGTCCTCCGCGGAGTGGTCATTGCCGGTGGGGCGGTGGAGCGTCAGCCGCAGCCTGCGCAGGCCCACCTCCCGCAGCAACTGCTCGGCGAGGGCCACGTTCGGTACGGGCGCGGGCCCCATGTCCGCGTCATCCAGCAGCTCGGGTGGGGTCAGCGAGCGCGCCACGCGCGCGCCGGGGTGGAACTGGCTCACCATGGCCTGGATGTCCATGCCCGCGCGGAGCGCGCGCCGGACGCGCACGTCGTCAAAGGGCGCTTCCCGGTGGTTGAGCACCACGAAGGCGGTGGAGGGCGTGGTGCTCGCGGCAAACTGGAACGCCTCCAGGCCGGGCAGCTCCACATGCTCCGTGTCGAGGAAGGACACCAGGTCCACCGCTCCCTGGCGCAGCAGCGTCACCGCTTCCTTGCGCGAACCGGTGAGCAGGAACTCCAGCCGGTCCACCATGGGGCCGCCCGGGCGCCAGTAGGAGGGGTTCCGCTCCAGCACCACGCGCTCGGGCTCCAGGGCGAGGAGCCGGAACGGCCCGGTGCCCACCAGCCGCCCGTTGGCGTCGGTGCGGGCCACCGCGGTGGCGGTGAGCGCCATCAACTGGAGGAAGAACGCCTTGGGCTCGCGGAGGCGAATCTCCAGCGTGTGGTCGTCCAGCACTTCCAGGCCGGACACGTCGCGCGCCATGCCAGCGGCGTACTCCGGCGCGCCCTCCACGTCCTCCAGGAGGCTCCGGTCGGGCGAGCGGAGCGCCGGGTCCAGCAGCCGCTCCAGGTGACGCTTCACGTCGGTCGCCGTCAGCAGCGTGCCGTCGTGGAAGGTGACGCCGCGGCGCAGGTAGAAGCGGTAGCGGCGCGCGGAAGGGTCTGCGTCCCAGCGCTCGGCCAGGTCGGGCTCCAGCCCGCCATCCTCCCGGCGCACCAGCGTGGAGAACACGCACGCGGTGAGCTCTGAGACCTGGTTCTCCACGCTGAAGAGCGGGTCCACCGCCTGGCGGTTCCGCAGCGACGCGGCCTGGTGCATGCCCACGCGCAGCGTCCCGCCGAAGTGGGGCGTGGGGAGCTTGAAGTGGTACACCTCCGCTTCCAGGCCCTCGGCTTCGTGACCCAACTGGTCCACCGTGCGCGTCAGCCCGTCGCCGATGCGGATGACCCGGCGTGCGTCCTCGCGCACCTGGGCGACTTCCTCGCGGATGGAGGCGTCTGCCTTGGTGAGCACCACGTTGGCGGAGCGCAGCTCCTCCAGGGCGGCGCTCAGCCGCACCACCGACTCGGAGAGGTCCCGGCCGGTGCGCGCCTGGGCCTCCGCCTTCTGCGAGGCGCCCTGGCCCACGCGGGCCATCTCCTGCGTCTGGCGCAGCAGCTCGCGCGCATGGCCCGACTGCTCGATGGCCATGCGCGTGACGTTCTCCACCCGCAGGGCCACGCGGCGGCTGGCCTCCACCACCGTGGCGCCCTGGGCCTCCAACCGCTGCGTCTCCGCCACCGTGGCTTCGACGGCGGTGAAGGTGCGCTGGGTGATGGTGCGAATCTCCACCAGGGCCTCGGCGGCGCGGTCGCCCAGGGCCACACCGGCGGTGGCTCGCTCGCGGCCTTCCTGCACCAGCGCCACGGCCGTCTGCACGGCGTCGCGCACGCCCGCCACCATGGCGCCGATTTCGCGGGTGGAGCGTGTGGTGCGCTCGGCCAGGTTGCGAATCTCGTTGGCCACCACGCCAAAGGGCCGCCCCTGCACCCCCGCCTGGGCGGCGATGATGGCGGCATTGAGGGCCAGCAGGTTGGTCTGGTCCGCAATCTCCTGGATGACGTCGACGATGCGCCCGATTTCCGTCGAGCGCGTGCCCAGCATCTCCATCAGCTCGGCGGCCTTCCGGACCGTCTCCTCCACCCGGTACATGCCCTTGACGCTGTCGCCCACCAGCACCTCGCCGCGTTCGGCGGTGGCCGTCACGGCGATGGCCAACTGGTTCGTCTCGTTGGCGCGGCGGCGCACCGAATCAATGCCGCCTTCCACCGCGGCGACGAAGTCCTCGGCCTCGCTGGCGAAGCGGCCCAGCTCGTCACCAGACGCGGCGATGTTGGCCATCCGTTCGGCCATGGCCTGCATCAGCGACGTGGTGTTGTGGGCGAAGGTGTTGACCTGGGCCAGCGAGTCCACCACCTGCTCCAGCCGCTCCGTCATCTCCAACAGCGCGCCGGTGGTGTCGACGGCGAAGACCTCCAACTGGTGCACCCGCTTGCCGGCCACCTGGAGGCTGCCGCCCATGCCGCTGACGGCCTCCAGTGTGCGCTCCACGGCGCCGCCCTGCCGCCGCGCGGCCTCCAGCAGGATCCGGGCCTGTCCGCTCACGTCCGTGCTGGTGCGGTGCAGGTTGGCTGTCACCCGCTGCACCTGCGCCAGGGCGCGCCGCAGGGACAGGATGAGGCGGCGCACGTCCTCGTGGCCCTCGTAGCGCGGGCCCACCGTGGTGGTGAGGTCTCCCTCCGCCAGCCGCGCCATCACCTGCCGGCGGACCCTCCGCCGCTGCGCCGCCCAGCGAAACCATGCGAGGTATCCCCCCGCGAAATAGAGCGCGGGCGTGGCGAGCAACACCACCGCCCAGGTGGCATTCGAAAGCGGCCCCTCGGAGACGGCTCGCAGCATCCCCCCCAGGAGGAGCGCGGAGACCAGCCCTGCCGCCAGGCCGAACGTGAACAGGTACCGTTTGGCGCCCATGAAGGAGTGGAACGCTACTCCGCCTTCTCGCGCCGGTCCTCAAAACGCCGCACACTGGGGCCGTGGCCACCCTGCTTGCCCTGCTGCTGCTGACGCTCCCGGTAAAGCCAGAGAGTCCAGTCAATGCCGACGCGCCCCCAACGTCCCAGGCGGAGTCCACGCGTTACGTCTTCGCCTGGCGCGGCGTGCCGGTGGGCACGGTGACGCTGAAACTGGAGCCGGGCCGCTTCACCTACGTCAGCCAGCACCTGCACACCCGCGCCGGGAAGGCGGGAGCGCGCCGCCGGGAGCAGACGCTGGAGGTGGATGCCCAGGGGCGGGTGCGGGGCGCTCAGGCGGTGCCGCAAGCGCTGTGGCTCTGGAAGGGCGTGCCCGCCCTGGGCTGCGTCGTGGGACGGGAGGAGCTGACGGGCCGCGAGGGCCCGCACTGCGTCACCCGGGTGAGGGACGGGCGCGTGGAGGGCATGCTGGTGGGGACGGCCTTCCAGGCCCGCTATGGGGCGGACGGCCGGATGGAGGCGCTGGAGGTGGGAGACTCGCGCTTCACCGTGGCCGCGCCCGGGGAGCGGCTGCGCGCGCCTCCCGAGCTCTTCGCGGACGGGCTGCCCGTGGAGGGGGCCCGGGGCGCGCTGTCGCTGGAGCCGCCGCTCGACGTTCCAGCGCGGCTCGCGGGGCTGACGCCGTGGAAGGCGGCGGCGGCGCGGGCGCTGGCGGCCGAGGTCCACGCGGCCTTCCCGGAGAAGACGCCCGGCGGCGCGGACTGGCGCGA
>NZ_JAAIYB010000366.1 GCF_010894475.1 Myxococcus vastator
GTATAAGAGACAGGAAAGCCACCCGGCCCCCAGCGCCGCCACCGCGAAGCCCACGCCCGCGCTCAAGCGCATGCCCCCGCGCACCAGCAGCTTCACCCCGAAGGTGGAGCCCACGGACCAGCCCAGGAGCATCGGCAGCAGCGCCAGTCCGGCCGCCAGCGGCGTGTGGCCACCGTGCTCCGTCATCCACAGCGGCACCCACGCGGCCATGCTGTACAGCAGCGCGCCACCCGCCAGGCCGCCCACGACGCCGCTGAGCACCGCGCGGTCTCTCAGCAGCTCCACCGGGAGCAACGGAGACACCGTCGCGCGTTGTTGCCGCACCAGCAGCCACCCCGCGCCCACGGCGGCCAGCGCGCAGGCCCACCGCAGGCTCGCGGCGCCCGGCTCCAGCGAAAAGAGGAGCAGCGCCGCCGAGGAGCCCGCGAGCACGGGCCCCCACCGGTCCACCCGGACCTCCGGACGGCGCGGCGGGTCGCGGTACGACAGGTGCAGCAGCGCCGCGGCGAACAGGCCCACCGGCACGTTGACCAGGAACACCCAGCGCCACGAGGCGTGCATCACCAGCCAGCCGCCAATGAGCGGCCCCACGACGTTGCCCGCGCCCCAGGCCCCCGTGAACAGCCCCTGCACGGCGACGCGCTCACGCAGCGTGTAGAGGTCCGCGGTGATGGTGAGCGTGGTGGGCTGCAGCGCGCCCGCGCCCAGGCCCTGGATGACCCGGAAGGCGATGAGCCCCGGCACCGAGTCCGCCAGCCCACATAGCGCCGAGCCCACCAGGAACAACCCCATGCCGAAGAAGAAGACGGGCTTGCGACCCAGCCGGTCCGCCAGCTTCCCGGAGACGAGCACGCCGACGGTGGAGGCGAAGAGGAAGGCGGAGAACACCCACGAGTAGAGGTGCTGGCCTCCCAGCTCCCGGGTGATGGTGGGCATGGCGCTCGTCACGACGGTGCCCTCGAACGCGCTGACCACGAGGGCCAGCAACACCGCGCCCGTCGCGGTCCGCCGCGCCACGCCGGGGCGCGCGCTGACCAGGGGCTCCGCTGTGACGCCGCTTCCGTCCATCCCCTCTCTGTACGCCCCAGGCCCCCATGCGGAAACCGCATCTTTCGCATAGGCTCCTTGCGGAATCCGCATGACCTCCGAACAGCTCCGAGCCTTCCTCGAAGTCGCCCGGGCGGGACGCCTGGCCACCGCCGCGCGGGGGCTGGGGCTGTCCCAGTCCGGCCTCTCCCGGCAGCTCCAGTCGCTCGAAGCGGCGCTGGGCACGCGCCTGCTCGTCCGCACCCCCGGGGGCGCGGTGCTGACAGACGCCGGAGAGCGCTTCCTGCCGCACGCCCAGCGCGCCCTGGACGCCTTGACGGCGGGCACCTCGGAGCTGGAGCGGCTGTCGGGGACGCCACACGGCGTGGTGTCGCTCGGCACGCTGCATACCGTGGGGGCGTACCTGCTGCCGGACATCATCCCGGCCTTCGCGCGCCAGTTCCCGGAGGTCCGGCCGCGACTGAGCGAGGGGCTGGCACCGGCCATGGAGGAAGGCGTGGCACGCGGCGCCCTGGACCTGGCCATCCTTTCCTTGCCCGTGCGGCGCGCCGACCTGGTGGCGCAGCGGCTGTGGGAGGAGTCCCTGGTGCTCGCCGTCCCCCGAGGCCACCGGCTGACGAAGTCAGGCAAGCCCGTGACGATGGACGAGGTCGTGGAAGAGCCCTGGGTCGCCATCCCCGGCATGAGCGGCACGCGGGCCATGGAGGCCGCCTGCGAGGCGCGGGGCGTGACACCCCGCCTGGCGGTGGAGACGGACAACGCGGAGGCCATGCGCCGCATGGTGGAGCGCGGCGTGGGCGTGGCGGTGGTGCCGCAGTTGATGGCCCGAGACCACCACGCCCAGGGCTTCGACGTGGTGCCCCTGGCGCGCGCCGGGCTGAAGCGGCAGGTCGCGCTGATACACCGGGGCGAGGGCTACCTCACGGCCGCGGCGCGGGCGCTCAAGTCCTTCATCGTGGAGAGCGTGCGCGCCATGCCCGAACCCTGGGGCAAGAGGAAGGCCGCTCCAGGCCCTCGGGTGCGCTAGCGTGCCGTGGCCGATGGCGCCGCCTCCACGAGGCCCGCCGAGACACGGAGACGCCTCATGGCCCGGACGGACAGCTTCGTTGAGTACACGGTGGAACTGCTGGAGAAGCTGGGGCCCGTGCAGTCGCGGTCGATGTTCGGCGGCTGGGGGCTCTACCTTGGCGGACGGATGTTCGGGCTCATCGGCGACGGGCAGCTCTTCCTGAAGGTGGATGACGTCACCAGGCCGGACTTCCAGGCCGCCGGCTGCCGGCCGTTCGTCTACGAAGGCAAGGGCGCCCCGGTGGAGATGGGCTACTGGACCCCGCCCGCGGACGCCGCGGATGACGCCTACGCGCTCCTGCCCTGGGCCCGGAAGGCCGTGGACGCGGCGAACCGGGCCGCGTTGAAGAAGGCCAGGAAGGCCCCCGCGAAGAAGCGCGCCTCGCGCGTCAAGCCGTCTTGATGGCCGCGGCGTCCTCCAGCCCCAGCTCGACGACGGACGCCTCGCGCATCTTGAACTTCTGCACCTTGCCCGTCACCGTCATCGGGAACGCGTCCACGAACTTCCAGTAGCGGGGAATCTTGAAGGACGCGATGCGGCCCGAGCAGAACCGCGTCAGCTCCTCGCCGGTGAGCGCCACGCCGGGCTTCGCGCGCACCCAGGCCATGACCTCCTCGCCGTACTTCTTGCTCGGCACGCCGATGACCTGCGTCTCGCTGACACCCGGGTGCGTGTGGAGGAACTCCTCGACCTCGCGCGGGGAGATGTTCTCACCGCCCCGGATGATGGTGTCCTTGATGCGGCCCACCACCTTCACGTAGCCCTCGTCGTCCATCACCGCGAGGTCACCCGTGTGCATCCACCCGGCGGCGTCCACGGCCGCGGCGGTGGCCTCGGGGTTGGCCCAGTAGCCCAGCATGACGCTGTACCCACGCGTGCACAGCTCACCCTGCGAGCCGCGCGGCACCACCTCCCCCGTGCCCGCGTCGATGACCTTGACCTCCAGGTGCGGGTGCACGCGCCCCACGGTGGACACGCGCTTGTCCAACGGCTCATCCAGCGCGCTCTGCGTGGACACCGGCGACGTCTCCGTCATGCCGTAGCAGATGGTCACCTCGCGCATGTGCATGCGCGACTGCACCTGCTTCATCACCTCCACCGGGCACGGCGAGCCCGCCATGACCCCGGTGCGCAGCGTCGACAAATCGAACTCACCGAAGCGCGGATGCTCCAGCTCCGCGATGAACATCGTGGGCACGCCGTACAGCGACGTGCAGCGCTCGGCCTGCACCGTCTGGAGCACCGTCAGCGGGTCGAACGCCTCGGCGGGAATCACCATGGTGGCGCCGTGGCTGGTGCAGGCCAGGTTGCCAATCACCATGCCGAAGCAGTGATAGAATGGCACCGGGATGCAGACCCGGTCCTCGGGGCCGTAGCGCAGGGCCTCCCCGATGAAGAAGCCGTTGTTCAAGACATTGTGGTGCGACAGCGTGGCGCCCTTCGGAAAGCCTGTCGTCCCCGACGTGTATTGGATGTTGATGGCGTCATCGAACTGGAGCGACGCCTCGCGGGCGGCCAGCGCGTCCTCGGAAACCGCCTTCGCGCCATCGAGCAGCCGCTGCCAGTCGTCCTCCAGCACCAGCGCCGTCGCCAGGCCGGCACAGCGCGGCTGGACCTCCTTCACCATGCCCCGGTAGTCCGTCTGCCGGAAGCCCCGCGCATGGAGCAGCACCTTCGCGCCGGACTGGTTGAGGGCGTACTCCAGCTCCGAGGTGCGGTAGGCCGGGTTGATGTTGACCAGGATGGCGCCGATACGGGCCGTGGCGTACTGGACGGCCACCCATTCGAAGCGGTTGGGTGACCAGAGGCCCACCCGGTCCCCTTTCTGGACGCCCAGGGCCATCAGCCCCCGGGCCACCTGCGAGGTGAGCGCCCAGAGCTGCTGATACGTGGCCCGAAACCCCTGGGACGCCACCACCAGCGCCTCCCGGTCCCCGTGGCGCTCGACGGTGCGGCGCAGGTTCTGGCCAATCGTCTCCCCCAGCAGCGGGGTGGTGCTGGTGCCATGAGCGTAGGAAGGGACCGGGCTTTGGGACATGGTGTCATCGTCCCGCCGAGCGGGACACGCGGCAAGCGCCGCGAACCACCGCTGTCCACCGCGCGCCAGCCAGGGCCCCCAGGGGCCAGCCCCCTCCCGGGAAATGACAGTCGGCTCCGGAATCTGCCATTACGCCGTGCAGCCAGCCCACGCGCCGCGTTAGAAACGGGGGCTCATGGATGACTCCAACGCCAGGCTGGTCGCGGCCCTGCTGGAAGCCCGGCAGCGCCACTGCTTCCCTGCGGACGTGCGGCGCGCCGCTCCCGAATTCGTAGGCCAGGTGCTGGGCCTGCTCTTCCCCCACTTCGCCGACCGCCTGGAGTGTACGGCCGCCGCCGTCCACCGCGACGTCACCACCGTGGAGGCCAGCCTCCACCGCATCCGGGACACGCTCGCGCCCCTGTACCCGGGCATCGAGCGGGACCTGCCGGCGCGCTTCATGGAGCGGCTGCCCGGGCTCTACGACTGGCTGCGCCAGGACGCGGACGCCATCTTCGAGGCGGACCCGGCCGCACGCACCGTGGACGAGGTCATCCTCACCTATCCGGGCTTCACCGCCATCGCCATCTACCGGGTGGCCAACGCGCTGCACGCCCTGGGCTTCCCGCTGCTGCCCCGCCTGCTCACCGAGTTCGCGCACCAGCGGACCGGCGTGGACATCCACCCGGGCGCCACCATCGGCCGGCGCTTCGTCATCGACCACGGCACCGGCGTCGTCATCGGCGAGACGACACTGATTGGTGACAACGTCAAAATCTACCAGGGCGTCACCCTGGGCGCGCTCGTGGTGGAGAAGGGGCTGACGGACAAGAAGCGCCACCCCACCATCGAGGACGACGTGGTGGTGTACGCCAACGCCACCATCCTCGGCGGAGAGACGGTGGTGGGCCGGGGCAGCATCATCGCCGGCAACGCCTGGCTCACGCAGAGCATCCCGTCTCAATCCGTGGTGACCCGCCGCAGCGAAGTGCGTCAGCGCGGCGCGGACGGCTCGCTGGACGCACTCGAATTTCACATCTGACCCACCGACGAGGCCCCCCATATGAAGGTGAACAACATCCTGGAGACCATCGGAAACACGCCGCACGTGCGCATCAACCGGCTGTTTCCGTCCCGCGTGACGGTCCACATGAAGCTCGAGCGCGCCAACCCGGGCGGCAGCATCAAGGACCGCATCGCGCTGTCCATGATTGAGGACGCGGAGAAGCGCGGCCTGCTCAAGAAGGACAGCGTCATCATCGAGCCGACCAGCGGCAACACCGGCATCGGTCTGGCCATGGTCGCGGCGGTGAAGGGCTACAAGCTGGTGCTCGTCATGCCGGAGTCCATGAGCGTCGAGCGCCGCCGGCTGATGGCCGCCTACGGCGCCACCTTCGAGCTGACCCCGCGCGCGCAGGGCATGAAGGGCGCCATCGCCCGCGCCAACGAGCTCGTCTCGCAGGTGCCCAACGCGTGGATGCCGCAGCAGTTCGAGAACGAGGCCAACATCGAGGTGCACCGCCGCACCACGGTGCAGGAAATCCTCAAGGACTTCCCGGAGGGGCTGGACTACCTCATCACCGGCGTGGGCACCGGCGGCCACATCACCGCGTGCGCCGAGGAGCTCAAGACGGTCTGGCCGAAGCTGAAGGTCTTCGCCGTGGAGCCCACCAAGTCGCCCGTCATCAGCGGCGGCCAGCCGGGCCCGCACCCCATCCAGGGCATTGGCGCCGGCTTCATCCCGAAGAACCTGCACCAGGACGCGCTGGACGGCGCGATTCAGGTGGCCGAGGAGGACGCCTTCGAGTTCACCCGCCGCGCCGCGCGTGAGGAGGGCATCTTCGTGGGCATCTCCTCCGGCGCCGCGCTGTCCGCCGTGAGCCAGAAGCTGGGCGAGATGACCGACGGCAGCCGCGTGCTCGTCTTCAACTACGACACGGGCGAGCGCTACCTCTCCATTGAGCCGCTCTTCCCGGCCCAGTAGTCCCCAGGGCCCTTTAGCCGCGGTGCGTCCGCACCAGCTCCACCAGCCGGTCCATCTCCTCGGGCAGGTTGTAGAAGTGGGGTGAGAGGCGGACGCGCCCGCGGCGCACCGAGAGGGCCACGCCCCGTGCGGTGAGCCCCGCGCCGAGCGCGCGGGCCTCGCCCTCCGGAGGCAGGAAGGTGAGGATGCCCGCCCGGTGCTCCGGCGCGGGCCCCACGTCGCAGCCCAGCCCGCGCAGCCCCGACTCCAGGTGGCCCAGCAGCTCGCGGATGCGCACGGAGATGGCGTCCACCCCCACCTCGTGCAGCAGCTCCAGCGCGGCCCCCAGGGCGTAGATGCCGGTGTACGCGGCGCTGCCCTCCTCCAGCTTGCCCGCGTCCGGGCGCAGCTCGAAGTGGCTGCGGTTGAAGTTCCACGGGTCGGTGGTGCTGCGCCAGCCCACCAGCACGGGCCGCAGCCTGGGCAGGACGTCCTTGGCCACGTAGAGGAAGCCGATGCCGGAGATGCCCAGCATCCACTTGTGGCTGTCCGCGCTGAGGAAGTGGATGCGGCTCTTCTTCACGTCCACCGGGATGCAGCCCACGCTCTGGATGCCGTCCACGCAGAACAGGACGCCCGCCCGCTCACACACGGCGCCCACCGCGTCCAGGTCGGTGCGGTAGCCGGTGGCGAACTGCACGGAGGACACCGCCACCAGCCGGGTGCTCGGGGTGAGCGCGGCGGCCACGGCCTCCGGCGTGACGCCCCCTTCGGGCGTCTGGATTTCGCGCACCGTCACGCCGCGGTCCTTCAGGTGCAGCCAGGGATAGACGTTGGAGGGGTACTCCAGCGAGGAGGCGACGACGACCTCGTCGCCGGGCTTCCAGTCCAGCCCCTCGGCCACCAGGCCCAGGCCGTGGCTGGTGCTGCGCACGAAGGCCATCTCACCGGGCTCGGCGTTGATGAGGCGGGCGGCCAGGCCCCGCACGCGCTCGCAGTGGGCCTCCCAGCCGCGCTCGTGTGTGATGCCGTGGTGGACGACGTCATCCATCCACCCGCGCACGGCCTCGGCGACGCGCAGGCTGGTGGGGGCCACACCGGCGTGGTTGAGGTAGAGCTGCTCCCTCAGCACGGGGAAGAGGTCGCGGTAGGACTCGAGCGAGCGCGTCATGGTGACGGGGAGTGTAGTCACTTCTCCGCGCCGCGCCGTACCTCGTGAAGGCCGGGTGTCCGCCATGGACAGACGGGGTGGTTTTTCCGTCTCTCGCGGGGATGCGATATGCGTCAGGGCCTGCTCGACGCGGAAGGACCCATGCGCCGCACCCTCCAGGACGCCATGAGGAACACGTTGTTCGTGGGAGCCGCCCTGCTGGCGGGCTGCGCGGGGACCGTCCACGCGCCCTACCCGCCCATCCGCGCGGACCTGTCCCCCGCCGCCCTGGAGCGAGGGGCCTCCATCTTCCACGCGAGCTGCGAGTCCTGTCACCGAGGGGGCGACGCGGAGACGGCGTCGGGCGCGCCGCTGCGCGAGCTGCCCTCGTACATGGGGCGCTTCTACGCGGCGAACCTCACGTCGCATGCCGAGGCGGGCATCGGCGCCATGACGGATGAAGAACTGGCGCGGGCCATCCGCTACGCCGTGAGCCGCGATGGGCGGTTGATGGTGATGCCCAGCTACGGCATGGGCGACGCGGACCTGGCGGCGGTGCTGGGCTTCATGCGCTCCGGACATCCGCTCTTCACGCCGGACTCGGTGCCCGCGCCCCCGTCGGAGTTCAGCTTCTTCGGCGGCATCGGCTTCCGCTTCATCACCGGGAACGAGCCCGTGGAGCGGCCCGCCTCGGGCATCCCCGTGCCGCCCAAGGCGGCGACCCGGGAGTACGGCCACTACATGGCGCATGACGTCTATGACTGCGCCTCGTGTCACACGGAGGGCTTCAGTCCTCGGAAGACAGAGGGCGATGACGTGTTCGCGGGGGGCATGGCGTTCGTCGACCCGGAGGGACGGAAGGTTCATTCCAGCAACATCACCTTCCACGAGACGGGGCTGGCGCACTGGACGCTGGAGGACTTCACCCGCGCGGTGCGTGACGGACTGGCGCCGGATGGCTCCGTGCTGCGCTCGCCCATGCCTCGCTTCCGGGGCATGGACGCGGTGGAGGCGCGAGCGCTCTATGACTATCTGCGCTCGGTGCCGAACAGGGAGAACGCGGTGAAGGGCGCGCGGCCACGGCTCACCGCGGCGTCGGTGCGCCCGGACTGGGTGGCGGAGGAGCAGCGCGCGGAGACGCTCCCCGTCAGCGCGCCCGATGAGACGCGAGTTGGGGATGCGCCCAGCGCCAAGGCCTCCGTGAAGGGCTCGGAGGAAGAAACCTCGGCGCCGCAGGTGCCCTCCGGAGAGACTCCGGCGACGGCTCGGGCCACACAGGGAGAAGACGCTCCTGCCGCCGTGACAGCTTCGGCCCCGGCGACCGCCCCTGGCGCAGCTCCGCGCCCAGGGTCCGGTGCCGCCAACTCGAGCATGGCCACGGCGCCGTCCGCGAAACATGATGCGGACAGCCCCGCTGCGCCCGCTCCCTCGGCGCGGGCCAGCAAGCCCGCCCC
>NZ_JAAIYB010000367.1 GCF_010894475.1 Myxococcus vastator
GCGCCAGGCCGAGCCCCGCGAAGCAAGACGCGTCTCCAGCGCCACGCCACGCAACGCGGCGTCCGTGAGCGCCCGCCACGAGACACCCAGCGCCGCCTCCACGGCCACGGGCCCCTGCCCACCGAGCAGCGCGCGCGCGGCCGCGTTGCAGCGACTCACCCGCCCCATCGGCTCGACGACGAGCACCGGGCCATCCTCACGCGACAGGCGCGACTCCAGCCCACCCCGCGCCACCGCGGCCACCCGGGCCCAGGCGACTTCGCGCAGCCGCGCCTCGGCGGCATGGGCCACGCTGGCCACCGCCACCAGCACCAGCGGATCCGCCGCGCCAGCCGGCCCCGTGACGTCCAGCACGGCCACCAGCTCCCCGAAGGGGTCATGGACCGGCGCCGCGTAGCAGACGAGCCCATGGTGCCGCTGCGCGTAGTGCGCCGGCCCCACCACCGCGACCGCGGAGGACTCCGCCAGGGCGGTGCCAATGGCATTCGTCCCGCGAGACGTCTCGTCCCAGCAGGCCCCCTCCACCAGGCGCACGTAGTCCGCGTGGTGGGTGAAGTCCCCGCCCGAGCTGCGCGTCGCCAGGATGACGCCCTCGCGGTCCGCGAGCAGCGCCACCCGACCTGACGGAAGGGGCGCCGCCGACAACAGCTCCAGCATGCCGCCCAGCTCGTGCCACACCGGCTCCAGCCGGGCGCGGCGCTCGATGAGCGCCAGACTGCCCACGCTGGGACCTTCGTCCGGCTGCCCCGTGCTCGGCGCGCCCAGCAACCGCGAGCGCTGCCAGCGGGGGAGGATGGAGCGCAGCTCCGGGCGCAACCCCGCCTCCCCGTCGAGCGCACCCACGAGGAACTGCTCCCACAGGAGCGGTGATGCGCTGAGCGTCAGCGTCCCCAAGGACCTGGAATCTTGGTTGAATCCCGCCGGGGACAACAACCTGGGAACACCGCAATGTTCCTGTCCCAACCTGACGCAGTGCGCCACGCGGCTCGGGTGGCCCCCTCCCCCCACCTCCGGAGTCCGGGGCCAGGACCTCGCCTGACACGTCATTGACGCGTCCGGCGGCGGCGCGACCCACGCGCTGACACGTCAACCGCCCGCGTCCGGACCCAACCCACTTCACAGGTCCCTCTCACACACCTCCGAGGTCGCCCCCGCGACAAACGTGGCGCGTTGTGTGCAGAACAGTCCCTGTCTCAAGTATGGCGGACGCCCGCGTGCGCTTTTCCGGCGACACGTTGAGGGGGAGGAACTCTTGTCTTCACATCCGTATCACCCATGGCTTGGAGGGCTGGCCGTCCTCTGGGCGGTCACGGCCCAGGCCCAGGCGCAGCGCATCCCCGGCATCGAGCTGGAGCGGCTGCAACTCAATCCCGGTGCACGCGACAGCCTGGTGCTGTCCACCGGCGACCTCATGTCCCGCGGCGAGTACCGCCTCGGCTTCACCGGACACTATGAGAAGGAGCCCCTGGTGCTCGTCTCCGGTGGAGCGCAGCAAGGCGTCATCGTCTCCAATCGCGTGACGGTCCACCTCAGCGGCGCCTATGCCCTCACCGACTGGCTGGAGCTCGGCGCGCAGGTGCCCATCGTGTCCCAGTGGGGACCGGACACCGCGGCGCTGGGCGTCGCCACGCCCTCCACGAGCGCGCTTGGCACGCCGTGGGTCCAGGCGCGCGCGGGACTCCTCTCCGAGCAGCGCGGTGGGCTGATGGATTTGGGCCTGCACCTCGGCGCGGCCCTGCCCATTGGCAGCACGGAGACGCTCACCCGGGACCAGGGCTTCGTCTTCTCGCCTCGGCTCGGCCTGGGCAAGCAGCTGGGCGGCACGTGGCGCGTGGGCGCCGACCTGGGCGCGCTGGTGCGGACCCAGACGTATGCGCTGTCCCCCAACACGCAGCCGCACCTCGACGAGCTGGGCACGGAGCTGAACGGCGGCGTCAACCTGTCCGCGGGACTGGCCGGCTTCCGGCAGGAGCTGGTGGTGCGCGGCACCCTGCCCGTCGCGGACGCGCCGGAGTCGATGGAGGTGCTGCTGGGCGTGCGCGTCCCCATGCCCGCGGGCACGGAGCTCTACGCCATGGGGGGCCCTGGCTTCGGCAGCACGCCGGGCACGCCGTCATTCCGGGTGCTCGCCGGCCTCACCTTCGGCACCCCCGCCTCCACGCCCAACGCCTGTGTGGAAGGGCAACCCCATGACCCCGCCCGCTGTCCGGACTTCGACCTGGACGGCGACGGCATCAAGAACGCCGCGGACCGCTGCCCCACCGACGAGGGCCTGTCGGAGCTGTATGGCTGCCCGGACGGGGACGACGACGGCGACGGCCTGGCGAACCTGGCGGACCGCTGCCCGAAGGAGGCGGAGAACTTCAACGGCTTCGAGGACCACGACGGCTGCCCGGATGACCCGGACACCGATGGGGACGGCCTCTCCGACGCCAAGGATTCGTGCCCCGACCAGGCCGAGGACAAGGACGGCTTCCAGGACGAGGACGGCTGCCCCGACCCGGACAACGACAACGACGGCGTGCTCGACACCGCCGACCGCTGCCCCAACGAGGCCGGCCCCAAGGAGAACCGCGGCTGCCCCGACAAGGACACCGACGGTGACGGCCTCGTCGACCGGCTGGACAACTGCCCCGCCGAGCCCGGCCCGGCGAAGAACCACGGCTGCAAGGAGAAGCAGCTCGCGCAGATTGGAGAGAACCGCATCCAGCTGCTCGAGGCCGTCTACTTCGAGAACAACAAGGACGTCATCATCGCGCGCAGCAACAAGCTGCTCGACACGGTGGCCAACATCCTCATCGCCCACCCGGAAGTGGAGAAGGTGCGCGTCGAGGGCCACACCGACAACCGCGGCAACGCGGACTACAACCTGGACCTGTCGCAGCGCCGCGCCGACGCGGTCGTGCACTACCTGGTGAGCAAGGGCGTGGCCCGGGAGCGGCTGGAGTCCAAGGGCTTCGGTCCGTCCCAGCCCATCGCCGACAACGACACCACCCAGGGCCGCGCGAAGAACCGTCGCGTGGAGTTCAGAATCGTCGGCGACGCAGAGGGCGTGCAGACGCAGCAGGGCGAGCCCTCCCCCGACACCCACTGAGAACCGAGGCAGACATCCCCATGAAAACGCGTGTCCTCTTCAAGACGGCGGCGCTCTGTCTCGCGCTGCTCTCATCCCTGACCGGCTGTGACTCGGGCGGCGCCCGCACAGCCTCGGCCCCCCCCGAGCCCGTGCTCGTGAGCCAGTCCGCCTCCCTCGTGGGAGACGGCCAGCTCGAGCCCGGCGAGGAATGTGACGACGGCAACACCACCAGCGGCGACGGCTGCTCCGCCACCGGCACCCTCGAAGCAGGCTACCTGTGCCACGTGCCCGGGCGCCCCTGCTCGCTGGCGAGCCTGTGCGGCAACAGCGTCGTCAACTCCGGCGAGGCCTGCGACAGCGACGGCTCTGACTGCACCGCCACCTGCGACCTGTCCCTGTGCGGCAACGGCGTGTTCGACAACCGCGCCCACCCGTCCTACGCGCAGGAGGTCTGCGACGACGGCAACCGCTTCGAGGGCGACGGCTGCAGCCGCCTGTGCGAGGTGGAGTCTGGCTTCGCCTGCGCCGGCAGCCCCAGCCGCTGCGTGCGCGCGGGCGTGACGGTCTTCAACACCGGCGTGGACGAGAACAACCGCCGGCTGGAGGTCGGCCCGGATCCGCACTGGTTCTACGCGGGCACCACCACGGGCGCGGCCACCGGCTCGCGGGCCGCCAACGACTGGCCCCAGGAAATCCAGACCGCCCGCTTCATGGCGGCGCCGCTGGGCGCGCCCGTCTGCGTGTACCAGGACTTCATGGTGCCCTCGACGACCAACGTCTCGCAGTTCCGCCTGCGGCTGGCCACCTTCAACGACAACCAGTTCGACAGCGCGCGGGTGAACGGGCAGGACTTCACGCCCACCGTCGTCAACGACCCGGCGGGCCAGCCCTGGCAGAAGAACATCTTCCGCGAGTTCGGCGCCAACGCGCCGTGGCGCGCGGGCCTCAACCGCATCGAGCTCTGCAACGAGAACGCCGCCACCGAGCCCAACGCGTTCCGCTACCTGTTCGTGGACGCGTACGACGACCGCTGCGGCGACGGCGCCGTGTCCCTGCGCGAGGAGTGTGACGACGGCAACACCGCCGACGGTGACGGCTGCTCCGTCTCCTGCGGCATCGAGCCGGGCTACGGCTGCACCGGCCAGCCCAGCACCTGCGCCCAGACGTGTGGCAACGGCACGCTGAACCCGGGCGAGCAGTGCGACGACGGCAACGCCACGGCGGGCGACGGCTGCAACGCGAGCTGCCGCGTGGAGTCCGGTTACGCCTGCCCCACCCCGGGCCAGGCCTGCTTGATGACGTGCGGCGACGGCGACATCGACCCGGGCGAGCAGTGCGATGACGGCAACGCCTACGACTCGGATGGTTGCTCCTCGGCGTGCCGCATCGAGCGCGGCTACGAGTGCCAGGGCGCTCCGTCCACCTGCGCGCCCCTGTGCGGCAATGGCCGGATGGACGCGGGCGAGCTGTGCGACGACGGCAACACCACGCTGGGGGATGGCTGCTCCAACGCCTGCACCCTGGAGCTGGGCTACGCCTGCCCCGCCCCGGGCCAGGCCTGCGTGCTCACCTGCGGCAACGGCGACGTGGACCCGGGCGAGCAGTGCGACGACGGCAACCTGGACCCTCAGGACGGCTGCGGCACCGAGTGCCGCGTGGAGGATGGCTACGCCTGCAGCACGCCCACCACCGGCCCGTCCGTCTGCGTCGCCAGCTGCGGCAACGGCGCCCTGGACGTGAACGAGACGTGCGACGACGGCAACGCCACCAACGGCGACGGCTGCTCGACGGGCTGCCGCGTGGAGACGGGCTACACGTGCAGCGGCGCGCCCAGCACCTGCGCCACCCTCTGCGGCGACGGCATCCGCGCGGGCGCCGAGGCGTGTGACGACGGCAACACCACGGCGGGCGACGGCTGCAACGCCACCTGCTCGGTGGAGCCGGGCTGGAGCTGCCCTGGCGCTGGCAACCAGTGCTTCTTCACCTGCGGCAATGGCACGGTGGACAGCGGCGAGGCGTGCGACGACGGCAACTTCGACAGCGGCGACGGCTGCAGCGGCAGCTGCCGGGTGGAGGATGGCTATTCGTGCAGCGGCGCGCCCAGCACCTGCGCCACCACCTGTGGTGACGGCGTCCGCGCCGGCGCCGAGGTGTGTGACGACGGCAACCTGAACAACGGTGACGGCTGCTCCTCGCGCTGCCTCCTGGAGGACGGCCAGCCCTGCAGTGCGTCTGGCGTCTGCGAAGGCGGCTTCTGCAACCCCACCACCAACACCTGCACCAGCCCCAACGCCTGCGGCAACGGCGTCCTCGACGAGGGGGAGCTGTGCGACGACAGCAACACCTCGGCGGGCGACGGCTGCAACGCCACCTGCGCCATCGAGGACGGGTTCGGCTGCACCGGCATCCCGTCGGTGTGCGCCGTGACGTGTGGTGACGGCATCAAGGCGGACAGCGAGGCCTGCGATGACGGCAACACCACCCCTGGGGACGGCTGCTCGGCCACGTGCGCCGTGGAGAGCGGCGCCGCGTGCCAGACGGCGGACGTCCGCGTGTTCCTCACCCGCCAGGGCAACGCGAGCTGCACGCAGGTGTCGGACATCGACGCCCCCGCGCTGCCCGACGCGGCCATCCAGGCCGGGCTGGGCGTGCCGGGCCGCTACCGCATCCGGTACGTGTCCGGCGCGGTGAGCTACTCGGGTGGCGCCAACTGGTACCCCGGCGTCATCGGCGTCAACGCCAACGCGGGCACGCAGGTGCAGGGCTTCTCGCTGGGCCTCACGCCGCCCGGCGGTCCGGGCTCGGCCACGCGCGCCGAGGCCATGCCCCTGGGCTTCCCCCTGTCCCGCGACTTCACGGCGGCCACGGGGGACGTGCGCATCGCGCTGGTCGACACCGACTGCGACCTGGCCAACAACTCCGACACGGCGGTGACGTATCGCGTGGACGCGCTGTCCATCTGCCAGACGGCCCCTGTCGTCACGTCCCCGACGCCGGGCGGCACCGCCGGTGAGGAGCTGGAGGGCACCGCCACGCCGGGCGCCACCGTGGACGTGTACCTGGACGGCGACCCCGCCCCGGTGTGCACCGTCGTCGCCGACGCGGAGGGGAACTGGAGCTGCATGCTCCCGACGGACCTGGAGGATGGGCCGCACACCGCCGTCGTCACCTCCACCTTCCCGGGCGCGCCGCAGACGTCCACGACGGTGGACTTCATCATCGACGACTCACCGTCCGCGCCTCCAGTCATCACCGGGCCCGCCGACGGCGCGGTGCTGGACACGCAGACGCCCGTGCTGAGCGGCACGGCGACGCCGGGTGACCAGGTAACGGTGTACGAGGGCGGCACCGTCCTCTGCACCGCCACGGCCGATGCGGCGGGGAACTGGAGCTGCACGCCCACCACACCCCTGGCCGAAGGCCCGCACACGGTGACGGCCACCGCCACGCCTCCGGGTGGCAGCCCTGGCCCCACCTCCACGCCCGTCACCTTCACCCTCACCCTGTCCACGACGGAGCCGCCGGTCATCACCGGGCCCGCCGACGGCGCGGTGCTCGACACGTCCACGCCGCCCCTGAGCGGCACGTCCGCGCCGGGCACGGTGGTGACGGTGTACGAGGGCGACACGGTGCTCTGCACCACCACCACCAACGACGTGGGCGCGTGGAGTTGCACGCCGACCCAGCCGTTGGAGGAGGGCCCGCACACGGTGACGGCCACCGCCACCGACGACCAGGGCCGCACCAGCGAGCCCTCCGCGCCCATCGAGTTCAGCATCGACACCCAGGAGCCCGACACGTTCCTCCCGCGCACGCCTCCCTCGCGAGGCGGCGACCGGACGGCGACCTTCGAGTACGACGCCTCCGAGGACGACGTCACCTACGCGTGCAGCTTGAACGGCGGCCCCTTCGAGCCCTGCCAGGACAGCTATGACGTGGGCGAGGGGCAGCACACCCTGCGCGTGCGGGCCACGGACCGCGCGGGCAACGTGGACAGCACGCCCGCGGCGTACGCGTGGACGGTGGAGCTCACCCGGGCCTTCGCGGGTGGCGGCTGCAGCGCGGCGCCCGCCGCGTCCTGGCTGGCGCTCCTCGGCCTGCTGGGCCTCCGCCGGAGGAAGCGCGGCTAAGGGCTGAGCGCGACACCTTTCCGCCGGGAGGTCCACATCTCCCCCAGAGGCCCCCCCGCCGGCCTCGTGGACCTCCCGGCGGATTTTTCATGTCCGCATGGGCCCAGAGCTTCAGGGGAAAGTGACGTTGCCAATCGTCACCGTGCGGGGACCCTCTGCCTCCCACAGCTTGAGCGAAAAGGAGCCTCGCGCGGACTCAGCGGACGCTTCTGCTTCGATCACCACGCGCCCAGCCTCATCTGATGCAATGGGTGACGCCTGCCACACGCGGAGCACCTTCAATTCAGTTCCAGAGGGCCCGTGAAGTGTAGCGCCACTCGCGCTCCACGGCAGTCCTCCCCGCAGGCCCCGCAGGGAGACTTCAAGGGCGACACGACTCTTCGAGCGGAAGCTTTGAACGATGAAGGGCTCAAGGAAGCTCCTCCGGTCCGAGGAAACCGTCTTGGTCACGTCCCGACCGGCCACGCCGTTCACATCGATGCCGCCGGTCGCGAGCAATCCCGCGAGGCCCCTCGGAGCGCCATGCTCCGACACCAGCCGCGCATTCTCTTCCTGGTACCGTCGCATCTCGGCGCGCGCCTCCCTCGCTTCCTGCTGGTACGATTCAACAGTTCTCGCGCTCCGGTACACCTCGACAAGGCTGTCCGCGCGCGCGGGATGAACCGTCAGCAGGAACGAAGCGCCAGCAGGCGCTGCGCCGTCGCGGAAGCGCACAGACACCCGGAACTTCTCCCCGGGAATCCCCTGCTCCGAAGGAACCAGCCGCAGTGTCGTGCGGCCCACGTCTACATTCGAAAAGACGTGCCTCCCCTCCAGTGCAACCCCTTCTTGAGCCAACTCCGAGTCGAAGAGAAGCACGGTGGACAAACCGGGGCTGACTGCAAGCTCGGTCAGCGCACCTGAGTCATCCGGCCCCAACTCGATTCGCCGAGCGCCGTTTCCCGACACCATGTTCCCCTGAGCCGCCGCGCTCCCCGCCAGGAGCGAGAGCCAGAGGAGAACGACTGATGATGTTGCATGCATCCGTCCACGACTCCCTCACGCGGCACCCTGCGCCGCGTCACTCAAACTCGCGCACCGCCCTCACATCGCCGCTCGTGAAGACACGGGCCGAGGTGGGACTGTCGTCTCCTGGCTCCCGCTCCAGCCCCTTCACCAAAGACAAAGAATTCAACTCCAGGCACACGGGAAAGCTCTTTCCAGCGCGAGTGCGCGCATGGGTGAACCGGCCATAGACGCGGTCACTCACGATGAGGCGCCCAGAGAAGATGGTGGAAGTCGGTATGCGATTCCACCTGCCGAGCAACTCCACTTCAGCCGGACGATCCGTCACCGTGATGACCTGCGGCCTGCTGACCAGAAAAGTCACGCCATGGTGGTCTTCCACTTTGACGCCCCACTTCTCCATCTCCTCAACGGCCCCGTCCGGGCACGGCTCCGGGGGCGGGGGCGGGCGCACCTGCGCTGCGGGGCACGCCAGCCC
>NZ_JAAIYB010000368.1 GCF_010894475.1 Myxococcus vastator
CCTCTCGCTTGTGCCGCTCGGCGCCCTTGTCCAGGGCCTTGATGCGCTGGAGCCCGGCGCGCAGCCGGTCGTAGGTGACGTCGTTGGGGACGACGTCCAGGCGCAACAGACCCTCGTGGACGTAGGGCGGCGGGGAGCGGTCGAAGGCGAGCTGGATGCGCGTGGCGGTGGCGCGGGAGATGAGGGCGCGGGCGGGCTCCTTCACCTCCGCGCGGCGGGGCAGCACGGCCACCAGGTCGCCGTTGTGCAGGCGGGTGGGCAGGGGGCGGCGGTCCGCTCGGCCCAGGGTGACGAGGAAGCGGCCTCCCAGGCCGACCTCCTCCTCGATGGACTCCAGGTCCAGGACGGACAGGCCGTGCTCCTCGCGCTCATGCAGCGAGAGGCTCTGGGCGAGCGCGGCCAGGCGGGCTTTCTCGGCCTCGCGCTCCTGGGCGAGGAGCGAGCCGAGCTGGTCGAAGAAGGAGACGTCACGGGGCATGGGCCTGTCATGCCATTGGGGCAGGGCCAGGGCCAGCACTCCCACGCAGGGAGCACTGGCCCGGCGTCTGCTTCAGCTCACCTCGGGCCTACTGAATCTTGCCGCCGCTCACGACCAGTGCGTAGTTCGCGTCCACCACGCGCGTCGACAAATCCGTGTCCTGGACGATTTCGTCGCCAATCACCTCCACGGTCCAGGTGCCGGCGGCGGGGGTGGTGAGGAACACGTTCTCCACCGTATCCACCGTGTTCGACACACCGCCCGCGGTGGAGACGTTGCCCGCCGTCAGGCCGTTGTTGCCCCAGTAGACGACGCCGGTGGGGGACGTCACGCGCAGCGACAGGTCGTTGATGCGCGCCTGGGCCGCGCCCACCGTGCCCGCGGGGTCGGTGTAGACCATGGTGACGTTGAGCTCCTTCTCGCCTGCGCCCACGTTGACGCGGTACGTGTTCGTGCCGAGCGGGAGCAGCCGGTCCGTCTCGTTGATGATGCTCGTCACCTCGGCGCGGTCATACAGGCGCTTCACGTCCGCGGTGCCCCAGCCCTGCCGCGCGCGCGTCAGGTCTCCGTTGGAGCCGCCCGCCAGCCAGTTGTAGCGGTGCGCCATGTTGATCATCAGCGCCTTCGCCGTGGCCATCTTCGGACGGCTGGCGAAGACATCCGCGCCACCACCGAAGCCCGCCCAGACGCCCTCGTGCCACATCTGGAAGAGCAGGCCGAAGTGCCCCGCCGTCTGCGGCGTGGCCGCGCTGGTGCCACCGAAGTTGGTGTAGGACGTGTTGCTGGAGTTCGACGCGGAGCGGATGGAGTCGTAGTAGTACGACAGGTCCGGCTTGAGGCGGCCGTCCGCCGCCGGGCCCACGCTGGCGCCGCCGTTCCACCGGTCATCCGCGCGGTTGGTGTTGTCGTAGTGGTACATGCCACCCACGGACACGATGTTCTTCGCCCACGCCTGTGGCCGCGAGTTCCGGTTGCCGGTGTTGCTCTGCGACTGCGTGCTGAGGATGGGGTACTGGAACAGGTAGTCATCCACCTCCGCGGAGATGGTGGTGTAGCCCGTCACCTGCGCGCTGCCCACGCTGGACGTCTGGAACACGGCGCGGTACTGCCCGGCCGGGTCGATGAGCTCCCGGTTGATGTCGTAGCGGGACTTGGGGCCGCCGAACTGGGAGGACTCGTTGTAGCGGAAGAAGATGCCCTGTCCGGAGGGAATCAGGCCGCGGGCGTTCCCATCCACGCCCCGGGCGAAGTTGATGCTGTAGCAGGCGCTGCCGTGGAAGCCGCCCGTGGTGCCCGTGCTGTGGATGATGGGCGCCGTCGCCCACTCCTGGTGCGTGGTGCGCAGCTCCGTGTCGAAGATTTCGCCGCGCACCCCCTGGCCCGTGAAGCCCTCCAGGCCTTCAAGGTAGGTCGCGCCGCCCACCTGACGGACGTTGTTGTTGTCGAGCTCACCCGGACCGCCCCAGCGGTCCACGTACTGGACGGCATTGGAGCGCACCAGCCGCTCCAACTGGGACTGGGTGAGGGTGGCCTCCACGCGCAGGCCGCCCGCTTCAATGAGCTCCACCGTGCCGCCCAGCGCGCGGACCAGCGAGGCGACCTCGCCCTGTCGCGCCGCGCCGCGCTCGCCCACCATGATGGAGTAGCGCTGCGGCTCCAGCTTCAGCGCGCGGCCCTGGAGGGACTCGCGCAGCACGCCCTCCACCCGGTACTCCGGATGGTACGCGCCCACCCAGCGGACATAGGGCAGCCCGGCGACGCGCTTGTGCGTGCTGGCGTTCATCTCCACGAGGAAGGTGTGGTCCGTGAGGAAGCGCAGCACCTTGCCGCCCGCGGCCTGGATGGCGTCGCGGTACTCCGGCAGGGGCGTGGCGTGGAACTGCACCAGGTGCAGGGTGTTGCTGGCGTCCGCGGTGAGCAGGCCCGCGACCAGGGGCTGCGCGCCCTTCAGCGGGTCGAACCGCGCGTGCTCCAGCCGCACCAGGTACTCCGTCGCCTGCACGCGGCCCAGCAGCGCCACGCCGCCCTGGCTGTAGGCGAAGTAGTCCTGGCGCCTGCCGTCCGCCGTCTCCTCCTGCCAGGTGTGGAGCTGGACGGACGCGCGCGGCACGTCGAGCGTCTTCAGCGCATGGATGGGCTGGGTCGTCCGGTGGAAGACGTGCCCGGCGCCCGTGGCAAGGGCATACGTGCCACTCGCCGCGCGGTCGATGCCCGTGGCGAGGCGCGCCTTCTCGACCTCGGCGCCGGTGAGGACCCGGGCGGGGCCCAGCGCCGCGGTGCTCCGGATGACGCCGGGGCGCAGGTCCGGCGTGTTCGCGGCGAGCGCCGTGACGGGCGCGGACAGGCCCCAACCGAGGGCCAGGAGGGACAGCGGGGACAACGAGGACGGCAGACGCATGGCGGTGTCTCCTTGAGAGGGACTTCCGTGCTGCACAACGCAAGAATCCTCGAAAAGCGAGATGTGCTTGTTAATCTGCTTAAGATGAATGTGTCAATGCATGCCCAAGTCTGGGAATTCATTGGAATGACAGGCATTCGTGACGTTCTGCCGACACGCCGGACGCGACAGATGTATCGGGTTGACTGTCTTTTTCGCGTGGCAGCGTTATGGCTGGGGCCGTCACTGTCAGCCGCTCTCACGCGGAGGCGTCTGGAGCCGCACGTCATGGACCTGGTTCTCTTCGTTGGCTTGCAGGGCTCGGGCAAGAGCAGCCTCTACCGGCAGCGTTTCGCGGCCACGCACGTGCACGTCAGCAAGGACCTGTGGCCTCACGCGGTTCGCAAGGAGGCCCGCCAGCGCCGGTACATCGCCGAGGCGCTGGCGGCGGGCCGGTCGGTGGTGGTGGACAACACCAATCCCTCCGCGGACGTGCGCGCGCCCCTCATCGTCCTGGGGCGCGAGTACCAGGCTCGAGTCATGGGCTACTACTTCGCGTCGAAGCTGGAGGACTGCCTGGCGCGCAATGCCTTGCGTGACGGGCGCGCCCGGGTGCCGGAGGTGGCGTTGCGCGTCACCGTGAAGCAGCTCGAGCGGCCCCGGCTCGATGAGGGCTTCGACGCGCTGTTCTACGTGACGCTGGCCGCCGACGGTGGCATTCGCGTCCAACCCTGGAGGGAGGAGCCCGATGGACCCTGAGGAACTGGCGGCGCGAGCAAGGCAGGGCGAGGTGTTCCACAACCAGCGCATGCTGCCGGGCGCCTGGGTGGTGCTGCGCGTGGATGGGCGGGGCTTCTCGCGCTTCACCGAGGCCCGCTACGAGAAGCCCTTCGACCCGGTGTTCCACCAGTTCATGGTGCGCACCGCCAGCGAGCTGCTGGAGGAACTTCAAGGCGTCTACGCCTACACGCAGAGCGACGAAATCTCCGTCCTCTTCCGGCCGGACTGGACGCTCTTCGACCGCTCCGTCGAGAAGGTGGTGTCCCTGGCGGCGGGCCTGGCCAGCGCCACCTTCACACACGCCGCGGGTGTCCCGGCGGTGTTCGACGGCCGCGCCTGGCTGGGGGCCTCGGAGCGCGCGGTGCTGGACTACTTCCTCTGGCGGCAAGCGGACGGCAGCAGGTGTTCGCTGCATGGCTGGTGCTACTGGACGCTGCGCAAGGAGGGCCGGAGCGCGGCGCAGGCCACCCGTGAGCTGGACGGCAAGCCCGTGAGCTACAAGAACGAGCTGCTCTTCCAGCGCGGCCTCAACTTCAACGACGTGCCTTTGTGGCAGCGGCGTGGAAGCGGGGTGTGGTGGGAGGCGTACCAGAAGGAGGGCGTGGACCCACGGGATGGCCGGCGGACCCAGACACTCCGGCGGCGGCTCAAGGTGGACTCCGAGCTGCCGATGAAGGAGGCCTACGAGCACCTGGTGCGGGGCCTGCTCGCGGCGCCAGGCGCCGAGGCGGACTGAGGCCCCGGGGCGTCAGCCCGCCGTGTCAGGGCCCCCGTTCAGGGGCAGCACCTTCCACAGCCGGGGCTTGTCGTATTGGGGCGGAATCATGCCCAGCGGCCAGCCCTGGGCGGTGACCTCCGCGTACTGGTAGCTGCGCCCGGCGTAGCGCAGCGCCGAGCCCTTGCCGGGCAGCCCCACGCCCACCGCCGCGTGGGACAGCGGGTCGGAGTACAGCACCACCGCGTCGACGCCCGCCTGCCGCAGCAGCATCACCGCGAGCACCGCCTTGGAGTCGCAGTCGCCGCGATTCTCCGCGGGGACCAGCGCCGGGGGGACGATACCGAAGGCCTCGTGCTCGGGCAGCTCGTAGTCGATGCGCTGCACGAAGCCGAGGATGAGCTGCGTGGCCTGCGCGGCATCCAGCCTCCGCTCGCGGATGGAGGCGACGAACGTGTCACCCAGCCTCCGCACGGGCTCGGCGTTGGTGCGCATCAGCTCCTCGTAGATGCAGCGCATGTCGGCGCTACAGCCGGGCGGTGCGTTGAACGAGAAGCGCTCCCTGCCCAGTGAGTGGTAGTGCAACCTGCGGCCCAGCGCCGCGTGTTCATCCGCCAGCGTCTGGGCCAGCGCCGTCCCCAGGCCGTAGGAGACGTGGTGCTCGGGGGGCTGGATGCTGTCCGCCCGCCAGTCGTAGTCCCGGGCCCGCCGCGGCGAGGTGCCCGGCGGCAGGAGCACCAGCCCCAAATCCACCGCGCGGGCGCCGCTGGGCTGCCCGGGCTCAGGTGGCGCGATGTCCATGCCCGCCAGATGACCCAGCGTGCCCAGGCCGCAGCAGCACAAGCAGCTGGCGAGGCCCACCACGCCGAGCATCCACTTGAAGAACGTCTTCACGCGGGCGCGCGCAGCGTCCCCGCGGGGAGCTGGGGGAAGGGGATGAGCCCGTTGAGCGCCGCCTGGAGTCCCGGGGCGGTCAGCAGCGCCAGCACCAGCAGGATGGCGGAGAGGATGAGCGCCGCCGCGACGTTGCCCTTGCGCACCTCCGCCAGCTCGTCGATGCCCGGCGTCATCCGGTCGAACAGCAGCACGCCCGTGCCGAGCACCGTGACGCCCACGCCCAGTGACAGCCCCACGTGCAGGACGGCCACCGCGACCAGCCGGCCCACGACCAGCAACTGCAGGGTCGAATTCTGCACGGTGAGGTCCAGCGCGTCCGACGTGGCCTGCACCGCGTGCTGCACCAGCAGGCCCAGCGACACCAGGCTGGCGGCGTGGACGAGGCAGGCGGCGACGTTGCCCTGGCGCAGCTCCTCAGCGGGGTTGGCGCCGAGGATGCGGCTCAGGCCGCGCAGCGCGAGCCAGATGCCCAGCGCGGCGACGAGGCCGCCGAACACCACCTTGATGAGACCGACGAAAAGCAGGAGGAGGTCCATGACGAGCGAGGCGAGCCGGGCGCCCCGGATGAGCGCCCGGCCACACACTCTAGCCCGGTGTCACTGCCGGCCGAAGGCCTGCGTCCAGTAGTGTCGGTAGGTGCTGCTCGGCGCGTTGAAGTAGCCGACGCCGAGGTCGAGGAGCGCCGGGTTCATGATGTTGTTGCAGTGCCCGGTGCTGGACATCCAGCCGTTCACCACGGCCAGGGCCGTGGAGTAGCCGGCCGCGACGTTCTCCGCGGCGTTGCGGTACGTATAGCCCGCCTGGTTCATCCGCTGCCAGGGCGTGGAGCCATCCGAGCCCGTGTGGCTCATGAAGTTGTGGGTGCCCATGTCCTTGGAGTGCTTGCGCGCGGCACACCGCAGCTGGGCGTTGTTGCTGAGCGGGGGCGCGGGCGGTTTGGCCACGCCGCCACAGACGGCCCCGGCGGCGCGGCGCTGATTGACGAGCACGAGGACCTGGTCCTCCAGGTCCGTCCACGCGGCGTTCCACGTCGCCACGTCGTCGCAATACGCGGCGGCGGTGACGGTGGCGGACCCTCCCTGCGTCTCCACCGGAGGGATGACAACGCCTTCACCAGCGGGCGTCTCAGGGGTGGCGTCCGGCGCACCACAGCCGGTGAACATCGCGGCACCCAGGACAGCGACAGCAAGAAAACGTGCGTTCATGACTGCTCCTTCCACGGGGTGAGGAGCGCCATCCTGCCGCTTCACACGCCCGCATCGAAAGGCGCTGTCCGCACTCACGCCGGCAAGCGTCTACTCGTGTGCCTGGAGCACGTCGATGGCCTTCAAGAGCACCGCGTCTCTGCCCGCCGCGAAGTCTTCCGTGGTGGGTACAATCTCTTCATCCGGGACAATTCCCACGCCATGGAATGTCGAGCGGTCGGGACGAAGAACTTCCATTCCGGTGTACATGAACCGGAAGCCGCCGGGGAGCAGCAGGTTGGTGATGTTGCCGTTGGTGCCCGCGCTGCGCTGCCCCACCACCCGGACGCGGTTCGCGGCGACCAGCATGGTGGAGAAGTTCTCCGCCGCGGACACCGAGCGAGGCCCCACGAGCAGCACCATGGGCCCCGTGTATGCGCGCGTCGTGCTTCCGGTGAAGGCGTGCTGAGTCTCGCGTACCTCATGCGCGTCCGGGCCCGTCCAGCGGCCCACTCGGAAGAGGGGACTGACGTAGGGGCCTTGGATGAGATGCCGGATGAAGTCGTAGTGGCTGAAGCCGGGGTAGCCGCGCATGTCCACGATGAGCCCCTGGGCGGCCGACGCGGTGTCGAGGTGCTGGAGGGCGGCGCCGAGGTCTGTCGTCACGTCGCTGCTCAGGGTGATGTAGTAGAGCGTCGGCGCGCCCACGTCGCCCAGCCAGCCGCTGGCGCGTCGCGAGGGGGAGTAGCCGAGCGCCTGGCCCAGGTTTCCGCCGGTCCAGGGCTGGGCCTGCACGGTGCGCTCGGTACCATCCATGGCGCGCATCACGAGCGACAGGGGCCCTGTGAGCTCACGCAGCCTCCGCGTGGCCAGGTCGTGTCGGTAGCCGTGGGTGGCGGCGGACGTGCGGGAGAGCTCTTCCGCGTACCACTCCGCCGTGGAGCGGTCGCCCACGCGCACCAGGGTGTCGCCCGCCTGGAACTCCGGGACGAGCGAGCGGCGGACCACCACGTCCCCTCCGGCGACCTCCTCCAGCAGCGCGGGGAGGTCGCCGATGAAGGGAGACGGTGACGCGGAGACGAAGACGTGCCCGTCCTGGAGCACGGCGCCGAAGCGGCGCAGGAGCTGAAGTGTCTGGAGTTGGCTCACGGGCGTGGCGTCCACCGCGGCCAGCGTCTCCTCTAGCCGCGCGTCGATGCCGTCCCCCACCACATGGAAGTAGGGGAAGAAGCGCCGCACGGCGCCGTGGGTGATGAGGAGCGACGCGCGCGCGATGCCGGCCGTCTGCGTCACCTGCGCCGTCGTGCCCGTCGGGCGCCGGCGCTGCGTCATGTCCGTGCGAGCGACCGCGGCGCTCCGGTCCAGGGCGGCAGGCGTCCCGAGCGTGGGAAGCTCGCTCAGGCTGTCGGCCAGGGCGCCGGACAGCGCCCGGTCCGCGGGGAGCTGGTCGGGAAGCGGGCCGGTGCTGTCCTCGAGCCGCGACGTGCGAATCGACAGGCCCTGGGCCGCCAGGGGAACCCAGCGCGACTCGGCGACGGCGGTCGCGACGGGCTCACCCCACAGCCAGGCTCGCCGCGCCGTGCGCAGGTCGACCACGAAGCGCGCCGCCGCGGGCGGCAGCGTGGGGCCCGTGAGCAGCGCCACCGGCAGGTCCACCGCTCCCGAGGCGGGGTAGTCCGGCGCGGCCAGGAGGTCCGTGGTGTTGCTGTAGAGGTTCTGGGCGTTGTGCTCGTCCGTCATGCCGTCGTTGACGCGCACGCGCGCGGAGACGCGTGGCACCGGCTGACCGCTGGCGACGGAGATGGCGCGGGCCAGCGCCTCTTCCAGCCCCGGGGCGTCGGGCAGGCCGCGCAGGTCGATGGCGACGGCGCGCGTGCCCTCGGGGAGGACGGGCTCACCCGTGCCGGGTCGGATGACGGCGACGGTGTCGTGCTGCTCGACCTGGACCACGGGGAGGTCCGCGGAGGCGGTGGCCTCGTGGGCGCAGACCGAATCGAGTGCCTCCGCATAGGCCCGCGCCACGCCGTTCCAGTCGACGGTGGACCCCTCCATCGCGCCAGCGAGCGCGGCGTCGATTTCCCGGTAGTGGCTGCCGGGGCTGAAGAAGCGGACCAGGGCGTGGGCGTTGGACATCGCCAGGGCGGACGAGGACGTCCCGCTGGGGCCGGGCGTGACGCGGGGGCACCAGTCCAGGGC
>NZ_JAAIYB010000369.1 GCF_010894475.1 Myxococcus vastator
CCACCCACCCAGCGCCCGGGCGAAGGGCCCCGGACGCAGGCCGCCGAAGCGGTCCACCACTTCCAACCACATGCGGCCCTCTTCCACCGCGTAGGACAGCTCGCACGCGTCCTCCGGCGCCACCTCGCGGACCTCGGAGCGGCGGTGCGCGTACCGGTGCTGGCCCCGCGCATCCACCGGCGCGTCCCACATCGCGTTGGCCGCCAGCTCGTGCACCACGTCCCCCACCAGCGCCGCCGCCGTGCGCGAGCCCCGCGCCTGTGTGACGGCCCGCGCGGCGGCCTCACCGGCGGCGTTGATGTCCGCCACCGACTGGAGCCGGTGCCGCGAGGCCCCCGCGGGCAGCAGCGGCGCGCCGCGCAGCAGGTCTCCCAACAGGCGCGCCTCCCACGTGGAGGGACGCCCGTCGGAGGCCCGTGTCGCCAGCAGCAGCGCGGGCGGCTCGCCGCGCAGCGCCTCCGCGTGCGTGGGCGTCAGCTTCCCGTCGAAGAGCACCAGGCGCCGAGGCCCTGAAGGCGACCCGGGCCCCTGGCACAGCGCCATGCCGCCCTGTGCGAGGACGGGAGCCGCCTGCTCCACCAGCGCCGGAGGGAGCGACTCGTCTGCAATCAACAGGAGGCCGCCGGCCTCGAGGTGGGGGGCGGTACTCAAGGGCTAGTATCGAACCTTGACTTCGCTGAAGAACGACTGGGGCGGTGCCGGGAAGCCGTGGGATTCCTCGTACTGCGCATTGAAGAGGTTGGAGCCGAGGAACGACACGGAGATGCCGTCGTAGACGTTGAAGCCCACGCGCGCGCTGGCCGTGACGTAGCTGGGCAGCTGCACGCGGGTGGTGGGCAGGCCCGTCGCCTCGTCCACCTCGAAGCCCGGGTCGAACCGTGAGCCCACCAGCAGCGCGTAGAGCTCCACGAAGGCCACCTTGCCGATGTTGGTGCGGCCCCGCGCGTAGATGCGGTGGGCCGGCGCGTAGTCCAGGGGCGACTGCGGGCCGTCGTCGTACGGCAGCGATTTGGCGTTGAGGAACTGGTACGCGATGTCGAAGGACGAGTTGATGGACGGAATCTGCGCGGCCGCTTCCAGCTCGAAGCCCGCCACCCGCGCGTCGCCCAGGTTCTGGAACTGCGACACAGAGCCGAAGACGAGCTGCTGGTTGATGAAGTTCTTCGCCAGATTGTAGAAGCCCGTACCCGTCAGGCGCACCCTCCTGTCGAAGGGCCAGAAATCCACCGATGCCTCGATGGTGTCCAGCGTCTCCGCGCGCAGGTTGGAGTTGCCCACCAGTGTGGCCGCGTACATCTGCTGGTTGATGGCCAGCTCCGCCAACGTGGGCGCGCGGAAGGCGCGGCCGTAGTTGGTGCGCAGCGTCAGCAGCTCCGGCACCGCGTGGAACACGACGCTGGCGCGCGGGGAAATCTGGTCCGTGCGGTTCTGCCAGACGTTCTCCGGAATCTGGTAGCGGTCGTAGCGGGCGCCCGCGCCGAACACCAGCCGGTCGAAGAGGCGGTACTCCGCGTCCACGAAGCCGCCCAGGATGGTCTGCCGCGTGTCGTCCGTGCTCAGCTCGGGCAGGACGTTGGGCACGTTGACGGCGTCCGCCTTCAAGTCACCACCGAAGGTGACGTTGAGGTCGCCCACCGTCCACAGCGCGCGCGCCTCGCCGCCCAGCCGGCGCCGCTTGCCCAGCGCGCGGGTGGGGTCGCCACCGAAGGCGTTCTCCATCAGCACGTCGCGGCGCTTGAAGAAGCCGTAGGCCTGGCCGAAGAGGCGCAGGTTGTCGGTGACCTGCTGGTCCACCTGCGCGGACGCGTTGAAGTTCTGCACCGACTCGGAGTCGTTCGGCGTGTAGTGGCAGCGGCCGCAGTTGCCCACGGTGGAGATGTGCGTGCCACCCGGGCGGCCAATCTCCGCGTCCGTGAAGTCCGCGTCCAGCGCCAGGGGCCCGATGCGCACCTTGCCGTTGACCTGGTGCACCAGCGAGTCCTGGTTGGTGTCCACCCGGCCCACGCGCGGGTCGTTGAAGAGCTGCGGGCCGTCCGAGCCGAAGCCGTAGTAGCCCAGCAGGGCCTCCACCGGGCCGCCACGGCCGGCCACGGTGCCGTGCAGGCGCCACGTCTGGTCCTGGCCCGCCAGCACCCGGGCCTCGGCGCCCACGTTCTTGCCCTTCTCGATGAGGTCCGACGGCTGGCGCTGGATGATGTTGATGACGCCGCTGAAGGCGTTGGAGCCGTACAGCGAGGAGCCTGGGCCGCGGATGACCTCCACCTGCTTGAGGTTGGTGAGCGGCGTGGTCTCGTCCGCGTAGAACTGGCCCGTCCACGGGTCCGTCAGCGGACGGCCGTCCTGGAGCAGCAGCAGGCGGTTGGACAGGTAGTTGGAGCCCAGGCCGCGCGCGCTCACCGCCGCCTTGCGCATGGAGCCCCGGCGGCACTCCATGCCGGGGAAGTACTGGATGGCCTCACACAGCGTGAACTGGCCGGTGCCCTCCAGCTCCTCCGCCGGAATCCAGGACACCGTGAGGGGCACGTCGGAGATGCGCTGGTTGCGCTTGCCGGCGGTCGTCACCACCGCCTCGCTCAACACGCGGTTGACGGACTCCTCCAGCGCGTCGGCGCCGCCCAGCGGATCCCCGTCCAGGCCCGCGAGCCCGGAGGGTGGCGGCAGGGGCCGGTTCATGGCCGGCTCGGCGAAGGGCGCGGTGATGGGGACGTTCGACGCCGGCTCGGGCTGCGCGATGGCCGGCGGGGGATTCGTCGGCGCGTCCGGCGGGATGAAGTCCGTGCCCACCGGCGGTGGAGGCATGGGCAGCGGCTCGGCCGTCAGCGGCGTGGCCGGCGCCAGGGGCGCGGCGGGCGCCAGGGCCGGCGGGGGCGGCTCCTCCGAGGAGGGCCCGCCACCCAGGACGGGAATCTCCGGCTCGTCTGCCGGGTCCTCCGCGTCCTCGACGGGCGGCGGCACGGCCTTCTTCGGCTTCTTCGCCGTCCGGGCGGGGCGCGCGGGCTTCACCACCCGCTTCCTGCGCTTCACCTTGGCGGGAGCCTCCGCCTGCGCGACCTCCTGCGCGGTCGCGCTGGAAGGGACGACGAGGGACAGCACGCACAGCATGATGGACAGAGGCAGGCCGGCGCGCAGAGCGCGGCGTCCGGCAACCGCCTTCGCCGCGCCTTGCCGCGGCTCACCGAACACAGTCGAGTGCATCGTTCTCACATCCAAGGGTGGAGCATGGACACCCGAGGTCCTGTACGTACGATCTGGAGACGGGCTCGGCGCCAGCGCTTGCGTCCGGGGGAACGCGGTTTCTCGGCTGAACACCAACGCCATCATTTTCAAGCTACCCCAGAGCCCACGCCGGGCCAAGTCGTTGGCTCTCATTCTCTAGAAACTCGGGAAAGCATCAGTCGTCTGGCTGTTCCGCGGAGACGGCGAGGTCTCCGACGAAGGACGGCAGCGCGGGGCCCAGCTCCTCCGAGCGCACGAGCACCTCGGCCTCTACGTGAAGTTCGGCCCCCTCCGCCAGCACGGGCTGGCGCCGCGGCGGGCCGCGCATGACGAGCTTGCGGAACTCGTCGAAGGTCTTGTCCTGGAGCCGCGCGAAGGCATCGAAGGGCGCCACCGCGCCCACCTTCCCCAGCGCGCCGGTGAGCGCGGCCTCGTGGTTGCGCAGGTCCACCAGCACGGCGCCCGGCACCCGGCCACTGCGGAAGAGGACGCGCACGTCCTTGCCCTTGGGCACGTGCGCCAGCGGGACGAGCGCCGCCTCCGCGCCCTTGGCCTCCAGCATCTTCAGCGCGGACTCCACGTTCGGCACGGGGGCCAGCTTGAAGTGCTTCTTGGCGTCCAGGTCGCCACCGAGCACGACGTGGGTGACGAACTTCGGGTCCGCCGGGCCCGCGCCCTTCACGTGCGCCAGGCGCTTGCCGGCGAGGTCCTTCACCGCGCCGCGCTGCATCGCGACAATGGCCCAGCGCTGCTGCGTGTCACCCGCGCGCGAGGCCCAGGCCACCGGCTTCGCCTTCGCGCCCAGCTGCACGGCGGCCCACGCATCCACCACCGCGAAGTCCACCATTCCGCCCGCCACCGCGCGAGAGAAGTCCTCGTAGCGGCCGAAGCTCTTGGCGGCCACGGGCGTGTCCAGAAGCTCCGTCAGCCGGGCGGCCAGGGCCTCCGCGTATTCGAAGCGCTCCTGGCCATCCGCGAGCGTGGTGGCGAGGAACACCCCCAGCGTGGCCTTCTTCGGCGCCGCGAGCGCGGTGCTGGCCGTCAGGGTGCAGGCCAGCACGAGGCCCGCCAGGAGGAAGCGAGGTGAGGTCTTCATGGGGTCTCCTCCACGGTGGCGCCCGCGGGCTCGGACAGGCCGTGCAGGCTCTGCAGGCGTTCCTTCCACTCGCGCACCTGCGCCATGCGCGGGCCGCTGCCGCCGGCCAGGTAGCGGCGCCAGGCCTCCACGGCCTCGCCCGCGTCCTTGCGGCGCTCCTGCGCGTCGATGCCCAGGTTGAGCGCGGCCACCGGCACGCCCGACTCCAGCCGGCGCCACGTCTCCACGGCGTTCGTCGTGCGGCCCTTGCGCCAGTCGACGCAGGCCAGGTTGTGCTGCACCTGCGGGTTCTCCGGGTCGCCGGCGAGCGCGGCCTTGAAGGCCTTCTCCGCCACCCGCATGTTGCCGGCGTTGTACGCCAGCGACGCCTCGCGCCGGTGGAGCGCGCCCGTCATCGCCGTCAGCCACTGGGGCTGGCCGGGCATCGGCTTCTTCGCCGCCACGGCCAGCTGCCTGCGCGCTGCGGGCACCTGCCCCTTCTTGTAGAGGATGAAGGCGGTGGCCAGCGCGCGCGTGTTGGGCCAGGCCCAGGGCTGCGTGGGCGTCAGGGCCTTGGTGATGGCGACGCGCGCCTCCGCGTGGCGCCCCGCCTCCGCGCGCGCCAGGCCGCGGGCGAACTGGGCCAGCCGCGCCAGCTCCTTGCGGTTGCCCGTGCCCAGCTTGTCCACCAGCTCCAAATCGCGCTCGGCGGCCTCGGCGTCGCCGGTCTCCAGGCGCGCCAGCGCCCGGCGCACCAGGACGCGCGGGAGGTTGGCGCCCGCCACCTGCGCCGCGGCGCGCGACGGGCCCACCGCGGTGAGGCGCTGCACCGCCGCGTCCACCTGCCCCAGCTCCACCTCGGCCAGCGCGGCGCCGACGGAGGCCTCCGCCTGTTCGTCGGGCTCCTCCGTCTGGGCGCCCGCGCGGGTGAAGGCCTCCAGCGCCGCCTGGGCGTCGTTCGTGGCCAGCCGCGCGTACCCCAGCAGCAGGCTGTCACGCCACGCGGCGCCGGGCAGCGTCACGCCCTGCTCCATCACCTTGCGTGCGTCCGCGTAGGCGCGCGTCTCCAGCAGCGCGGCGCCCAGCCGGCGGGCCATGGGGGCGCCGCGGTCCAGGTCGTAGGCGCGGCGCAAATCCCGGACGGCGTCCTCCAGCCGGCCCGTGCCCGCCCTGTCCCGCGCCCGGTGCGCCAGGGCCCGGGCCAGCCACTGCCTCGCCCCGGCGTGCTCCGGCTCCACCTGCAGCGCGTTGGCGTAGTCTTCAATGGCCTGGTCCCACTGGCCGGTGGCGAAGTGGTCCGCGCCCAGCAGCACGTAGCCCAGGGCGTGACGCGGCGCCAGCTCCACCACGCGCCGGTGCACCTCCACCGCGCGCTGGAAGCGGCCCGCGCGCCGGTTCACCGAGCCCAGGTTGGCCCACAGCTCCAGGCTGTTGGCCCCCGCGCGCACCGCGGCCTCCAGGAACTGGATGGCCTCCTCGTGCCGGCCCTGCGCCTGGAGCGCCTTGCCCACCGCCATCTGCCCCAGCACCAGGCCCGGCTGGAGCTGGAGCACCTTGCGGTACTCCGCCTCCGCGGCGGCCGCGTTCTTCTGGGCGAAGCGCACGTCCCCCAGCAGCAGGTGCGCGGCGGGGGAGCTGCCCAGCTTCACCACCGCCTGGGCCTGCGCGTCCGCCCTGGCGACGTCGCCGGCGCCCAGGTACAGGCGCGCCAGCTTCTCCCGCGCGTCGCCCGCCCGCGGGAAGCGCGTGGTGACGCCCTCCAGCAGCGTGCGCGCCTCCACCACCTTGCCCTCCAGCTCCAGCACCTGCGCCAGGCCCAGCTGCACCGACGGCGACTCCGGCTTGCCCGCCTGGGCCTGCTGGAAGGACGCGCGCGCCGCCGCGGCATCCCGGCGCAGCACGTGCGCGCGGCCCAGCAGCTCGTGAATCTGGAAGTCGTTGGGCGCCAGGGCCTGGGGGCGCAGCGCCAGGTAGCGCTGCAGCCGCGTGGCCGCCGCGTCTCCCTGCTGGAGGTAGAGGTAGTAGCTGGCCAGGTAGTAGTGGACGATGAGGTGCTCGGCCTTGTCGGCCGTGGCCACCTGCTCCATCAACGGCACGGCCTCCGGGAAGCGGCGCAGCTTGAAGTACGCCACGCTCACCGGATAGGCCAGGGCCAGCTCGGCGGGGTTCGCCGTCAGCACCGGCTGCACCCGGTCCACGGTGCGCTGCCAGTCATTCAGCGCGTTGGCGCTGGCGCCCAGGCCGGCGGCGGCGGCCACGGAGCCGGGCTCGGCGGTCAGCGCCTGTTCGAAGAGGGCCAGGGCCTTGCGGTGCTTCTCCTCGGCCTCCTTCTTGTCGCCCGAGGCGCTGGCGGCGCTGGCGGCCACCTGCGCCGCCTCGCCGTCCCGCACCAGCCGCTGGGCTTCGGACATGGGCGGCGGGCGGTACTGCGCCAGCGCGGGCGTACCGCACAGGGTGGTCAGCAGCGCGAGCGCCGGCGTGAGCCGGCGCGACCGGGGATGTCGTGGGGAGCGTCGCATGCGTGTGGGGTCCCGAAAGGAAGTCAGGCGGCGGGGCTGAACTCGGCCACGACCACGGTGATGTCGTCGCGCTGCGGCTGGCCGGCGCTGAAGGCTCGAGCGTCCGCCAGCACCGCGTCGCGCAGCGCCTCCGCGGACAGGTGGGCATGCGCCTGGACGGCGGCGGCCAGCCGCTGGGTGCCGTAGAGCTTGCCCGCGCCGTCGCGCGCCTCGGTGAGGCCGTCCGTGTACCAGACCACCACGTCCCCGGGCCGCAGCTGGGCCTGGCGCGAGGTGAACTGGGAATCGACGGAGGCGCCCAGCAGCGGGCCGCGCGCGGGCAGCGACGCAATCTGGCCGCTGCGCTTGTTGAACACCAGCGGGCTGGGGTGCGCGCCCGCCGCGTAGTCGATGTAGCCGTTGGACACGTCGATGACGGCCAGCGCGCTGGACATCTGGTGCTCACCGCGGCCCACGTTGGCCAGCGTCACGTTGAGGGCGGTGATGAGCATCTGCGCGTTGACCTGCGACGGCTCGCGCAGCGTCATCGCCGAGGCGAAGCCGCTGGTGGCGCTGGTGGCCACCAGCGACGTGGACAGGCCGTGGCCCGTCACGTCGCCGATGCCAATGACGATGCGCCGGTCATCCAGGGCGGCCCGGAACCACCAGTCACCGCCGCACGCGTCCGCGGTGACGGCCAGGCCGGCGATGCGCAGCGGCCCCACCTGCACGCCCTCGCGCCCCGGCAGCAGCGTCTCCTGCACGGTGCGCGCGAGCGACACCTCGCGCTCCAGCTGCGCCTTGGCGCGCACGTCCTCCAGCAGCACCTTGATGCGCTCGGCCATGTGGTTGAACACCACGCCCAGCGTCACCACCTCGCGGCCCGCGCCCTGCGCCGTTCCCGCCCGCGCGCCCAGGTTGCCGGAGGCCAGCTGCATCACCTTGCCCGTCAGCATGCCCAGCGGCCGGGTGATGCGGCGGCTCTGGTAGGCCACCAGCACGCCCGCCAGCACCACGAAGCCCAAGCCCAGCCCCAGCATGCGCAGCGTGGTGGCGCGCACCGTGGCGCGCTTGTCCTCCTCCAGCGACTCCAACTGCTTCTGCAGCCCGCCCAGCGAGTAGCTGATGACGACCAGCCCCTTGCCGCTGCTGGAGCCGTAGTCGATGGGCTCCTGGATTTCGGAGATGGGCTGCCCCCGGTAGAAGGCGCTCACCAGCCGGCGCTCGGCGCGGCGGACCTGCGCGGCGTCCTCCTTGTCCTCGCTGGCGCCTTCGCTGTCCGCCATCCGCACCCCGTCCGGGTCGAAAATCTGCACCCGGAGGATGTTGGGGTTCGTCTTGACGATGGAGCCCGCCACCTCTTCGAGGAAGGCGTAGTTGTTGTCGCGCAGGTTGGTGGCGGAGGTGAGCGCGATGGTCTGCCCCACCGTCTGGCCCAGTTCGCGCGCCTGCTCCTGGATGCGCTCCTTGGAGACGAGCGCCGTCTCCTCGAACTGGGACTTGGTGGAGGCCACCGACAGCGCCGCCAGCAAGCCCACGATGAGCACCACCAGGATGCCCGTGGTGAGCAGGAGAATCTGGTCCAGCCGCAGGCCCTTGATCTGGGCCACGTTGGGCAGCTCGCCTGCCTCCAGCGGCGCGATGAGGGTGCGGGTGCCCCCCTCCGCCAGGCCCAGGGGGCCCGTCAGGCGCGTGGCGGTGGACTCCCGCGCGCCGGTGGCTTCCTGGGTGCCGGTCCGCTCGGACGGAGGGAGCGAGGCGTCGTCCGGGGACTCGTCGGACGGGGGCGCGGACTTCAGTCGCGTATTCGTACTGGACAAGGG
>NZ_JAAIYB010000036.1 GCF_010894475.1 Myxococcus vastator
TCAAGGGGTACCGTCCGCAGTTCTACTTCCGCACCACGGACGTGACGGGCTCGGTGAAGCTGCCGGAGAACGTCGAAATGGTGATGCCGGGCGACAACATCGCCATCGAGGTGGAGCTCATCACCCCGGTGGCCATGGAGAAGGAGCTGCGCTTCGCGGTTCGCGAGGGCGGCCGCACGGTGGGCGCCGGCGTCGTGGCGGAAGTCGTCGAGTAGCCGAGACCCCCAACGGCTCCCTGGGTCCCCCAGACAGGGAATTTTCAGGGAGCCGATGGGAATCCAGTTGCACACCCTGGGGCGGGATGGTAGACACCGCGCCCCTTCGTTCTGAAGAAACGGCTCTGTGAAATCCAGGGGATGTCGGTCGTAACGCCCTCCCGCGGCAGAGGCAGAGTTCGTCCAAAGAGGTTCTTGCGAATGGCGACACAGAAGATCCGCATCCGGCTGAAGGCGTACGACTCGAAGCTCCTGGACCAGAGTGCGGGTGAGATCGTCGAGACGGCCAAGCGCACGGGCGCGAAGGTGGCCGGTCCGATCCCCCTTCCCACGCGCATCAACAAGTTCACGGTGCTGCGGTCTCCGCACGTGGACAAGAAGAGCCGTGAGCAGTTCGAGATCCGCACGCACAAGCGCCTGCTCGATATCCTCGAGCCCACGCAGCAGACGCTGGATGCGCTGATGAAGCTGGATCTGTCGGCTGGCGTTGACGTCGAGATCAAGTCCTAGGAAGCGGGTGGGCGTTCGAGTGGTTTCACTCCGACCCCCGCGAGGAAAGTGCCATGGCGAAGTTTGACGTAGTCGACCTGGATTTGAAGAAGGTGTCGGAGATTGAGCTCTCCGACGATGTCTTCGGCACCGAGCCGAACGCCCACCTGTTTTACGAGGTGGCGAAGATGCAGCAGATCAACCGGCGCCGCGGCACGGTCGGGGTGAAGAACACCTCGCTGGTCAGCGGCGGCGGCAAGAAGCCCTGGAAGCAGAAGGGCACCGGCCGCGCTCGTCAGGGCTCCATCCGCGCTTCCCACTGGGTGGGCGGCGGCAAGGCGATGGCTCCCAAGGCGCGCGACTACTTCTACCGCCCGCCCCGCAAGGTGCGCCGCGGCGCCCTGAAGTCCGCGTTGTCCCTGCGGGCCCAGGAGAAGACGCTCATCATCCTGGACGGCTTCTCCCTGGATGCTCCGAAGAGCAAGCAGGCCTTCGAGGTCCTCACCAAGCGTCTGAAGCTCCAGAACGCCCTGGTGATTGACGACAAGGGCAACACCAACCTGCACCGCAGCGTGCGCAACCTGGCGAAGTTCGACGTGCTGCCGCCCGAGGGCCTGAACCTCGAGGCCGTTCTCCGGCACTCGCACCTCGTTCTCACGTCCGCGGCCGCGAAGACCCTCGAGGGGGCGCTGTCATGAATCTGAACGACGTCATCAAGGGCCCGCTCATCACCGAGAAGCTGGACAAGGCCCGCGAGAAGTTCCGCAAGTACTCGTTCATCGTCGACCGCAAGGCGACGAAGCACGACGTGGCCCGCGCGGTGGAGACGCTCTTCAAGGTCACCGTCGAGGGCGTGAACACCAACATCGTCCGCGGCAAGATCAAGCGGGTGGGTCGTAGCATCGGCAAGCGGCCCAACTTCAAGAAGGCGGTTGTGACGCTGAAGCAGGGCGACTCGATCGAACTCTTCGAGGGAGGGGCGGCCTGACGCCACGGCGTCAAGCCTGCCTGAGGAACACACCATGGGCATCAAGAAGTACAAGCCGACTAGCGCCGCCCGCCGTCTGATGACGGTGTCCGACTTCGCGGACATCACCAAGGACTCGCCCGAGAAGAGCCTCACCGAGCCGCTCAAGCGCTCCGGTGGTCGCAACGTCCACGGGCACATCACCCGCCGGCACCAGGGTGGCGGCCACAAGCGCCGCTACCGTGTCATCGACTTCAAGCGCCGGGACAAGGATGGCGTCCCCGCGAAGGTCGTGGCCGTCGAGTACGACCCGAACCGCACCGCCAACATCGCGCTGCTGCACTACGCGGACGGCGACAAGCGTTACATCCTCGCTCCGGTGGGTCTGAGCGTGGGTGACACGGTGTTCGCTGGCGAGGGCTCGGACATCCGGCCTGGCAACAGCCTGCCGCTGCAGAACATCCCGGTGGGTACGGTCATCCACAACGTGGAGCTGAAGCCGGGCCGTGGCGCCCAGGTCATCCGCTCCGCCGGCACGTCCGGCCAGCTGATGGCGAAGGAGGACCGTTACGCGCAGGTGCGGATGCCCTCCGGCACCGTCCGCAAGGTCCTCATCGAGTGCCGCGCCACCGTGGGCCAGGTGGGCAACATCGAGCACGAGATCATCCGTATCGGCAAGGCGGGTAAGAGCCGCTGGCTGGGCATCCGTCCCACCGTCCGCGGTCTGGCGATGAACCCGGTCGACCACCCGCACGGCGGTGGTGAAGGCAAGTCCGGTCAGGGTAACCCGCACCCTGTGTCCCCGTGGGGCAAGAAGACCAAGGGGCTCACCACGCGCACCAACAAGCGCACTGACAAGTTCATCGTCTCCGGCCGCCGCCAGGGCGCGCGCAGCCAGTAAGAGGATTCCATGGCTCGTTCGATCAAGAAGGGTCCGTTCGTTGACGACTTCCTCGTGAAGAAGATCGAGGACATGATCACGACGAACAAGAAGTCGGTCGTAAAGACGTGGTCCCGCCGCTCCACGATTCTTCCGGAGTTCGTGGGCCACACCTTCGCGGTGCACAACGGGAAGAAGTTCATCCCGGTGTTCGTCACGGAGAACATGGTTGGCCACAAGCTCGGCGAGTTCGCCCCGACGCGTACGTTCGGCGGTCACTCGGCGGAGAAGAAGGTCGCCAAGGCCCCGGGCAAGTAGCCTGGCGCATTGCCTGAGAGCCTGAGGAGAAGACCATGGAGTCGACTGCACATCTGCGTTTTCTGCGCATGAGCCCCCGCAAGATTTCCACCGTTGCGGAGCTCATCCGGGGCAAGCCTGTCGAGGCGGCCCTCAACATCCTGAAGTTCACCAAGCGCGCCGCGGCCAAGCCGGTGGAGATGCTCATCAAGAGCGCCGTGGCCAACGCGACTGACAAGTCCAAGGGCCAGGTCGACGTGGACACGCTCTACGTGAAGACCATCTCCGTGGACCAGGGTCCCACCCAGCGCCGGTTCATGCCGCGCGCCATGGGCCGGGCCACCCCCATCAAGAAGAAGACGGCCCACGTCCACGTGGTGCTCGCCGAGGCGAAGAAGTAGGACCCGTCGGGCCCTGCCCGGACGCTTCAAGGAGAATCACGTTGGGACAGAAAGTTCATCCGATCGGGTTCCGGCTTGGTGTCATCAAGACCTGGGACTCCAAGTGGTTCGAGCACAAGAACTACGCGCAGTGGCTCCACGAGGACATCCGCATCCGCGAGTTCGTGAAGAAGTCGCTGAACCACGCGGGCGTGTCGAAGGTGGAGATCGAGCGCGCGGCCAACAAGGTCAAGGTCAACGTCCACACCGCGCGGCCGGGCATCGTCATCGGCAAGCGTGGCGCGGGCATCGAGACGGTGAAGAAGGACCTCCAGCAGTTCACGAAGAACGAGGTCTTCCTCAACATCGTCGAGGTCCGCAAGGCGGAGACTGACGCGCAGTTGGTGGCGGAGAACATCGCCACGCAGCTCGAGCGCCGCATTGCCTTCCGCCGCGCCATGAAGAAGGCGCTGCAGACGGCGATGAAGTTCGGCGCCAAGGGCATCCGCGTCGCCTGCTCGGGCCGCCTCGGTGGCGCGGAGATGGCGCGCTACGAGTGGTACCGCGAGGGCCGCGTGCCCCTGCACACCCTGCGCGCGGACATTGACTACGGTTTCGCCGAGGCGAAGACGACCTACGGCAAGATCGGCTGCAAGGTCTGGGTCTGCAAGGGCGAGGTCCTCCCGGGCAAGGGTGGCCAGGCCCCCATGCCCTCCAACCGGTAACCAGCCCACCCGCGCCGGGCGCTCCCCCAAGGAGCGCCCGGGGCAGGGCGGCGAAGGACAGCGACGATGCTTCAGCCTGCTCGTACGAAGTACCGCAAGATGCACAAGGGCCGCATGCCTGGCAGTGCCCACCGGGGTAGCGACATGACCTACGGTGAGTACGGCCTGATGAGCCTCCAGCCGGGGTGGATCACCTCTCGGCAGATCGAGGCGGCTCGTATCGCGATGACGCGTCACGTGAAGCGTGGCGGCAAGATCTGGATCCGTATCTTCCCAGACAAGCCCATCACCAAGAAGCCCGCTGAGACCCGAATGGGTACCGGTAAGGGTGGCGTGGAGTACTACGTCGCGGTGGTGAAGCCCGGCCGCATCCTCTACGAGATGGAGGGGATGACGCCGGAAGTGGCCACTGGGGCGCTGAAGCTGGCGCAGGCGAAGCTGCCGGTGCTCACGAAGATCGTGACCCGCGCGGACCTGAGCCTCTAGGCACCGAGCGGCGGGGGCCGGTCCGTTGGACGGCTCCCTCTCGCATGGAGAGTGAAATGGCGACTGCGAAGGAATTGAAGGAACTGTCAGCGGACGACCTGAAGCAGCGCGCGGCCGAACTGCGTGCGACGCTGTTCCAGGACCAGCTGAAGCGGCGGACCGGTTCGCTGGACAACCCGGCTGAGCGCACCCAGCACCGGCGCGATCTGGCGCGGGTCCTGACCGTGCTGACCCAGAAGACGAAGGCCCAGGGCTGAACACCCACGACTCCAAGCGCGCTCAGCTGATAGAGGAGCGCGTGCGGCCATCCGGGCGCCAATGCCCGGGTGCATGAGAGACAGTGAGAGAGAAGATGGCTGAAGCGACCGAGACGCAGGCTGCCGAGACCTCCACCCGTGGCCGTCCCAAGACGCGCGTGGGGATTGTCACCTCCAACAAGATGCAGAAGACGGTGGTCGTCACCGTCCAGCGCCGGGCTCCGCACCCGAAGTACGGGAAGATCATGAGCCTGCGCGAGAAGTACAAGGCGCACGTGGAGGACCACGACTACCCCAAGAAGATCACCATCAACGAGGGTGATCGGGTCCGGATCGCCGAGACCAAGCCCGCTTCGAAGGACAAGCGTTGGCGCGTGGTCGAGGTGCTGGAGAAGAGCAAGAACGTCTAGCACGCATGCCCCTTCCGCGCGGCCGTGAGGCGGCGCGGGATGGTCACCGGCGACAGGAGATTTCCAGATGATTCAGATGACGAGCGTGCTCGACGTGGCGGACAACTCGGGCGCGAAGAAGGTGTTCTGCATCAAGGTGCTCGGCGGCTCGAAGCGCAAGTATGCGTCCATCGGCGACGTGATTGTCGTCTCGGTGCGCGAGGCGCTTCCCAACTCGAAGGTGAAGAAGGGTGACGTGGCCAAGGCCGTCATCGTTCGCACCAGGCGCGAGGTGGGTCGCCCGGACGGCAGCTACATCAAGTTCGACGGCAACTCCGCGGTCCTCATCAACAAGGACATGGAGCCCATTGGTACGCGTATCTTCGGGCCGGTGGCCCGTGAGCTCCGCGCCCGCAAGTTCATGAAGATCATCTCGCTGGCGCCCGAAGTCCTCTGAGAGGACGGCAGGCCGGACGGCGAGCAGCCAGAGAGAGGAAGCCATGCAGAAGCTGAAGGTAGGAGACACGGTCCAGGTCATGGCCGGGGCCGAGGCCTCCGAGAAGAACCCGGCGACCAAGCGCGGCAAGGTGCTGAAGATCGATCGCGAGGCTGAGCGCGTGACGGTCGAGGGCCTGCGCCTGGTCAAGCGTCACATGAAGAAGACGCCCCAGAGCCCTGAAGGCGGCATCGTTGAGAAGCCGGGCACGATCGCGCTGGCGAACGTGCAGGTGGTTTGCGTCAAGTGCGACAAGCCGACCCGGGTGGGCATCCGTACTGAAGGTGAAGAGGGCAAGAAGAAGCGGTTCTGCAAGAACTGCGACGCCCTGATTGACTAGGTGTCCGCGTTGGTGCATGTATGCGCGCCCTTTGCCCACCCCGGTGGTGGCGAAGGGCGGGCGTGCAGGCATGGAGGGCCCGTGGAGCAACAGGGGCCCTCGCGGTGTTTCCAGGTTCCATACGAAGGACTGATCGGGCGCGCTGGGTCCACGACGGCGCCCCGAAGCAGAGGACAGGACGATGGCTGACGAGAAGAAGGCCGAGCAGAAGGAAAAGAAGGCGAAGCGGGGCAAGAAGGAAGAGGCCAAGAAGGTTGGCTTCGCCGCCAATATCGAGGAGGGTCTGGAGTCCAAGCCGGCCCGTCTGAAGGTGCGTTTCTTCAAGGAAGGTGTTCCGTCCCTCCTGAAGGAGCTGAGCCTGAAGAACCCGATGCAGGTTCCCCGGCTGGAGAAGATCGTCGTCAACATGGGTCTGGGCGAGGCGCTCGCCAACAACAAGATCCTGGAGTCGGCGGTGGACCAGCTTGCGGCGATCACCGGTCAGAAGCCGATCGTCACGCGCGCCCGGAAGTCCATCGCGAACTTCAAGCTGCGCCAGGGGCAGGCCATCGGTGCCGCCGTCACGCTGCGCGGCGACCGCATGTACGAGTTCATGGACCGCCTCATCACCGTAGCGCTGCCGCGCGTGCGTGACTTCAAGGGCGTGTCCCCCAAGGCGTTCGACGGGAAGGGCAACTACACGCTCGGCGTGCGCGAGCAGATCATCTTCCCTGAGATCAACTACGACCAGATCGAGAAGGTGAAGGGGCTCAACATCAGCTTCGTCACCACTGCGGCCAACGACGAGCAGGGGCTGGCGCTGATGCGTCACTTCGGCATGCCGTTCCGCCAGTAAGCCCTCGAGCCAAGGACCCGACGAAACATGGCCAAGCTCTCCAAGATCGCCCAGGCAAAGCGCAAGCCGAAGTTCTCGGTGCGCCAGTACAACCGCTGCCCGCTGTGTGGCCGGCCGCGCGCGTTCCTGCGCAAGTTCAAGATGTGCCGTATCTGCCTCCGCAATCGCGCCCTCCGCGGCGAGATCACCGGCGTTACCAAGTCGTCCTGGTAGCCAGAAGGGCAGGGTGCCTGGCGGGCCTCACCGGCCGGCCAGGCACATTGAAGTAGGAAGTTCGTAGTGGCGGTCAACGCGAACCCCCGGGATGGGCCCGGCAGGCGCGGTGGCCGCGAACACGAGGCGCTCGGTACGAGGCCTCGGTTTGGAAGGTACTCCATGCCGGTCAATGATCCCGTCGGCGACATGCTGACCCGCCTGCGCAACGCTTCGCGCGCGCGTCACGACAAGGTCGTCATCCCCCACTCGAAGCTCAAGCTCGAGATCATCAAGGTCCTCAAGGACGAGGGCTACATCGGCGAGTTCGTGGTGCACGAGCAGACGGTGCAGAACAAGCGCACGGTGTTCCCGGAGATCTCCGTGCAGCTGAAGTACGGTCCGGACCGGGCGCCTGCCATCACCGGTATCCGCCGCGTGTCGAAGCCGGGCCTGCGCCGCTACGCCGCCGTGCGTGAGATTCCGCAGGTGCTGGGGGGGCTGGGTATCTCCATCCTCTCCACCTCGCGTGGCATCATGGTGGATTCCGAGGCCCGCAAGCAGAAGGTCGGCGGCGAGCTGCTCTGCACCGTCTACTAGCCAGCCGCCCGGGTGCGGCGCCCCGTGAGGGAGCGCGCCCCAGGCATACAGGACCGAGGCAACCATGAGTCGGATTGGAAAACTGGCGATCAAGCTCGGCGACAAGACGAAGGCCGTCGTCGCTGGCGAACAGGTGAACTTCGAGGGCCCCAAGGGCAAGCTGTCGGTGAAGCTGCCTGGCAAGGTCAAGGTCGAGATCAAGGACGGTCAGATGACCGTGCAGCGCGCGGATGACTCGCGCGAGGCGCGCAGCATGCACGGCCTGACCCGGACCATCCTCGCGAACGCGGCGAAGGGTGTGAGCACAGGCTTCGAGAAGAAGCTGGACATCCGCGGCGTTGGCTTCCGCGCTGAGGTGAAGGGCAAGGCCATTCACTTCGCGCTGGGCTACTCGCACCCGGTGGTCTTCAACCTGCCCGAGGGTGTGACCGCTGAAGTCGACAAGGCGCCGCGCAACGAGGACAGCCTGCCCACCGTGGGCCTGACGCTCCGTTCTTCGGACAAGGAAGTGCTGGGCGCGACGGCGGTGAACATCCGCTCGCTGCGTCCGCCGGAGCCCTACAAGGGCAAGGGCATCAAGTACTCCGAGGAGCGCATCCGCCGCAAGGAGGGCAAGACCGGTACGACCTAGTCGTCCCGTCTTTCCTGAGTGTTCCAAACTCCACCAGGTCCTCTGGACCTGGTGGCATCATCCGGCGGCGGAAGGCCGCATCGCCTCCGGACGGAAAAGGAAGCAGCCATGCCTACGAAGATCGAAGCCCGTCTCAAGAGGAAGAACCGCATCCGCAAGAAGCTGTCGGGCACGACAGAGCGGCCGCGGCTCACCGTCTACAAGAGCCTCAAGCACATCTATGCGCAGGTGGTGGACGACACCACGGGCAAGACGCTTGCGTTTGCTTCGTCGCTGTCCAAGGACCTGAAGGGTCAGGACGAGGGCGACAAGAAGGCGGACGCGAAGCGTGTCGGCTCCCTGATTGCGCAGAAGTGCAAGGCCGCCAACGTCGAAGCGGTGGTGTTCGACCGCAACGGCTTCCCTTATCACGGGCGCATCGCCGCCGTGGCCGACGCCGCGCGCGAGGCCGGGCTGAAGTTCTAAGAATTCGAAAGGAATCCCCCAAGTGGCAACTCCGATCAATCCGAACGATCTGGACCTCACCGACCGCGTGGTGAATATCAACCGCGTGGCCAAGGTCGTGAAGGGCGGCCGCCGTTTCTCGTTCGCCGCCCTGGTGGTGGTGGGGGACGGCGCCGGACACGTGGGCGTCGGCCTGGGTAAGGCCAACGAAGTCCCCGAGGCCATCCGCAAGGGTGGTGAGAACGCGAAGAAGAATCTGTTCCGCGTCCCGCTCGTGGGTCACACCATTCCGCATGAGGTGCTCGGGCACTTCGGCGCTGGCTGGGTGCTGCTGAAGCCGGCCAGCCAGGGTACGGGCGTCATCGCCGGCGGCGCGGTTCGCGCGGTGCTGGAGGCGGCGGGCATCCGGAACATCCTGACCAAGAGCCAGGGTTCGCGGAACCCGCACAACGTGCTGAAGGCCACTGTCGCGGGCCTGAAGCTGCTGCGCAGCGCGGAGCAGGTTTCGCGTCTCCGTGGCAAGGACGTCGAGCCGGCGAAGCTCGCCGGGGAGCAGAGGGGCTAGCCCATGGCGCTCAAGGTGAAGCTGGTGAAGAGCTTTTCGGGGTCGTCCAGCGAGATGCTGGACACCATCCGTGGGCTGGGCCTGAAGAAGTTCGGTGACGAGCGCCTCCTCAAGGACACGCCTGCGATTCGCGGGATGGCGTTCAAGGTGAAGCACCTGGTCACCCTGGAAACCGTTTCCGACGAGGCACCGGCGCCCAAGCGCCGTAAGCCCGCCAAGATTGCCCTGCGGGAGCGGGCGATCGCGTATCAGGCCAAGCAGCACAAGGCCTGAGTCACGAGAGGATCGAGACGATGAGCACTCTGAACAAACTGCAGCGTCCGGCGCGCTCGTGGCACCGCAAGAAGCGCGTGGGCCGCGGCCAGGGTAGTGGTCTTGGCAAGACGGCCGGCCGCGGTGGCAAGGGCCAGAAGGCCCGCAGCGGCAACATGCGGTTCGAAGGCTTCGAGGGCGGCCAGAGCCCCCTGCAGCGGCGCCTGCCGAAGTTTGGCTTCACGCCGCCGAACCGGACCGTCTACGCGGTCGTCAACCTGTCGGACCTCGAGCAGCACTTCGATGCCGGCGCCACGGCGGACGTGGAGACGCTGCGCAAGGTCGGCCTGGTCAAGGGCCGCTACCACGGCGTGAAGTTGCTGGCCCGCGGCGAGCTGACCAAGAAGGTCACCGTGGTCGTGCACAAGGCTTCTGAGGCGGCGAAGGCCGCCATCCAGAAGGCGGGCGGCGCGGTGGAAGAGATTCCGCTGGTGGCTCACAAGCCGGAGTCCGCGGCCAAGGCGCACGCTGGCAAGGGCGTCAAGGCTCCCCGGCAGCCCAAGGCCTGAGCGTGTCTGGCGCGCATCACTTGCTAGTGGTGCGCGCAGTTTCGCTTGTGTAGGCTTCTGCGCCCCTTTCCCGCTCGTGGAACAGGGGCGTTTTGTCGTCCTGGCAGAACCCTCTCGAAGAGGATGGCTACCCCGTGGCTCTGAACGCCTTCGCCAACGTCTTCCGTATCGCTGAGCTGCGCAGTCGGCTCGCGTATACGCTCGCGCTGCTCGCCGTCTATCGCATCGGCATCTTCATCAACACGCCAGGCGTGGACCGTTCGGCGATGAACGCGTTCATGGACGCCCAGAAGCAGTCGGGCGGCCTCGTCTCGCTGTTCAACCTCTTCTCCGGCGGCGCGCTGGAGCAGATGTCCATCTTTGGATTGGGCATCATGCCGTACGTCAGCGCCTCCATCATCATGCAGCTGCTCGCCGTCGTGGTACCCAGCCTGGAGCGGCTGCAGAAGGAGGGCGCCGGCGGCCGGCAGAAGATCAACCAGTACACCCGCTACGGCACGATCGCGCTGTCCATCGTGCAGGGCATTGGCATCTCGCGGTGGCTGGCGTCGCTGGGCCGCTCCGACGGTGGCCAGAGCGGCTTCAACCAGGTGGTCGTCCCCGACGACAGCGTCTGGTTCACCTTCATGACGGTGGTCAGCCTCACGGCCGGCACGGCCTTCATCATGTGGCTGGGTGAGCGCATCACCGAGCGCGGCATCGGCAACGGTATCTCGCTCATCATCTTCGCCGGCATCGTGGCGGGTCTGCTCCCGGGCGCGAAGCAGCTGATGGACCTGACCCGTCAGGACGTCATCTCCGTGGCCGAGGTGCTGGCGCTGGTCTTCTTCATGCTCGTCATCATCGCCGCGGTCGTCTATGTCGAGCGCGGCATGCGGCGCATCCCCATCCAGTACGCCAAGCGGATGGCGGGACGCCGGATGTTCGCCGGCCAGGCGACGTACTTCCCGATGAAGGTGAACACCTCGGGCGTGATTCCGCCCATCTTCGCGGGCGCCGTGCTGTCGTTCCCGGCCACGCTGGGGACCTGGTTCCCGTTCCTGCAGGGCTTCCAGCGTGCCATCGAAGGCAACCTGTGGATCTACAACGGGTTGTTCGTCGTGATGGTCATCTTCTTCGCCTACTTCTACACGGCGCTGACGTTCCGGCCGGACGACGTGGCGGACAACATCAAGAAGCAGGGTGGCTACATCCCGGGCATCCGTCCGGGCCGCCAGACGGCGGAGTTCATCGAGCGCGTGCTCAACCGGCTCACGTTTGGTGGCGCCATCTACCTGTCGGTCGTCTGCGTGATTCCGTCGGTCATCAGCGGCCTGTTGGGGGTGCGGTTCACCTTCGGCGGTACGGCGCTGCTGATCGTCGTGGGCGTGGCGCTGGATACGGTGCAGCAGATCGAGGGGCACCTCATCAGTCGTAACTACGAGGGCTTCGCCGGCCCTCGCGGCCCGCGCATCCGGGGCCGGGTGCGCGTGGCGGCCTGAGCCTCCGCGCGGGCGTTCCGGGCGCCTCTCCCCGTCGCGGGGAGGGGCGCCTCGTCGTTCCCAGGCTAGGTGTTGTTCAAGGATATTCGCTGGTGCACACGGAGCGCGCTCGGGGGTTTGAGTCCTACGACTTCCGTGCCTTCCTTCGGAGCTGAGAGGACACATGAACCTGATCCTGTTGGGGCCGCCGAACGCGGGGAAGGGGACGCAGGCGAAGCGGTTGTTCGCCGACTTCCAAATCCCCCAGATCTCCACCGGGGACATCCTCCGCAAGGCAGTCGCGGAGGGCACGGAGCTGGGCAAGGTGGCCGGCCCGCTGATGGCGGCCGGGCAGTACGTCCCAGACGACGTCGTGATTGGTATCGTCGAAGAGCGCCTCAAGGAGGCGGACGTGGCCAAGGGCTTCGTCCTGGATGGCTTCCCGCGCACGCCGGGACAGGCGGACGCGCTGGACAAGATGCTGAACCGCCTGGGCAAGCAGCTGAGCGCCGTCATCTCGCTCGAGGTGCCGCACGCGAAGCTGGTGGAGCGGGGCTCCGGACGGCGGGTCTGCCCGGCGGACGGCAGCGTCTACCACGTCTACCAGAGCCCCCCGAAGCGGGCGGGCTACTGTGACAAGTGCAACACCGGACTCGTCCAGCGCCCGGATGACATGCCCGAGGTCATCGAAAAGCGGCTCCAGAAGTATGATTCGGAGACGGCGCCGCTGAAGGCCTTCTATGAGAAGAAGGGCCTGCTCAAGAGCGTGGACGGCGTGGGAGCGCCCGAGGGCATCTACGAGGAGATCAAGGCAGCGGCGGGCAAGTCCTGATCCGCCTGGCAGCCAGGGGAGGGCCTGGTGGGTGCCCGCTCACCACCTTGCCGTTCCAGGGGCGGAGCTTGCTTCTCCCGGACACGGGGAGCTCCGGCCTGGGGAGACCTGGACTCCCGTGAGGGGCGGGCGCAAGTTCACCCCGCCGTCAGCAGTCAGAGGCCTCGATCCGGCCTGGGCCTTGACGGAGCTGACAGGAAGAGTTGATTTTGCCGGGACTGCGGGTGAAATAGTCCGCCGTTATGTAGGGTTGGTAGGAATCCAAGTTTTGCAGTCGCGCGACGCTTGCCACTTGCGGACCAAAGTGCTATCCCGCCGCGCTTCCAAGAGGTTCGTGGTCCGGGGAAGAGAGTCTGACGCTTGCCGAAGGATGATTCCATCGAAGTTGAGGGGACCGTGATGGAGCCCCTCCCGAACGCGATGTTCCGCGTGGTGCTGGACAACGGCCATAAGGTGCTCGCGCACATCTCGGGCAAGATGAGGATGCACTTCATCCGCATCCTCCCGGGTGACAAAGTGAAGGTCGAGCTGTCTCCATACGACCTGACGCGCGGTCGGATCACGTACCGGGCGAAGTAGTAGGGTGTTCCCGCCTGGGAATGGTGGGCCGCCCGTTGGGCTTTTCTTTTGCTGAGGAAGGAAGTTCGCTCCAATGAAGGTTCGGGCGTCCGTCAAGAAGATTTGCGACAAGTGCAAGGTTGTTCGCCGTAAGGGAATCGTGCGCATCATTTGCGCCTCCAACCCCCGGCACAAGCAGCGCCAGGGCTAACGGCCAACCGGCCGTTGGCTTCAGACCAACTCCACTTAAGAAGGAAGACCGAAGATGGCTCGTATCGCCGGCATCGATCTGCCGCCCAACAAGCGCGCGGTGATCTCGCTCCAGTACATCTACGGGATCGGCAACAAGTCCGCGCAAGACATCATTGCCGCGGCGGGCATCGATCCCACGACCCGGACCAAGGACCTCACCGAGGAGCAGGCCCGTAAGATCCGCGAGATCATCGAGGCCAGCTACAAGGTGGAGGGCGACCTCCGGCGTGAAGTCACCATGAACATCAAGCGGCTGATGGACCTGGGTTGCTACCGGGGCCTCCGTCACCGCAAGGGCCTGCCGGTTCGTGGCCAGCGGACCCACACCAACGCGCGTACCCGCAAGGGTCCGAAGCGGGGCATCGTCCGGGCGAAGCCGGCGGCGGGCCGCTAAACGCAGCGCCGGTCCCATGAGGTGCCGGCGTCGATCACCTCCTCCCAGGAGCAGCAATCCACATGGCTGACGAGATCAATACTTCGGCTGCGGCGCCCACGGGCACCGAGGGCGAGGCCCCTGCCGCGAAGAAGTCGAAGCGCAAGGGCAAGAAGAGCATCCTCAACGGCGTGGTCCACATCCAGTCCACGTTCAACAACACCATCATCACGATCACGGACGTGTCCGGGAACGTGATCTCCTGGTCGTCCGCCGGGGCGCGTGGCTTCAAGGGAAGCCGCAAGTCCACCCCGTTCGCGGCGCAGGTGGCCGCTGGCGACGCCGCGGCGAAGGCGATGGAGCACGGGCTGAAGAACGTGTCCGTGTTCGTGAAGGGCCCGGGCGCGGGCCGCGAGTCGGCGCTGCGCGCGCTGGCCGCCGCTGGTTTGAAGATCAACCTCATCCGCGACGTGACGCCCATCCCGCACAACGGGTGCCGTCAGCCCAAGCGTCGCCGCGTCTAACCCCTTCGTCAGGGCTGCCCTCACGCCCTGGTGTGTGGGCGGCTCCAGATCACCTCTAAGGACCCCTCAATGGCTCGTTACACTGCCAGCGTCTGCCGCATCTGCCGGCGCGAAAACCTGAAGATGTACCTCAAGGGCGACCGTTGCTACACGGACAAGTGCGCCATTGAGCGTCGCCCCTATCCCCCGGGTCAGCACGGCCAGGGCCGCGTGAAGTTCTCCGGCTACGGCGTGCAGCTGCGCGAGAAGCAGAAGGTCAAGCGCATGTACGGCCTGCTGGAGAACCAGTTCCGCGGCTACTACCACCGCGCGTCCGCCGCCAAGGGCAAGACGGGTGAGAACCTCCTGCAGCAGCTGGAGCTCCGTCTGGACAACGTGGTGTTCCGCATGGGCTTCGCGGACACGCGCAACGAGGCGCGCCAGCTGGTGCGTCACGGCCACTTCCAGGTGAACGGCCGCAAGGTGAACATTCCCTCGTTCGCCGTGAAGCCGGGTACCGCGGTGGAGGTGGTGGAGAAGAGCCGCAAGGTGCTCCGCATCTCCGAGGCGCTGGAGACGGTGGACCGCCGTGGCGTTCCGCAGTGGATCTCCCTGGACAAGAAGGCGTTCAAGGGCACGGTCACCACGGTTCCGAACCGTGAGGACCTGACGATGCCCATCTCCGAGCAGCTCATCGTCGAGCTCTACTCGAAGTAAGCACGCTGGATGTCGCAGTGGACGCCCTGGCCGACGAGGCCGGGGCGTCTTGCTTTCAAGCAGTCGCAGTCCCCGCGTGCGCATCCTCCCGCCAGGCCGGTGGGTAAGTCGGTGGTGCGACACGATTTGAGGAGCGGTACACCATGGCTGATACGTTTGTTGCGAAGAACTGGCGTGACCTGATCAAGCCCCGTCGCATGGAGGTGGATCAGGACAGCGCGACCCCCACCTACGGCAAGTTCGTCGCGGAGCCGCTCGAGCGCGGTTTCGGTACGACGCTGGGCAACTCGCTCCGCCGGGTGCTGCTGTCGTCGCTGCAGGGCGCCGCCATCACCTCCGTGAAGATTGAAGGCGTGGACCACGAGTTCACCACCATCCCCGAGGTGTCCGAGGACGTCACGGACGTCGTGCTGAACCTGAAGGAAGTCCTCCTTCGGATGCACACGAACGAGACGAAGACGCTCCGCATCGAGGCGGAGGGCCCCAAGGAGGTCAAGGCCGGTGACATCATCACCGACCCGGACACCGAGATCCTCAACCCGGGCCACCACATCTGCACCATCTCCGAGGGTGGCAAGCTCCGCATGGAGCTGACGTGCCGCCGCGGCCGTGGCTACACGCCGGCCAACGTGAACAAGGTGGCGGGTGCGCCCATCGGCACCATCCCCATCGACTCGCTGTTCTCGCCCATCCGCAAGGTGAACTACCAGGTCACCAACGCGCGCGTCGGCCAGGTCACCGACTTCGACAAGCTGGCGCTCGAGGTCTGGACGGACGGCTCCGTGTCGCCGCAGGACGCGGTGGCGTACGCGGCGAAGATCATCAAGGAGCAGCTCACCGTCTTCGTGAACTTCGACGAGACGGAGGAGCCCGTCGTCGCCGAGGCGCCGAAGGAAGAGGCGAAGCTGAACGAGAACCTGTTCCGCTCGGTGGATGAGCTCGAGCTGTCGGTCCGCTCGGCGAACTGCCTGCAGCAGGCGAACATCAAGTCCATCGGCGATCTCGTGCAGCGCACCGAGGCCGAGATGCTCAAGACGAAGAACTTCGGCCGCAAGTCTCTGAAGGAGATCAAGGAGATCCTCGCGGAGATGGGCCTGTCGCTGGGCATGAAGCTGGAGAACTGGCCGCCGAAGCAGGCGCCGGCTCCCGCGCAGCCGAAGGCGTAGTAGGGTTCACGCAGGGCCTCCCCACGCGGCCGCGGGTACGGCAGTCAGCGGCGCGAGGGGAGGGGGCTGGGACGTCTTCCGGTCCGAATGACAGCGGTGGACCCCGTGCCGGGTCCTCCCATCCCACCCGGTACCTGACACGGCCGGAGTGGTGGAGTCCCCACAAGGACTCTGGAGCACGACGATGCGCCACAAGGTCGGACAGAGGAAGCTTCACCGCAGCACGAGCCACCGGCTCGCGATGCTCAACAACATGGTGACCTCGCTGCTGGAGCACCAGGCCATCCGCACCACGCTTCCCAAGGCCAAGGAGGCCCGGAAGATCGCGGAGCGGATCATCACCCTGGGCAAGCGTGGCGGCCTCGCCAACGTTCGCCTGGCGGCGCGTACGGTCAAGGACCGCGACGTGCTGCAGAAGGTGTTCAGCGAGTACAAGGACCGGTACGCCACGCGTCCTGGTGGCTACACCCGCATCGTTCGGCTCGGCTTCCGCCGGGGCGACGCCGCGGAGATGGCCCTCCTGGAGCTCGTGGACCGGCCGGAGAAGGCTGCTCCTGTCGACACCGAGGCGGCGGCTGAGCCTGCGGAAGAGACGAAGGCGGAGTAGTCCCGTACGGACGGCATACCTGGCCCCTTCGTGAGGAGGGGCCAGGCGCAACGCGAGGGCGCGCTTCCGAGAGGAAGGGCGCCCTTCGTGTGTCCAGCACGGACTACCGCTGCGGCTTGCGAAGGCGCTCCCAGGCGGCGGTGAGGTCCTCGGTGAGGTCCGCGCTGTCATCCCGGCTGCGCATCTGGATGGACTGGAAGCGGAGGTCCGCGGGCGCGGCGCCGCTGGAGCCCATCAGCTGCTTGGGGGTGATGGTGATGAACTCACCCGGGGCCACCGTCAGCACCGCCGCCTGGTACTGCCCGTTGACGGTGAGGGTGACGTCGTACCAGGGCTCCTTGCTCTCGTTCCAGATGGTGACCGAGGGCCGGTCCAACCTGTCACTGAGCACCAGGCGCGCGTCCATGTCCCCCTTGCGCACCGTGCTGCCCGGGCACGCAATGGCCAGGCTCATCACCGTCATCACCAGCCAGCCGGCGATGATGGACGCCTTGTACTTGAAGAAGCGGTCGCTCTGGCGGAAGTCCGCGACCAGCTCCTTGAGGATGGAGAGGCCGTTGAGGAGGTGGTTCGACGCATCTCCCGCCAGCCGCTTCCCCAGCGGACCGTCTGGCTTCTCCTTCTGGAGAGGCTCTGCGCGCGCGGCGGACATCACCCGCAGATTGGACTGGCTGGGTGCGCGCGGCATGCCGGGGTTCGTCGGCGTGCGCGGCTGAGAGCCAGACGGAGACGCCGCCCGAGGAGGCTGCGTTCCAGGCGGAGGGGGCTTGCGACCGTCGCTCATCGGGCAATGAGTGTAGAGGGCTGGGCCCGTGGATGGCTACTGTGCCTTGAGTTGCTGAAGCGCACGGGACGCCACCGCGTTTTCAGGCTGGGTCTCCAGCACCTTCATCAGCCAGCGCTCGGCTTCACTGGACGCGGTCTTCCGCGCCTCGGGACGCGAGGCCTTCATCGCCTGCTCGGTGTAGAGCAGCCCCAAGCGCAGGCTGAACTCCATGTTCTCCGGGTCCTTTTCGACCACGCGGCGCAGCTCGCGCTCGGCGGCGGCGAAGTCACCCTCCAGTTGGTACACGAGCGCCAGCTTGCCTCGCATCGCCACGGCCTCCGGTGCCAGGGAGGTGGCCACGGTGAAGGACTCGCGGGCGGCGGTGAGGTCCCTGCGCTCCAGGTGGAGGTCTCCCAGGTGGAACCAGGCAGTCTCGAGCAGTGGATGGAGCGCCACTGCTTTTTCGAAGGAGGCGCGGGCCGCGTCGGGACGCTGGCGCGCCAGGTAGAGCTCGCCCAGGTAGAAGTGGTTCTTGCCGTCGCGGGGGGCGCGCTCGATGGCCTGCTTGAACTCATCCACCGCGCGTCCCGCGTCATCCAGGCGCTGGTAGGCCAGGCCCAGCAGCGCATGCACCACCGCGACGTCCGGGTAGTCGAGCAGGATTTCCTCGAAGGCGAGGATGGCGTGCTGGGGCGCATCCAGGTCCTTGAGGTAGCGCATGCCTTCTTCCAGCTTCGCCTCGGCGGCCTTGGGGAAGCCGGAGAACGGGTCCGCGATCTGCTCCATCAGCGCCCGCGCGGTGGTGACTTCGGCCGGGGTGGGCTGGCCCCGCACCACCGTGCCGAGGGCTTCCACGGCCCCGGGCGCGTCTCCCGTGCGGTGCAGCGCCTTGGCCAGCGGCAGGCGCCAGGCGGTGCGGTCCGGCGCCAACGCCGTGGCGCGCCGCAGCGGCTCGAGCGCCTCCGTGTACTGTTCGGACTCCAGCCGCGCGAGCCCCAGCCGGTAGTGGAACTCCGCGGTGTCCGGTGCCAACGCCGTTGCGCGCTCGAAGGCGGCGACGCTGGGCGCCCCCGCGTCGCGAGCGCGTGAGAAGAGGGCGAGGCCCAGCATGTACTGGTCGCTCGCGCGCTCACCCGCCGCGATTCGCTTCTGGAGCTCCGCGATCCACGCGTCCGTCTGTCCCGCCTTCACGTAGGCCTCGGTGAGCGAGCGCGCCACGTCCAGGTTGTCCGGCGACTGCCGGTGCAGGTCCGTCAGCAGCTCCAGCGCCTTCGTGGGCTGATGCTCGTCCAGGTAGGCCCGCGCCTGGGAAAGCGGATCGGTGGGGCGCGCCTTGGCGGAGTGGGTGGAGGTGGTGCTGCAGCCAGCCAGGAGGCCCACGCCGAGCACCGCGGCGCGAATCCAGGGACGGGAACGGAGGTGGCGAATGGTCATCTCGAAGAGGCTTCTCAGGAGGAGGAGACTGCGCGGGCCCGCGCGTCGCTGATGCCCTCGGCGCCCGCGGCGGCGACGGCGTCATCCACGTCGCCGCCCTTGCCCCCGAGGGACAGGCTGTCCGCGATGATGACGGCGCGGACGGCTCGGGCCAGGCCTTCGCGGTCACCCTCGGCGAACGTGGTGGTGTCGATGGGCTGGCCAATCTTCACGCGGATGGGACCGGGGGTGATGTTCCAGGTGGACTTGGGCATCAGGTTGCCGGAGCCCTCGATGGTGACGGGGCAGACGGGGACGCGGGCCTTCAGCGCCAGGGCGAAGGGGCCCTTCTTGAAGGGCAGGACGCGGCCGTCCGTCGAGCGGGTGCCTTCCGGATACAGGAAGATGCTGGTGCCGCCGCGAATCTTGGCCGCTGCCGCGTTGAGCGAGGCAATGGCCTTGGAGCGGTTGGACCGGTTGACGAAGACGTGGCCCGCGAGCGCCAGGTACCAGCCGATGAGGGGCACCCACTTGAGCTGCGACTTGGCGACGTAGCGGAACGGGACGGCGACGGCCATGAAGTGCGCCGGGATGTCGATGGTGGACTGGTGGTTGGCCACGTAGATGGTGGGCCGATTCGGGTCCACGTTCTCCTGGCCGATGACTTCCAGCGTCGCGCCCCCTGCCCACAGCAGCACGGGCGACCAGATCTTTCGCGCCACCCAGATGGAGTTCGATGGGTTGAGCGTGAGCAGCATCGCCAGGATGGCGAGGAAGAAACAGACGAACGTCCAGACGCCCGCCACGAAAATGCAAAAGAGCTTGCGCATCCCTCAGCCCGCCTCCTGGGGGCCGATGTTCAGGGCCGGAAGGTGCCCGGGCCCGCGGGCTTGCCCGCCGAAGCTCCCTGTCCAGGCGGTCAGGCGGCGACCCCCACGAGGGAGGACGGCGGCACCTGTCACGCGTTGAACGGGACGACGGGGGGGCATGCACTTCTTCTACCACGTCCTACCTACACGTTGTTTCTGGTGCGCGCCGCTCGGCGGGGTTACAAGCAGGGGTGGTGTGGCCAGGAAAAAGTTCATCGCCATCGCGGGCAACATCGGCGCCGGAAAGACGGAGCTGACGTCCTTCCTCTGCCGGAAGTACGGGTTGACGCCCTCCTTCGAACCCAACGACCAGAACCCCTATCTGGCGGACTTCTACAAGGACATGAAGACGTGGGCGTTCCGCTCGCAGCTCTTCTTCCTGACGCACAAGTTCCGCCTGCACCGGGAACTGGAGCGCACCTCCGGGACGGTGCTTCAGGACCGCACCCTCTATGAGGACGCGGAGATTTTCGCCAAGAACCTCCACCGGCAGCGGCTCATCGACAAGCGGGACTGGAAGACGTACTGCGAGCTGTACGAGACGATTTCGGAGTCGTTGCGGCCCCCCGACCTGATGATCTACCTCCGCTGCCCGGTGCAGACGATTCGTGAGCGCATCCGCATCCGCGGCCGGGCCATGGAGCGGGACATCCCCACCCGCTACCTGCAGCGCCTCAACGCCCTCTATGAGGAGTGGTTCGAGGGCTACCGCCTGTCGCCGGTGCTCGTGCTTCCCACGGACAAGCTCGACTATTTGACCAACCTGGTGGACCGCGTGGACCTCTTCCGGCAGATCGAGAAGCACCTGTGATGGAGGTCTACCTGCTGGCGACGGAGCAGGAGGGCCCGGCGCCCCTCGAGGCACTGCGCGCGTCCTTCGCGAACGATGAGGTGGAGTTCACCCCGGACGCGGACGGCGAGGGGTTCACGCTGCGGGCGGACGGCTCCGAGGTGCTGGTGCGTCTGACGCGGGGCTCCGAGGGCCTGCCGCGCTTCCGCAAGGAGGTGTTCAGCGGCAGCCCGGACGCCTTCGAGCGGCTGGGGCGCGCCACGGCCTACTACCATCTGTCCGTGGAGCCGGGTGGAGCGCAGCCCACGCTGCCTGTCTTCGAGGCGCTGTGGGCCGTGCGCACGCTGCTGGAGCACGTCCAGGGCGTGCTGGTGGACCTCACCGCCTTCAAGCTCCATGAACCCGACGACGTGGTGGAAATCACGGAGCTGGACTTCGACATCCGAGACCACGTCCACCTCCATGCCGTGGAGGCGACGGAGGGGGACACGCCCCTGTGGGTGCACTCGCACGGGATGGAGAAGTTCGGGGCTCGGGACCTGGAAATCTTCCACCTGGCCGAGAAGGACCTGCTGGCCGCGGAGAGCTTCCTTCACGAGCTGTGCACCGACCTGGCCTTCGGGCAGGGGCCGGCGTTGCGCACCCAGGTGGGCACCAGCGAGGGACAGGTCTTCACGCTCGTGCCCTCGGAAGAGGCCCGCGCCAACCTGTTGGGCGTCCCCCTGGACACCTTCGAGGGCCATGAGGGGCTCTTCCTCACCGTGGTGTCCCCGCTGGGCCGGCACAACACGTCCCAACTGCTGGAGCCCTATCGCGAGCGCTTCGAGAAGGAGCCCGAGGAGCAGACCCAGGCCATGCGGCGCGAGGCCCAATTGGTGCTCCCGTCCTTCCTGGCGCGCTTCCAGCGCAGGGGCCTGATGGAGCCGCTCACCTTCCTGGTGCGCGCACCCTTCGACACCCACCCTGAAGGGAACACCGTCACGGAAAACTTGTGGCTGGAGGTCATGGGCCGGGACGAGGGCTCCGTGGTGGGCAAGCTCGTGGATGGCGCAGTGCATACAACCGAGTGGCGCAAGGGCGCCCACGTAGAGGTCGCGGAGACCCAGGTCAACGCGCTGGCCATCAGCCGGGAAGGCCGGGCGTTGGACGAACGGGAACTCCGTGAACTCCTGAACGCCGAACGGCCGATGTAGCAAGCGGCGCCGGGGGCCTTGCCCGGCCATCGCGGGGCGCTAGGCTCCGCGCCCCATGCCCGCCCTCCTGCTGCTCACCGGTCCTTCCGCGGGGCGTCGTCACGACGTGCTCGCGGAGGCGACGATTGGCCGCAGTCCGTCGTGTGAAATCCCGCTGGATGACCATCAAGTCTCCCGCAAGCACGCGCTGATCTCCGTCCTCGACGGGCAGTCGTGCATCCGCGACTTGCGCTCGCGCAACGGGACGTTCGTCAACGGCGAGCGCCTCGTGGGCGAAGTGGTGCTCAAGCCCGGTGACCAGGTGCGCGTGGGCGCGACGACGGCCCTCTTCGAGCCGCCCCCGGTGACGCTGGTGGCCGATGGGCCGGAGAAGGTCGGGCAGGTTCCGATTGAAGAAGTGCTGCCTCACGTGGGCACGGCGGCGGCGATGTACTCGGCGGGCATTGCCTTGTTGGGGGCAACCAGTGGCGCCCTGGTGCTGCGGCGCCTGGCGGACGAGGTCGCGCACGCGCTCAATGCCGACCGCGCGGCCGCGCTGCTGGGCAGCAGTGATGGCTTGCTCACCGCGGCGGTGGCGGGCGCGGAGGCGCTGACGATGCCGCGCGCGCTGGCGCAAGCCGCGCTGGAGCGCAAGGAGCTCGTCCAGACGGATGACACCCTCTGCGCGCCCCTGGTTGCCTCGGGCGGCATGCCCTTCGGCGTGCTGTACGTGACACGGGCGGAGCCGAAGTTCAGCGAGGGCGAGGGCCAGTTGCTCGCGGCGCTGGGACGCTTGGGTGGCGAGGCCTACACCACCGTGCGCTCCCGCGTGGAGGCGGAGCCGCCCGTGGCCGCGCTCTCCGGTACGTCCCGGCCGCTGCGGGCCTTGTTGGAGCTGGCGCGCCGGGTGGCCGCCAGCGCCGCGCCGGTGGTGATTCATGGCGAGCCGGGCGTGGGCAAGGCGCTGCTGGCCCGCTTCGTCCATGCGCGTTCGCCTCGGGCCCTGGGGCCCTTCATCGTGGTGGACTGCCGGGAGCCCGCCGAGGCCGTGGAGGAGGCGCTGTTCGGCAGGGCGAGCGCGCCCGGGCATCCGCCCGTCGTGTCCGCGCTGCTGCGCGCGGATGGGGGCTCGCTGGTGCTGCTCCACGTGGAGTCGCTCGCGCGGCCCGCCGCGGAGCGGCTGGCGCGGGCCTTGGCTCGGCGCTCGGCGCCCGCGCGTCAGGGGGGCGAGGAGCCCGTGGATGTGCGGGTGCTGGCGACCGCGCCCGCGTCGGTGACGTTGCTGGCGGCGCGTGGTGACGTGGAGTCCTCGTTGGCTCGGGTGTTGTCGGGCTTCGAGCTGGACGCTCCGCCCATCCGTGAGCGGCGCGCGGACGTGCTCCCGCTGCTGGAGCAGTTCGCGGCGCGCGCGGCCCGCCGGATTCGCAAGGAACCCCCGACGCTCAGTCCCGAGGCCCGGCGGCTGCTGATGGAGTACGCGTGGCCGCAGAACCTGCGCGAGCTGGAGTTGGTGGGCGAGCGCCTGGGCCTGCTGTACGCGTCAAGCCGCGTGGGCGCGCTGCAGCTGCCCCCGGAGTTCCAGGAGGGCGGCGACGAGGGCGACAAGACGCTGCAGGGGCGCGTGGCCCGGCTGGAGCGCGACGCCATCGCCGAGGCCCTGCGCGAGGCGTCGGGGAAGAAGGTCCGCGCCGCGGAGCTGCTCGGCATCAGCCGGCCCACGCTGGACAAGAAGATTGAGGAGTACGGACTCGCGGTGGAGCGGGGTCGCCGGGAGTGAGTCAGGCCGCGGGGCCTACGACTTCCGCCGGCTGAGCAGCACGCCGGTGAGCACGAGCCCCGCGCCGAGCACCTGCATCCAGGTGGGGCGCTCTCCGCGCACGGCCCACGCCGTGAGGGCGGCCACCACGGGGATGCCGGTGTTGTAGAGGCCCGCGCGGCTGCTGCCCACCCTCTGCACGGTGCGGCCCCAGATGAAGTACGCGAGCACCAGCGGCACCAGCGCCGAGTACACCACGCCCGCCCAGGCGCCGGCGGTGATGTTCTGGGTCTCCAGGCGCAGCAGCTCGGGCACGCCCGCGAGCACCACGCCCGGCGCGCCCGTCAGCATGCTGATGGCGGTGATGCGCAGCGCGGACACCTCCGGGCCCACGGTGCGAATGCCCACCGTGTAGAGTGCCCAGCAGAGGCTGGCGCCGACGATGAGCCCGTCGCCCAGCGAGGACGCGCCATGTTGGGACGCGCCGCGTCCTCCCAGCACCAGCAGCATCCCCACCACGCCCAGGCCCAGGGCCGCGACGAGCGGGCGGGTGAGCCGCTCCACGCCGAACAGGGCGCCGAGCGTGGCCACCAGCACCGGCGTCACCGCCGTCAGCATCCCGCTGTTCGCCACCGAGGTGTTCGCCAGGCCGAGGATGAAGCACAACTGGTACACGGTGTTGCCCACCAGCCCGAGCCCCAGCAGCTTGAGGAACACCGGGCGGGGAAGCGGCTTCCAGCCTTCGACGCCGAGGAGCAACGCGCCCATGGCCAACGCCGCGATGGTGAAGCGCAGCGACATGAAGGCCAGGGGCGGGAGCGTCTCCATCGCCTCCTTCACCACCGTGTAGTTGGTGCCCCAGACAACCACGACGCCGACGATGGCCAGGTCGGACGCGGAGAAGCCGCGCGAAGGGGCGGGCACGACGGCGGTGGTGGACGTGGACACGGCGGCAGGGGAATAGGCCCCAGGGGCCGCGCGCGCAAGCCGACGTTGGGAGACGGGCATGCTAAACGCCTGGGCATGGACCTACGCTTTTCGGAAGAGGTGCGTCGCGCGCTCGAGGCCGGCCAACCGCTGGTGGCCCTGGAGACGAGCGTCGTGGCCCAGGGCCTTCCCTATCCGGACAACCTGGCCGCCGCCCGGGCATGTGAGGAGGCCATCCGCCGCGCTGGCGCCGTTCCCGCCGCCACCGCCATCATCGATGGGCAGCTGTGCATCGGGCTGGAGGAGCCGGAGATGCGCCGGTTGGCGGAGGGCAAGGAGCGCCTGCTCAAGCTGGGCTCCCGGGACCTGGCCGTCGCCATGGCCACGCGCGCCACGGGTGGCACCACCGTGAGCGCCACGTGTGAAATGGCCGCCGCCGCGGGCATCCGGGTCTTCTCCACCGGCGGCATTGGGGGGGTGCACCGCGGGGCGTCGGAGCACTTCGACATCTCCCAGGACATCGCCGCGCTGGCGCGCTTCCCCGTCGCCGTGGTGTGCGCGGGCGCCAAGTCCGTGCTGGACCTGCCCAAGACGATGGAGTTGCTGGAGACGGCCGGCGTGCCCGTCATCGGCGTGGGGACGGACGAGCTGCCGTCCTTTTACAGCCGTGGCTCCGGGATTCCCCTGGAGCACCGCGCGGATGACGTGGACACGGCCGCCCGCATCGCCCGCGCCCGCTTCGAGTCGCTGAAGCAGGGCGGGGTGCTCTACACCGTGCCTCCGCCCGAGGAGACGTCCCTGCCTCGCAACGAGGTGGAGCTGCACATCGCCGCGACGCTCGCCGACGCGGACCGGCAGGGCATCCGCGGCAAGGGCGTGACGCCCTTCCTCCTGTCGGAGATGGCGAAGCGCACCGGGGGCAAGACGCTCAAGGCCAACCTGGCCCTGCTCACCCACAACGCGCGCTTCGCCGGGCAGCTCGCCGTGGCGTACGCCCGCGCGCGCTGAGCGCCCGGCCGCGGGCCGCCGCTACCGCTGGAACCAGCGCACCAGGTCTTCCAGCTCGCGGCGGTCCACCTCGTCGAAGGTGTTCTTGTGCTCGGAGTCGATGTCGAGCACGGCGAGCAGCTCCCGGTTGCGGCCGAACACCGGGACGACAATCTCCGACGTCGAGCGTCCGTCGCAGGTGATGTGGCCCGGGAAGGCGTGGACGTCCGCCACCACCATCGTCTCGCCCTTCGCCGCGGCGGCGCCGCACACGCCCTTGCCGAAGGGAATCTCCAGGCACCCGAGCGTGCCCTGGTAGGGGCCCACGCGGAGCAGCTTCCCCGGCGTGACGACGCGATAGAAGCCCGTCCACAGGTGCCCGAAGGCGTGGTGCAGCAGGCAGCTCATGGTGGCCATGCCGGTGATGTCATCATCAATGCCCTCGAGCACCGCGCGCGCGTGCTGCTTCAGCTCGGCGTAGGCTTCGGCCTTGGGCATGCCGCGCAGATCCAGAGTGACTTCCGCCATGATGGGACCTCGCAAGGCGACCTCCGGGAGCGTCAGGCCCCGGTAGAGTCAGCGTCCCCTCCATAGCTTGATTCGCTTTCCGCCGCACAGGAGCCGACATGGATTCGCTCATCCTCGATTCGAATACCTGGCTGCTCGTTCTCACGGGCGCGGGAGTCTCCGCTGAGAGCGGAGTCCCCACCTTCCGTGGGATGAGCGGACTCTGGGAGGACCAACCCGTGGAGGCCGTGGCGTCGCCCGAGGGCTTCCGGAAGGATCCGTCGCGGGTGTGGCGCTTCTACTCGGAGCGCCGCAAGGGCGCCGCCGCCGTCCACCCCAATCCGGGCCACGAGGCGCTCGTCGCCTGGGAGCGCCACCTGGGGGACCGCTTCCTGCTCGCCACCCAGAACGTCGACGGCCTGCACACCCGCGCCGGGAGTCAGCGGGTGGTGGAGATGCACGGCAACCTCTTCAAGACGCGCTGCAGCCGCTGCGAGCGGCCCCCGTTCGACGACGCCACCGTGTACCCCACGGGGTCGGTGCCCGAGTGCGATGCGTGTGGCAAGCAGCTGCGGCCCCACATCGTCTGGTTCGGCGAGTACCTGGACCCGGCGGACATCCAGCGCATCGAGGACTTCTCGCTGCGGGCCGCCACCTCGGGGAGACGCCTCGTCTTCCTGGCGGCGGGGACGTCCGGCGCCGTGTACCCGGCCGCTGGAATCGTGGACCAGGTGCGCAAGGCCGGCGGGGACACGTGGCTCGTCAACCTGGACCCGGCGGAGAACTCCAACCGCTTCGAGCACCGCGTCGTGGGCAGGAGCGGGGAAGTCCTCCCGACGCTCGCGAAGCTCGCCTGACGCGGATGGCGGAAGGACCGACCGGGGGCACCGCGGCGCTCCCGCGCGCCCCTCGGTGGGGACTACTCGAAGACGGAGATGTCCGGACCGGACGGGCTCGCCGGCTTCGGCGGGGGGCGTGGCGAACGCCCGGGGCCCGCGGCTCGCACGGGCTCCAGCACCACGTTCGCCGTCTGTGTATTCCCAGCCACCCGGCGCAGGTTGAGCGTGAGCTCCTTGTCCTGGTGTCCCGGCATGCGGAAGCTGAAGGAGTGCACCTTGTCGCGGCGGAGCTGGAGCTTCGTGGGCGTGGTGCCCACCATCTCCTCGCCTTCGTAGATGGATGCGCCGGACGGCGTCGAGGCGAGGCTCACGGTGAGGAGGGACGGCTCCTCGGGTGTCCCCGTCGCGACCTGCGTCGTGGCCGGTGAGGCATCGCGGGGGACGTTCACCTCCACCGGCGTCGCGGGGGCGCCGTCGCCACCCTGGGTGCCCAGGACCACGGCCGCGCCAATGCCCAGCAGGACCAGCGGCACGGCGACCAGGGCCACCTTCTTGCCGGTGGACATGCCCTCCGGCTCAGGGGGCGGAGGCGGCGCGGACCGGGACGTCTGCGAGCGGCCGCGGCTGGGGGAGGACGCGGCGCCGCCACCGCCGCCCTGGGTCCTGGCGACGACGACGTTGGAGGGCGTGGAGCCCCGGCCCAGGGTCGGCGCGGCGCCCACCCGCGAGGAGCGGATGCCGCTCTGGCTGCCCTGACGGTTGGAGCGGCTGCGGCTGTTGCTGCCGCGCTCGCTGGCGCTGGAGACGCCGCCGCTCGGCATGGCGTCGAGCTCCTCGGAGGTGAGGTCCGCCACGGTGTCCAGCATCGCGTCGATGAACTCCTGCGCGTTCTGGTACCGGTCCTCCTTCTCCGGGGCGAGCGCCTTCTTGAAGAAGGCATCCAGCGCGGCCGGCACCGGGGCGCCCTGGCGCTTGGTGTTGACGGCGGGCACCGGCTGGGTGAGCGACGCCGTCAGCGCCTTGCGCACCGTGTTCGCGCCGAAGGGCGAGCTGCCGGTGAGGCAGAAGTAGAGCACGCCCGCCATGGAGTAGAGGTCGGAGCGCTGGTCCACGGACTCGCCGCCGGCCTGCTCGGGCGGCATGTACTGGGGCGTGCCCAGCACCTGGCCGGTGGAGGTGAGCTGCTCCTCCTCCTCGGCCTCCATGGCCTTCACCAGGCCGAAGTCCAGCACCTTGACGAAGTCCTGGCCGCTGAGCTGCTGCACCATGATGTTGTGCGGCTTCAAGTCACGGTGGACGCAGCCCTCCGCGTGCGCGTGCGCCAGCCCCTGCGACGCCTGCTCCACGAGGCTCAAGGCCCGGCGCAGGGACATGGGGCCCTGGCGCTTCACCGTCTCCTTCAGGCTTTCGCCCTCCAGGAGCTCCATCACGTAGTAGCAGGTGCCGTCCGGCGACCGGCCGAAGTCGAAGATGGTGATGACGTTGGGGTGGCGCAGCCGGCTGGCGAGCTCCGCCTCCCGGCGAAAGCGCTCGAAGAACTGGGGGGCGGCGGCCAGCGACGGGTTGAGCGTCTTCACCGCCACCGGGCGCTGCACGGACGTCTGGGTGGCGCGGAACACCATGCCCATGCCGCCCTGGCCCAGGACGCTTTCGATTTTATAACGGCCGTCGAGCACCTGGCCGAGGAGCTGGAGGCTCTGGCCTGAGCAGAGGTGGTCGACGCCGTCGGTGCTTCCGCAATGGGGACAGGGGGCAGCCATGTGGGGCCAGAGTATAGACAGGCCCCGGCCCAACCCGGAAAGCCCCTGTGGGGCCCCAGAGCGAACGGGCAGGCACATCCGACATTCCCGAGGAGCCCGCGGGCTGTTACATCCCCGGCGCCATGAGCCTCGTCATCGCCCAGGACCTCTGCCTCTCGTACGGAAAGAAGGTCCTCTTCGATCAGGACAGCTTCACGCTGGGTCCCAGGGACCGGGTGGGCCTCGTAGGGGCCAACGGGACAGGCAAGAGCTCGCTGATGAAAATCCTGGCGGGCGTGGCCCAGCCCGACTCGGGGACGGTGCAGTACAGCCGCAAGGCCCGCGCGGGCTACCTGCCGCAGGAAATCGCCGGCCTGCCGGAGGGCACCGTGGTGGAGGCGGTGATGAGCACCGTGCCCGGCCGTGATGCGATGGAGGCGCGCCTCAAGGAGACCGAGGAGGCGCTCGCCGCCGCCACGGACGAGGAGGACCAGCTGGAGCTGTCCCAGTCCCTGGCGGACCTGCACGCGGAGTTGGACGACTTCGAGAACCGCTACGGCCGCCACCACGCCGAGCGCATCCTCAAGGGCCTGGGCTTCCGCGACGCGGACCTGGCCAAGCCCACCTCCGCGCTGTCCGGCGGCTGGCGGATGCGCGCGGCCCTGGCGGGGCTGCTGCTCCAGGACCCGGACCTGCTCCTGCTGGACGAGCCCACCAACCACCTGGACGTGCCCACGCTCACCTGGTTCGACGACTTCATGCGCCGCTCCAACAAGGCGCTGGTGCTCATCTCCCACGACAAGGACTTCCTCAACCGGCAGATCAACCGGGTGGTGTCCCTGGAAGTGGAGGGCGTGCGCGAGTACGCGGGGAACTACGACGAGTACAAGCGCCTGCGCGCCGAGGAGAAGGAGCTGCTCCGGGCCCGCGCCGAGAAGGTGGAGTCACGTCGCGCGGAGCTGCAGGGCTTCATCGACCGCTTCGGCGCCAAGGCCACCAAGGCGCGGCAGGCGCAGAGCCGCGCCAAGATGTTGGAGAAGCTGGAGAAGGTGCAGGTCCTGGAGGAGCGGACGTCGATGAAGTTCCGCTTCCCCGAGGTCGAGCGGAGCGGGCGCGACGTGGTGACGCTGGAGGGCATCACCAAGCGGTACGGTGCGCAGACCATCTACGACGGCCTCACCGGGCGCGTGGAGCGTGGGCAGCGCATCGCCGTGGTGGGCGCGAATGGCGCGGGCAAGACGACGCTCCTGAAGATGGTCGCTGGTGAGCTGGCGCCGGACACCGGGACGGTGACGCTGGGGCACAACGTGGTGGTGGGCTATTACGCGCAGCACCACGCGGACAAGCTGAACCGGCAGAACACCATCATCGAAGAGGTGCGCCCGCTGGCCGCGGACAAGCCGGAGAGCTACGTGCGCGGCGTGCTGGGCGCGTTCCTCTTCAGCGGCGACGACGTGGAGAAACCCATTGGCGTGCTGAGTGGGGGTGAGCGCGCGCGGGTGGCGCTGGCCAAGCTGTTGCTGGTGCCGTCCAACTTCCTGCTGATGGACGAGCCCACCAACCACCTGGACCTGGACTCGGCCGAGATGTTGATTGAAGCGCTGAAGGGCTACGGCGGCACGCTGCTGTTCGTCAGCCACAGCCGGAGCTTCATCAACGGCCTGTCGTCGCACGTGTGGGAGGTGGCGGACGGGAAGCTCACGCCGCACCCGGGCAACCTGGACGACTACCTGTACCACCAGCAGAAGCTCCAGCAGGCGGCGGCGGAGGCCGCGGCCCCGGCGCGGGGCGACAAGGTGGCCTCCGGGCCGATGACGGAGAAGGACCGCAAGCGGCTGGAGGCGGAGGCGCGCCAGCGGCGCAGCGTGGTGGAGGGGCCCCTCAAGAAGGAGATCGCGAAGCTGGAGGCCCGCATCGCCGAGGTGGAGGCCGGACAGAAGGAGCGCGAGGCGCAGCTCGCGGACCCGGCCCTCTACAACGACTTCGCGCGCGCCAAGCCGCTGATGGACACGCACCGCGCGAGCAAGGACGAGCTGGAAGACCTCTATGCCCGCTGGGAGGCCGCGCAGGAGAAGCTGGCCGAGGCGACCGCGTCACTGGGGTGAGGCCTTGCGGGCGTCCGCCGTGAGTCAGAAGCGATAGGTGGGTCCGGAGCCGGACGTCAGCTGCTTGAGCAGCCAGATCATGCCGGCGGAGACGAAGCCGCCAACATTGACCACGGGCCCCCGCCGACTGGGGACGATGAGGGGGACGCCCTTGCCGCTGTCCATCTCTTCCGTGAACGGGGTTGCGCCGCTCGGGGCGCAGCTTCCGCAGTAGAGGGCTTCCTCCCATACAAAACCATGCGCTGGCAGCATGTCTCGCCGGCACGCGGCGCAGCACGGCTTCCCTTCGATTCGCACCGTGGGCCGGAGGTCGAGCGGCGCGTTGCGGTACGTGCTGACGGCGGCTTGGAGTTGCTGGAGCTCGCCCGCGTCCAGGGCAACCCCCGCGCAGCCCGAGCACACCTCCAGGGGGACGTCGAACACCTCCACCACGGGCAGGGGCGCATGTCCGCAGCGCGGGCAGGTGGGGGAGCGTGTCGAGCAGTGGGGACACTCCGGAACGGACTGGAGCTCACCGTGGCAGCCCTTGCAGCTTCCCGGCCGGTCCTTCGCGCGGCGCAGGAGCGCGTCCGAGACGGCGCCTCCCATGACCTTCGCGAGCGCATCGCCTTCGAACCACACGGCGCCGCAGTCACCACAGGTCTCCAGGGGAAGCTCACCGCTCGGAGCGGGCTGCATCGCGGATTGGCAGAAAGGGCATGCGCTCATGGGAATCACCCTATAGGGGCTCGCCCCCAGGGGCGAAAGCGGTGTCGGTCGCTACGCGCGGAGCCGCTTGCGGCGCTCCCGCTTGGCGCGGGCCTCCACGTGGGAGGTCTTGCCCACGTCGCGCAGCTCGTCGGGCACGGACAAGGACTGCGACGGCCGCTTCCCGGCGGGCAGGCCCTCCACGGAGGTGGCGTCCGCGGGCTGCTGCTCGGAGGGGAGGGCGGGGAAGCGGATGACGAACGTGGTGCCTTCGCCCACCTTGCTCTGCACGGAGATGCTGCCGCCGTGGTTCTTCACGATGCGCTGGCAGATGGCCAGCCCCAGGCCGGTGCCCTTCTGTTTCGTCGTGTAGAAGGGCACGAAGATGTGCGGGTGCTGGTCCGGAGGAATGCCGGGGCCGTTGTCGGACACCTGCACCTCCACGAACTCGGCGCCGGCGCTGCGCAGCTCCCCGAAGCGCTCCGGCTTCTCCGTGCGCACGCTAATGCGGCCCTCGCGCGTCCCGAGCGCCTGCACCGCGTTCTGCACCAGGTTGATGAGCACCTGCTTGAGCTGCTCCGCGTCGCCGTCCACGCGCGGCAACATCAAGTCCAGCTCCACGGCCAGGTGGAGGTTGGAGGGCACGTCGTTCTGGATGAGCCGCATGGTGCGCGTCACCACCTCGTTGAGGTCGGTGGTGCCGAAGCTCTGCTTCATCGGACGCGCGTAGTCGAGGAACGCCGTCACCACGCCGTTGAGCCGGTTGACCTCCTCGACGATGACGTCGAGGAACTCGGCGTCCTCGCCGTGGAACTGCGACGGGTCCAGGCACTGCGCCGCGCCCTTGATGGCGCCCAGCGGGTTGCGAATCTCATGCGCGAGCCCCGCCGCCATCTCACCCAGCGCGGCCAGACGGTCCCGCTCGCGAATCTTCTCGTAGAGCTTGGAGTTCTCCAGCACCGTCGCCAGCCGCTCCGCCACCTCCAGGATGATGGCGATTTCGTCGGACGCGAAGGCCTCCGGCACCCGTTCGTCCCACAGGTTGAGGAACCCGATGACGCGGTCATTGCCCATCAGCGGCACGGCGATGCCGGCCTTCACCTGCACCAGCGCCGCGCGCGTGTCGTTGAGCCGCTTGAGCTCGTCCCGGTAGCGCTTGCCCTCCACCGCCTGCAGCCGCATGGTGGCCATGCGGCGCTCCACGTTCTCCCGCAGCACCGCCTTCTGTCCGCTGGCCGCCGCGAACAGCAGGCCGCGCGCCACCGCCGTGTCCAGGAAGGCCACCGGCAGCGGGCCTCGCGAGTCCAGCAGCCGGTACCCGGGCCGGTCCTCCGCCAGCAGGTACACGGAGGCGTGCGTCACGCGGCCCGTCTCATGGAGCGTGTCCAGCACCAGCCGGGCCAGCTCGGAAATCTCGATGACGTTCGCGATGCGCACGCGCAGCGAGCCCAGCGAGTCCAGGAGGGCGAAGCGCTCGCGGAAGAAGATGCGCACCACCATCTCCTCCACCTTCACCTTCAGCGGCTCCAGGAGGATGAGGATGACGAACGCGGCCACCACCGTGTTGAAGAGGAAGAGGCCGGTGTTCTCCTTCCCCCACGCCGTCAGCACCGTGAAGACGGCGGCCAGGATGCTGGCCAGCACCGTCTGCGAGGCAATCTTGCCCAGCAGCTCGTGCAGGTCCATGAGCCGCAGCCGCAGCAGCGTGTGGGCCAGGAAGAACAGGTACAGCGTGGAGAAGACCGACCCCAGCGTGGGGAAGGGGATGCCGAAGCTGACCAGGAAATCCAGCGCGGAGAAGAGGATGGCCGCGCCCGCGCCAATGGCCAGGTACGCCAGCCGGAACTTCTCGATGCGCGACTCCGTGGTGCGCACCCGGTGGAGCAGCAAGGAGCCGTAGGTCAGCAACGTGCCCAGCACCCACACGCCCATGCCCACCCGGGCCCAGAGCTTGTCGGCCAGGGGGGTGACGGCCACGGTCAGCCCCAGCACGGCGGACAGCAGGGCGAGCCGGCGGCCCACCAGGTTCGTCCCCTTGCTGACGCCCAGGAACTCCAGGAAGAAGGCGACGGCCGCGCCCGGCACCAGCGAGCCCACCAGGAGGGTGGCGCCCACGAAGATGCGAGATGTCCACGGGTAGTCGCCGGCCGGGAAGATGCTGTGAAAGAAGAGCGAAAGGTAGTAGCCGGCCACCGTCAGCGCGAAGACGGAGTACAGCGTCAGTACCCTGGGCCTGCCGGGCCGCAGCAACATGGACACGCCCAGGGCGAGCCCGATGATGGATGCCAGCAGCGCGCTCTGTGTCCGGATGTCCATGAGGAGGCGGACAGTCTAACCTGTGTCAGCCTCCGGAAATTTTCCATGACCTGCTGGTTGTCCTGGGGCGAGCCCGCGCGCATCTCCCTGGGAACCCGCCCCCGCGTATGAAGCCCTTCCTTTCCAAGCTCGCCGTCGCCGCCTCCGCGCTCCTGATGACCGCGCAGGCCCAGGGTACTGACGCTGTAC